>JBKJVX010000017.1:0-10301 GCA_046717065.1 Arthrobacter sp. | reverse complement strand
TCTCGGAGCTCTATCCGACCGAGCTGCGCGGCACCGGCTTTGGCTGGGCGTCGACGTTCTCCCGGCTGGGGGCTGGCTTCGGCCCGCTCATTTTCGCGAATTACTTCTGGCCGGAACTGGGCCTGGCAACGTCATTCGCCCTAGCCGGCGGCTTGGTGCTGGTTGCCGTGCTGTGGATGGCGTTTTTCTCCCCCGAGACCAAGCACCGCCGACTCGAGTAGGCCCCTCCCCCGCCCGCTCAACGCACGACGGCGCCCCTCAGATTTTGTTGCTGAGGGACGCCGTCGGTGTGTGGCTGGCAGGAACTACTGGATGCAGGTGACGTAAACCGTCATAGTCCCCGTGCTCCTTTGCGTAACGGTCCAGCCCGTGGGCGTTGTCCCGGTCATCACCGGCTGGCTCGACATCGCGGTGTTGCTGTTGCCAGTCAGGCTGTAGCCGCCCGAGACGGCGGTCTTGCCTCCGGTGCACGACGCCGTCACCACAGCGCCGGATCCGGTCGCCGTGACCACAGAGACACTCGTCGAAGCCGCCGCGCCGGTTGCCCCGGTTGCCCCCGTGGCGCCGGCAGGACCTGCCGGCCCGACGGCGCCGTCTGCGCCCGTCGCGCCCGTCGCGCCAGTTTCGCCGGTGTCGCCCTTGTCACCCTGGGCGCCGGTCGCCCCGACGGCACCGGTCTCGCCGGTCTCGCCCTTGTCACCTTGGATGCCCTGAGCACCCGTGGCACCGGTCTCGCCCTGGATGCCCTGAGCACCCGTGGCACCGGTGTCGCCCTTCTCACCCTGGGCCCCGGTCTCTCCGGTGTCGCCCTTCTCACCCTGGGCCCCGGTCTCTCCGGTGTCGCCCTTCTCACCCTGGGCCCCGGTCTCTCCGGTGGCACCGGTGTCGCCCTTCTCACCCTGGGCCCCGGCCTCTCCGGTGGCACCCTTCTCGCCCTGGATCCCTTGGATGTTCCAGGAGATTGCGGTCTCCTTTTTGAGGTCGCAGGAGGCCCCGGCGGCAAGGACCCGCAGTTCTCCGCCATTGCTGTTGTTGTAGCAGCCCTTGATCTCGCTGGCAGACGTCGTCGACGACGCGAAGGCGGCAGTTACGGCCCCGGTTCCGAGGAGGAGCACACCAGTGAGACAAAGAACTTTCGGACTGGTTTTAGCAAGGTTGAATCGAGACATTGGAGCCCCCAGGGTTAGAAAAAGCGGATGTGATCGCGCCAGACTATGGCCTGCACCACTCCTGAAACCAGCGATTTACCGCTAGCCGTATACCTGTCTTTTCCCCGTTGCTACCCGTCTCTTTGCCCCTGTACTCGCTTTTGGGAACCGACTACTTGGTTTCCGCCCGGAAAGCCGCCGCTAAGGTCGCCCAACTGACTGGCAGCGGTTGCGCCAACAATTGTGAGCTATTTGGGGGACTTTGCAGTGGCAGCGAGCGAGGCCAGGGTGGACACCAGGAGCCGGCGCTCCACCACCTTGATGCGTTCGTGCAGGGTTTCCTCGGTGTCGGACTCCTCGATGGCCACGGCCTCCTGGGCGATGATGGGCCCGGTGTCCACGCCGGCGTCGGCCCAGTGCACGGTGCAGCCGGTGACCTTCACGCCGTACGCCATGGCATCCCGCACGCCGTGGGCGCCCGGGAAGGCCGGGAGCAGCGCAGGGTGGGTGTTGAGGTACTTGCCGTTGAAGGCGTCAATGAACTCCGGGCTGACGATCCGCATGAAACCGGAGGAGACCACCACATCCGGTTCGAACGCCGCTACGGCCTCGGTCAGCGCAGCATTCCACTCTGCCCGGTCCGCATAGGCCTTGAAGTCCACCACAAACGTGGGAATGCCGGCTGCTGCGGACCGTTGCACCCCGAAGGTACCCGGCCGGTCGGCCCCCACTGCGGCGATTTCAACATCCAGCGCCCCTACCTGAACCGCGTCGATGACTGCCTGAAGATTGGACCCGGTTCCGGAAACGAGGACTACGATGCGCATGGCACTAGCTTATGGGCAGGCTCGCGTAGGCTGGAAAACATGAACAGCACACCGGAACCGGCCGGGCGGCAGCGCACAAAACAGCCGCTCAGCGAGGCAGCAAAGGCCTCGCTCGGCAAAACCCACACCCTGTTCCGGATCTTCGTGGTGACGGTGCTGGGCGCCTTCTTTGTCTACCAGCTGGACGTCAGCTACCTCTGGCTCACCGCACTCCTTACAGCCGCCAGCATTGCCCTCGGCGTGGTGTTGCTGGTCCGGGCCGCCCGGCTGAAGGAGTCCCGCCTTGTCCTTATCGGCACCATCTCGGGGCTGGTGGTGGCAGCGATCATGGTGCTGCTGATCCTGGTCACAGCACTGTTCTTCGACGAAGTACGCGAGTACCAGGCGTGTGTTGGCCGGGCGCTCACGGACCAGGCACAGTCGGCATGCCGGGTGCAGCTGGAAGGATCGCTGCCCTCGCAGCTCCCCTAGGCGCCGGCCCTTCCCCTGCAGGCGGCAGCTCCCAAAACTACCGGACCAGTTCGGCGTCGGCTTCCTTTGCCGCATGCTCCCGTTCCAGCCAGGGTCCCGCTGCGTAGCCAATCACGACGCCGGCGCCCACCTCCGCCGCCACCCAGACACCCGTCCAGAACGGATCGGGACCGATGTCCGTGAGGCGCCCGATTCCGGCCGAGCCCCGTGCCAGCCAGGCCAAACCGGCGGTCAGCAGCCCTGCGGCCAGCCCGCACAGCACGCCCAGCACCAACGTCGAAACGGTAGCTGTGAACCAGCGTGCGCGGACCTTGATAGCAAGCCACTCGTCGAAATGGTTTTCCCCTTCGCGCAGGAACCACCAACCCGCCAGCACGCCGGCCAGAATAGGAACGATCAGGGCAACGAAGGCGTAATCCAACGTTCCGGACGGGATGGCAGCCAGCACCGGGATTGAAGGCAGCGGGCCAACAGCAGTGCCGAGCGGGCCCGCGTGGGAACCGAGGCCCATCGCGAAGCCGGAGCCGGATGACCAGGCCAACGCAAAGACAACCAGGTTGGGCAGGAACCCCAGTTGCGCAACGGTGAGGGCGGCACCTCCCACCGCCCCGGCGTCGAGCGCTTCATAAACCGCAACCACCAGGTTCCAGTGGATGAACAGGTCTACAGCCAGCAGCAACGCGGCCAGCGCCAGTGCTGACAGCACCGCCACAAAACCGGCCGTCGCGGCGGAGGCGAGGTAGGACCCTGCCCAGCGCGAATGTTGGCTGGTGCGGGAAATCCAGTCCACGGCGTCGACGCCGATCAGCCGGCTCCAGGAGCCTGCCTCACGGCGGGCGCCGATCACCATACCGAGGGCGTAGGGAATGAGGGGGATGAACATCGCGTGCCAGGGATTAATGGCGACGTCGGGCGTGCGGCAGATGAAGCCTGTTGCCGCTCCGAAGGCGGAATACACCAGCCAGGAACCGAGGAGTGCTTGCCACAGCTGGTCCGTGTAGGAGGCCCGGGCCAGCCGGCGGCCCGCGCGCCAGGCGAGTAAGAACGGGATCATGGTCAAGCCAAGCGGAAAAAGCGTGAGCAGCCCAGAGCCGGAGTTGGCGGCGTCCGGGCCGACAGCAATGAGTTCCAGTGGAACCCCGTGAACCAGCAGCCAGGACTGCCCGGCCAGGCGGGCAAGAAAATCAACGGCGCCGTCCTGGAACCCGGCGGTAGCCCAGACCACAATGATCGGAGCAAGCACCACCAGTGCCGAGATGATGGCTGCCTGGGCCGTTTCGAGGGCACCCTGCAGCCACAAAGGCATGGGAAGGCCACGGTCTCCGGTCTGATCTGCGCGCAGTTTCATCGTTTTCCATGGTGTCACGGCGGCGCCGCCCGGCCCGGGACCGACAGGCGCCATGCCTGAGCCATACCTTCGATGAGCCTTGCAACGGCGCTTTTTACCTGCGCCCGCCGTAAAATTTAACCGTCCACAAATTAGTGGTTGGAGGCAAGAAATGACTACCGCATCCCACCATGCGCACGGCGTTCACTTTGGACGGGCAGACGTCCAGAACGTGGGCATGGGAGTGGGAATTGTTCTGATGCTGGTGGGACTCCTGGGCTTCATCCCGGGCGTCACCACACAATACAGCGAACTGATGTTCCTCGGTCCGGCTTCGCACGCCATGTTCCTGGGGCTGTTCCAGGTGTCCATGCTGCTCAACATTGTGCAACTGGCCATCGGCGCAACCGGCTGGGCTATGTCCCGCACAGAACATGGAGCACGGAATTTCCTCCTGGGAGCAGGCGCGCTGTACATCGTCCTGGCTATCTTCGGGCTCATTGTCGGAGTGGACTCAGCGGCGAATTTCCTGTCGCTGAACATGATGGACAACTGGACGCACCTGGTGCTGGGCATCGTGATGATTGTTGCTGGCTGGCTGTTCTCGCGGAATACGACCGCGGACAGGACATAACCCGGAATCCGTAACCCGGGAAAACAGGAGCCGCGAATGAAAGAAGAACCCTAAGTTCTGAAGATATTCGTCCTACTGGCTGGTGCAGTCGCCGCTTCCAGCGCGGCTGCACCTGCATCTCCGAGGCCCGCCCGCACCAGCAGCAGGCCGGCCCGGCACAATGAGAAAGTTCCGCATGCACAACGACGCCGGGAGCCCCCAAGTGGACTCCCGGCGTCGGTCGCTGTGCGGGCCCGTTCAGCGCCGGTCCGTTCAACGGCGCGTCAGCAGAACGCGAGCGGATATGTCAGCGGCGCTGGTCGCGGTCGAGACCGTGGCCGTCGGCCTCGATGTGCTCCTTGCGGACTTCCTCGTTGACCGTGACGTCCTCCTGTACCACGTCCTTGTCCAGGCGGACGCGCTCTACCGGAACCGTTTCCTTCTGCACCACGGGGCGTTCCTCGTGCAGGACCACCTCGTGTTCTTCCTCGCTGATGTCCGGGCCATCAAGTGCCGCGCCGCGGTTGGCGTCCGTGATGGGCTCCCGCTCCAGGCGGACTTCTTCACGTTGCACCGGAACCGTCTTGGTGACGTTTTCCGTGGTGACGTACTTGCGGAGCCTTGCCCGGCCGGCAGCTTCACGCTCGGTACCGACGCGGAGCTGTTCCTCGGAACGGGTCATGGCGTCATCGGTGGTGGGGCCGGAAGTGTCGTGGCCCACGGTGCCGCGGTCAGAAGCGTAGCCCGCGGTGCCGGTGCCGGTGCCGGTGCCGGATGCGTAGCCGGCGGTACCGGCGTTGGGAGTGCCGGCGTTCAAGTCGGCGTCGCCCTGCAGGTCCACGTCTTCGCGGGTGTCGTCGCGGGTGTCGGAGTAGGTCCGGGCACCGCGGTCGTAGTAGGTGTACAGGCGGTCCTCTTCCTCAGGGGTAAGGTGCCCGTCGACGTCGACGCGCGGGGCGTCCTTGACCTGGTCCTTGCTGTACGGCACCACCAGGTCGTCGCCCTGGCTGTGCGCGCCCTCAACGGGGACAAAGGACTGGGACGTGCCGAAAAGTCCCGTTTTGACGGTGACCCAGGTGGGCTCACCCGTATCGTCGTCCGCGTAAAGCTGGCCAATCGAGCCGATCTTCTCGCCATCGGAACCGACGACGTTGCCGCCCTTGTTGAGCAGGCTTTCAATGTTTTCCCGGTTGAGCATGACGTCTCCTTGGATGTGTCGTTGCGCTGGGCATTAGCTAGCGATTGGATGTCCCGGCACCGGTTGTCCCGGCACTCAGTCTCCGCCCCCTCTGCTGGAGGCTCTCGCTAGCTGCCCCCATACCGTAAGCATGCTTACCATCAAAAGGGAAGTCTACTTAGTAATTTTTCTTTCTGCCGAAACCCTAAACCCCGGCTGACGAGCCCCTTTGTCCTGAATAAATTTCGGCCCTTAGGGGAGCGACACGTGCCGGTGTTCGATGGCCAGAAGGGAGGCGGCAGCCTTGATGTCGGCAGCCCGATGACCCAGGCACAGGGCCCAGTGGTGGCCCGTTCCGGTCTGGCTCCACAGGTCAACCCAGAGGCCGGGATCGCCACCAAAATCCACGCGCGATGTGGTGTTGCCAATGGCCAGCAGCGGGCCTGGCACCACGGTGCCTTCCGATGTTACAAAGAGGTAGCTGCCGTCGGGGTCCTGGCCCAGGCCGAGAGTGGTGACCGGTCCAGGCTGGACGTCGAACTCCACTGAAACTCCCCAGCCGCGCTTTCCGTGGTAGACGCCGAGCCCGCGCAGGAGTGGATCCTTCGACGAGACGGCCAGGTGGGCGGGTCCGTCATGTCCCATTTCCACCACGTTGTCGAAAAAGTTCAGCGCCTGGATCTCCGTAAACGAACCGCCGGCGCCGATGGCCTGGGCAGCAAGCATGGCGATTGAAGTCCGCAGCTCGTACTCCCCCGCCATCGGAATGCCTCGCGCGGTAAGGATGGAGGAGCCCAGGATCATGCCGGCGCCCAGCCGCTCGTGCTGTTCTCCCGCCAGCCCGCGGTGGTAGTAGGCCACCGAGTCCAGGTCGAAGTCCTCCACCAGCCGGTCCAGGCCCACGGAGACCCTGGCACCCCAGGCGAAGTCGTCGTCGTTGACCGACTCATCCAGCACAAACAACTCCCGCGCCAGGTCGAGCCGTTCGGACACCTCGGCGTCGGTGACAGCCTTCACGCGCTCACGCAGGTCATCAAACTCGAGCACTTCAACGTGCGAACCGAATGTAGCGGAAACCGTAGTCAGGTCGGTGGCGACGTCCAGCATGCCCGGATAGAGGTGGCCCATAAGGCCGTGCCGCGCGTTCCGAAGCCTCGCGCGGACGCCGGCGGCGTGCACCCACCGATCTATGCGTTCCCAGGCGGAATCCTGCTTCAGATGCCCGGAGACGGACCGGAAGTCGATCCCCGCCCGGCGGAAGACGTTCGCCACCTCCGGGACCGGGCATTGGCCACAGTACGCGAGCCAGGCGCCCGTATCGAAGGTCGCATGGTCCATCGCTTCGGTGGGCTGGAGGTCGATCACCAGTACCGGGCTTCCGGAGCGCTGGGCCACCGGCAGAACCATCGAGGAGGTCAGGTAGGTGGCGAGGAAGATGACGATCAGGTCGCAGTCGGCCTGCCGAAGTTTTTCTCCCGCCGTTACGGCCTGGGTGGCGTCGGAGATGAATCCTGCGTCCACCACCTCCGCGTCCAGCTCCTTGAAGCGCGCCGTGACGTACCGGGCTGATTCCTGCAGCTGCGGCAGGAGGCCGGGGAACTGGGGCCAGTAGGCTCCCAGCCCTCCGGACACCAGGCCGATCCGGGTTGGCCGCCGCCGATGGGGCTCCAGTAAGGCAGCAGCGTTCTTCTTGGTGGGCGGCATAACACTTTCCATTCCGCTGGCTTAGAGCAGCGCGGGGCACAGAAGACCGGGCGACTGGAGGAGCCCGCCCGGCCTGAGCACCAATGCGCTAGAAGTTGTACTGGTCGATGTTCTGGGCGTTGAAGACGGTTGGCGGGCCAACAATGACCAGGCCGCCTTCTTCGATGGTCCGGTCCCCCAACTCCCCTGCAGTGAACGTGTCGCCGGGAGCGCCGGTGATCTTTCCCTCCACAAGGGCCTTGCCGGCGAACGCAGCGACGTATCCGAGCTGGGCGGGATCCCAGAGGGCAAACTCCTTGACGGTGCCGTCCTTGACGAACGGCCGCATCTCGTTGGGCAACCCCAGTCCGGTCAGCGCAACCTTGCCCTTGTAGGCCGAAGTGGAGAGGTAACGGGCGGTGGCGGCGATACCCACGGTTGTGGGCGAAATGATGCCCTTCAGGTTCGGGTGCGCCTGCAGCAGGCCCTGGGCTTCCTGGAACGACTTGGTGTCATCGTCGTCGCCGTAGACCTTCGCTACCAGCTTGATGTCCTTGTAGGCCGGGTTGGACGCCAGGTCCTCCTCCATGAACTTGATCCATTCGTTCTGGTTGGTGGCGTTTGCCGTGGCGGACAGGATGGCGATCTCACCCGAACCGCCGATCTGATCGGCGATCAGCTTCGTCTGGATCAGGGCCACCTCCTTCGCTACCACCTGGCTGATGAACACATCGCGGCAGTCGGGGTTGGCGTCCGAGTCGAAAGCGACGATCTTGGCACCGGCGGAACGGGCCTCGCCCAAAGCCGTGCAGACGGCGTCGGGATCGTTGGCGGCGATGACGATGACGTTGGTCCCCGCCTGGGTTTCGGCGTTGATGAATGAGACCTGGCTGGACGCCGACGCTTCGAGGGGGCCAACCACCTGGGAGGAGGCAAACCCGGCTTCCTGGGCGCCGTCCTTTCCGCCGCCGAGGACAACGTCGGTGTAGGGGTTGTTCAGCTGTTTGGGGATGAACGTGATTTTCTGGTCTTCAACGGCGGCGGAGGTCTCCCCCGTTGTTCCCGTGCCGCCGCTGCACGCCGCCAGGGCCAGCCCCGCGGCGGCCGTTATGGCCACCAGCGGAGCGAAGTGTGCGCGCCTGCCGGTGCTTTTTCGGTTCAACATCATTGTTTTTCCTTTTCCCTCGTGCGGTCGGATCACGGTGCTGTCGGTTCACGGTGCGGTCGGTTCACGGTGCGGTCGGTTGGCTGCGGTCGGTTCACTGGAGGCCATCAGGTGCCCTGCCGCTGCCGGCGGTTGTGCTCCGGCTGAAGCTCTGCCGGACCCGCCGGGTGTGCCGCCATTCCCGGACGGCGGCGCCGATGCTGGGTGCCACCACCGAGAAAATGAGCAGCAGGCCAGTCACGGTAATGAGGACGACGTCGGACACCCTCCCCAGGCGCAGGGCATAGTTCAGGCTGCCGATCAGCAGCACGCCGGCAATCACCCCGGGAATAGTGCCCTTGCCGCCGAAGATCGAGACGCCGCCGAGGAGCACAGCAGCGATGACGGCCAGTTCCAGGCCGGATGCGTTGTCGCTGCGCGCACTGGTGTAGCGCAGCGTCCAGTAGATTCCGGCCAGGGCTGACACCGCGCCGGAGGCCACATAGAGCCAGAATTTGCTCCGCGCCACGTTGATGCCTACGAAGTTGGCTGCCTCCTTGCTGTAGCCCATGGCATACAGCCCGCGCCCAAAAGGCGTGAAATGGAGCAGGACTCCGAAGAACACCATGATGAGTACGACGCCGATCATCACCGTGGGGATGCCGGTGCCGCCGAGCTTGGAGGTGAAGAAGGCGGTCAGTGCCTTGGGGAAGTTGGCCACCGCGTTGTCTCCGATCACCACGAGGGCCAACCCGCGGAAGAGTGCCAGGGTGCCGATGGTGACCGCGAGCGACGGCAGGCCAAGGACGGCGATGAGGACGCCGTTGAACATCCCGGCCACCACTCCTGCCAGCAGGCTGATGGCGAGTACCAGCCAGATGTCCATCCCGCCTGCCCAGAGCACGCCCATCAGGGCGCTCGTGAGGCCTGCGGTGCTCGCCACGGAGAGGTCTATCTCCCCCGTGATGATGATCAGCGTCATTGGCATGGCGATCAGCAGGACCGGGATAACGTCCAGGAGGAGGAACCCCGTGGTGACCGGCGAGGCGAAGCGTGGGATGGCGATTGCCGCATAAACCAGGAACGCGACCAGGGCATAGATGGTGATGGCGTCGCGGCTGGCCAGGATGCGCGCCGCACCCGTCCTGCCTTTGGGTTCGGTGGCGAGCGGCTTAGTGCTGTCCGCAACGGGCGCCGGGGCTGCCGGCAGAGCATCGCTTCGGGGAGTGGTGGTCTCAGACATTCCGGGCCTCGCTTATCCGTAGTTTCCTGGCTGTTCGTAGGCTGGCCACACGGTCGATGATGATGGCGGTGAGGATCAGGATGCCCACGATGGCCTGCTGCCAGAACTTGTCCACCCGCAATGCCGTGAGGGAGCTGGTGATAGTGGTGAGGAGCAGGGCACCGAGGGCTGCGCCGGCCACCGAGCCGCTGCCGCCAAAGATGGCCACGCCGCCCACTACGGCCGCGGCGACGACGTCGAGCTCCATTCCTGCACCGGTGGTGGCGCCAACGGAGTTGAAGCGGCTCGCGTAGAGCACACCGGCGAGGCCGGCCAGGGCCCCGTTGGCCAGGAAAGCCAGGAACACCCGTTTGGACACCCTGATGCCAAAAACCTTTGCCGCTTCGGGATCTGAACCGATGGCGTAGAGGTCCCGGCCGGGGCGGGTGCCGGACATGTAGACAGCCACTGCGATGACTACGGCGATGGCCAGCAGCGTGATGATGGGAAAGCCCAGCACGGTGTCCACGGACAGCGCCCCGAAGGCGTCCGGCCGGTCCCCGGCGAAGTACTGTTTGCCGCCCGCCCAAGCGTTGTTCAGCCCGCGGAAAACGTAGAGTGTGCCCAGGGTGATCACCAGGGCGGGCACCTTGGCCACGGTGACCAGCAGGCCGTTGAGGGTTCCGAGC
>JBKJVX010000016.1:0-5054 GCA_046717065.1 Arthrobacter sp. | reverse complement strand
GGTGCCTCCTGGTGGGGTGTCGACGGCGACGCCTGGAGCGTCAACATCGACGAGGACCCCACCAAAAAGGTTGCCGAGTACTGGGGCGGCCTCGTGGAAGAGGGCACCATCGACAACAAGCCTATGTACACCGCCGAATGGAACACCGCCCTTAACACGGGCAAGCAGGTGGGCTGGCTGAGCGCAGCCTGGGGCCCGGGCGTTCTCTCCGGCAACGCCGGCGCCACCGCCGGGCAGTGGAAGGTGGCACCCATGCCGCAGTGGGATGCCTCCAAGCCCTCCACCGGCAACTGGGGCGGCTCCTCCACCGCCGTGACCACCCAGTCCAAGAACGCCGAGGCTGCCGCGAAGTTCGCCACCTGGCTGAACACCGACCCCGAAGCAGTCCAGGCCCTGGTCAAGGAAACCGGCGTCTACCCCGCCGACAACGCAGGCGCCAAGTCCGCGCTCACGGAGGCACCGGAATTCTTCTCCAACCAGCCTGACTTCTACGAAGTGGTTGGCGACGCCGCGCAGAACGTGGGCTCCTTCACCTACGGGCCCAACGTCAACGTGGCCTTCAACGCCTACAATGACCAGTTCGCCAAAGCTGCGCAGGCCAAGCAGAAGAGCGCCTTCAGCGACGCCGTGAAATCCATGCAGCAGGTCACCGTTGAGGACCTGAAGCAGACCGGCTTCACCGTCAAGTAGCGTCCGGCAAGCAGCAACAGACTCCGGTTCCTGGAGGGGCATCCCCAAGGCCCCTCCAGGAACCGGCACCACGTCGAATCCAGAAAAGTTCGAATCCCACAAGCTCCAATCCACACAAGCTCCAATCCACACAAGGAAGTGCACCCTTTGCAATGACCGTGACCAAGCCCGGTCCGGCGGCAGACACCGCAGCCGGACCCTCCAGGCGGGCGAAGAATTTCAAATCCCGGGTGCTCATCCCCTACGCGATGCTCGCCCCGGGCATCATCCTTTTCCTCGTCTTTATGGCAGCCCCCATCGTCTACACGCTGGTGCTGAGCTTCCAGAAGAAGAAGGTCAGTGGCCTGGGCCTCGGCAAAGGCTCCCAGAGCCAGGTGTTTGCGGGCTTCGAAAACTACGTCAGCGCCCTGACGGACCCGGAGTTCCTGGGCAGCGTGCTGCGCGTGCTGCTGTACGGCCTCATCCTGATCCCGCTGATGCTCGGCTTCGCCCTGCTGTTCGCGCTCCTGCTGGACTCCCGCCGAACCAGGGCCGGCAGCTTCTCCCGCACCGCCATCTTCCTTCCCTACGCCGTGCCCGCAGTCATCAGCTCCCTTCTGTGGGGCTTCCTGTACCTGCCCGGCGTGAGCCCCTTCCACTTCCTGGCCCGGCAGTTCGGCGTCGCGCTTCCCTCGCTGCTGGACCCGAACCTCGTCACGTTCGCCATCTGCAACATCGCTCTCTGGGGCGGTGTGGGCTTCAACATGATCGTTATGTACACATCGCTGAAAGCCGTGCCCAGCGAAATCTATGAGGCAGCGAAGCTGGACGGCTGCTCAGAAATCCAGACCGCCCTGCGGATCAAGATTCCCATCATCGCCCCGTCGCTGGTCATGACGGCGCTGTTTTCGATGATTGCCACGCTTCAAGTCTTCGCCGAGCCCACCACCCTGCGCCCGCTGGCCAACAGCCTCTCCACGAGCTGGTCCCCACTCATGCTGGTCTACCGTGACGCGTTCACGCGCAACGACGTGTACTCAGCCGCCGCTACCAGCATCGTGATCGCCGCGGCTACCTTCATCATTTCCTTCCTGTTCCTGCGCGTTGTGCAGAAGCGGGCCTTCGGACAGGAGAACTGACCGTGACCACCCTTGCGCCCAGCCGCACCTCGAATACAAAGACCGTTCGCACCTCCAAGGGCGCAGTTTCGGCCCACGACAAGCCGAGCTACCTTTCCACCGGGATCCTGATCCTTGGCGCGCTGTACTGCCTGTTCCCTGTGATCTGGGTGGTGGCCGCCGCCAGCAAGGACGGCAACGAACTGTTCTCCACCTTCACTCTGGCCCCCAGCACGCACCTGTGGGACAACATCGTTGCCCTCACCGAATACCGTGACGGGCTGTTCTGGCGCTGGATGGCCAATACCGCGTTGTACGCAGGCGTCGGCGCCATCGTTTCCACCTGGGTCTCCGCCCTCTCCGGCTATGTCTTGGCAAAGTTCGACTTTCCCGGCAAGTCCGGAATCTTCAAGGTGCTGCTGATGGGCGTGCTGGTGCCCGGCGTCATCCTGGCCATTCCCCAGTACCTGATGCTCGCCCAGGCCGGGCTGACCAACACCTACTGGTCCGTGCTCCTGCCCCAGATCATCAGCCCCTACGGCATCTACCTCGCCCGTATCTACGCAGCAGCGTCGGTACCCGGCGACGTGATCGAGGCCGCCCGCACCGAGGGCGCCAAGGAAATGTACATCTTCAACCGGATTGCGGCCCCCATGATGCTGCCCGGCCTGGTGACCATATTCCTCTTCCAGTTCGTGGCCATCTGGAACAACTTCATGCTGCCCTACATCATGCTCGGCGACGACCACCTGTTCCCGATCACGGTGGGCCTGAACGGGTTGCTGAACCAGGGCGCCTCCGCACCGGCCCTGTACACCCTGGTCCTGGCCGGCGCCCTGCTGTCGATCATCCCGCTGGTCATCATGTTCCTCCTGCTGCAGCGCTACTGGCGGGTCGACCTCGCCGCCGGCGCTGTCAAGGCCTAGTACTGGATAGGCTTTGAATATGACGCAACCCACCTCCCGGCCGAGGCCAAAGATTGACGACGTGGCCAAAGAAGCCGGGGTCTCACGCGGCACCGTCTCCCGGGTGCTGAACGGCGGACACTGGGTCAGCCCGTCCGCGCTGGAAGCCGTGAATGCCGCCATCAAAAAGACCGGCTACCGAGTCAACCCGCATGCCCGGAACCTGGCCACCAATCGTGCAAACTCAGTGGCATTCCTGCTGACCGAAACGCATGACCGACTTTTCGAGGACCCGAACTTCGCGGTCCTCCTGCGCGGGGCTGCAGACGCGCTGGCAGTCCATGACATTCCGCTGGTCCTGATCCTGGCTGGCACCGACGACGAACAGCGCCGCGCCACCGATTTCCTCACCGCAGGCCATGTGGACGGCGTGCTGCTGGTGTCCTCGCATGCCACCCGGAAGGGAATCATCTCGGACATCATTTCCGCCGGCATCCCCGCCATCTCCTGCGGCATCCCCCTTGGGTTCGAGAAGAAGATGGGCTACGTTGCGGCCGACGACTACGAAGGTGCCCGCGACCTGCTGCGGTACCTGCGGGACGCTGGCCGCCGGCGGATTGCCACGATCACGGGGCCGCAGGACACCTCCGGCGGCATCCGCCGGCTTGAGGCGTACCGCGACGATCAAGGCGCGGACATTGATGAGGCGCTCATTGTCCACGGTGACTACAGCAAGGAGAGCGGCGCGAAAGGGATGCGCGAACTCCTCGACCGGGCTCCCGATATCGACGCTGTTTTCGCCGCCAACGACCTCATGGCACTCGGCGCCCTGGAAGTGCTGCACGAGGCGGGGCGCCGGATACCTGAGGACGTCGCCGTCGTCGGCTTCGATGACATCAGCGCCTCCTCGGCTGCGGCGCCCGCGCTGACCACCGTGCGCCAGCCCTTCGAACGCATCAGCGAGGAAATGGTCCGCCTGCTCCTGGATGTCATCAACGGCAAGCGCCCCGCGGCCATCACCATTCCCACGGAACTGGTGGTCCGGGAATCAGCCTGACCTTCTTCACCTGACCACAAGAAAAACGACAGCGGACGACGCCGGGACCTCCCGACGTCGTCCGCTTCCGTTGTTGCCGCTGCGGTTGTGTGTGCCGCTACCGGCTGAAGCGGACCTGCTTCCAGGACAGGACAGGGGCGCTGGAGGCGCTGTTCCGCGACGCCGTGAACCGGACGTAGTGGGTAACGTTTTCTGCGCCGGCCACGGTGATGCGCTGCAGGTCATCCGCGGCCGGCAGGTCGTAGATGTCCAGCCATTCTGAGCCGGCCGCGAGCGGCTTGTCCGCGGCAAAGACGTGGCTGTCACCGTTGATGAGATAGACCGGCCCGTCGAAGCCGTTCGTTTCCTCGATGATGGTCTTTACGATTTCCTTGAAACCGGACACCGAGTTCGGGCTGGGCTGAGGGCCCTTCGGGGGCGGGGGAGCGAACATGTCGGCCTGGGTCATCAGCACCACGGCCCGGAGCTTGCCGCCCGCGGCGTCAGCAAACGTGTCGCGGATCTGGTCCACCGCAGCCTCAATCCGGTCATTCACGTCTTCCCGCTGGTCACCTGTAACGCCATTTAACCCGAGGCCGGTCCAGGGCTGCAGCCCGTTGTTGCTGCCTTGGATGTTCAGCACGGAGAAGGCCACGCGGTTCTGGGTGAAGCGGACGTTTTCCGGAAGCCCGCGCTCTGCCTGGGACGTGACGGGCATGGCGGCACCGAGGGTGTTGCCGGGTTCGTCGAAGAACACTTCCCTCAGCGTGTCCAGCCGTTCCAGCGGGTTGTATTTACCGTTATCGACGCGGTGGCAGTCCACCCACTCATTATCGCCGGGCGTAAAAACCAGGGGGTGCTCGAAGGTGTCGAACTGCTCACGGATTTTGGTGAAGTAGCCGTCAGAACAGCGGGACGTTCCGTTTTTGATGTCGCCCACGTGGGCCACGAAATCAAGCCTGCTGTCCGCGTTGAGGTCCTGGATGCGTTCGGGGAACTTGTCGACTTCCGCGCCGCCGTAAGGCATGTCCCCGATCACGCCGAAACTGAAGGAATCCTTGTTGGGTGCTTTGTCAGCAGCGTTGGCGGGCTGGGACGCAATAAGACCGAGCGCCAGCAGGGCCGTGGTCGTTGCAGTGAGGGTTTTCGAAGTCATCAGTTTCGCCTGTCTGCTTACCGGGTGGCTAGTTGTGCAGGTTATGAGGAGCTGCTTCAGCGCCTCGACAGCGTCAGTGTGACGTAGTCTACTCCGACGTCGAAAGCTCGTTCCAGATGATTTTTTCGCGTGCGGGACTCCTCCTCTTGCTAGACGTGGCCTGCCGCCGC
>JBKJVX010000015.1:0-10403 GCA_046717065.1 Arthrobacter sp. | reverse complement strand
CAGGAGGCACTTAGCAACGTGGTGACCCATGCCCGGGCAACTGCTGTACGGGCCGGACTGATTTATGATTGCGGCTCGGTCGCTGTGATGGTGGAAGACAACGGCCGGGGTTTTGACCTTGCTTCTGCGCACGGGAACCATAGCTCCCTGCCGTCAGGCTGCCTGGGCCTCCATGGCATGACATCGCGTGCCATCCATCTTGGTGGTGACCTGCACATCGACACCACGCCCGGCTGGGGTACGAAGGTGCGCGCCATCCTGCCCGACCACGCACCTGAGCGCGAGGCCACCCGCCAGCCGCAGTGGAAGATCCTGATCGCCAACGAGTATCCGTTGATCAGCGCCGGCCTGGTCCGGCTGCTGGGTATTGCAGAACCGGGCATTCAGATAGCCGCGGAGGTCGCGTCGGCTGCCCAAATGCTTGACGCATACGGGTTGATCCGCCCGAATGTCGTCTTGATGGACCTTGACCTGCTCCACAGGGACACCTCCGGAGTTTTGGCCGGAATCCGCGAACTTGACCCGGGCGTAGCGATCGTGGTGCTGACGGACAATCCGACGGTGGAACAGGTGCGATCGGCGAAACAGGCGGGCGTACGGGGCTTTATCAACCGGAGGGCCAGCGGGGATACAATCGCCCGTGTCGTCGTGGCGGCAGGTCAGGGCCAGGCGTTGGTGGAGGGCGACATATTTGACCATCTGATGGGTTCAGCTGCGCAGCCGGATGAGTCAGGCCACTTCACCGCGCGTGAACGCCAGGTGCACGAGATGGTGATCCGCGGCATGGCGGATAAGCAGATCGCCCGGGAACTTCAAATTTCCGTGAAGACAGTAGAAAAGCACGTCGGTTCGATCCTGCGGAAGACCGGCGCGCGGAACCGGACCATGCTGGTGAGCTTCAACGTGCAGGAGGCGGCGCCGCTGCGCCCATGGCAGTGATGGGTTGGCGGCGCCGGAAAGCGGCACCACAATCCCAGCGCCTGTGCCGGTCCGTGCCGGTCAGCGCACCCGGATGTTGGCCGGTTTCCCCGCGACGTCCCTCGGCTTCATCCCAGCCGCTTCTGCCTGAAGGATGCACCATTTGCGCAGCTGCATTCCGAGTACCTTTGACAGCGAACCGTGTTTTTCTTTAACCAAGGGTGATCCCGCAGAGCCGAACGACGTAACGCTGATTCCCGTGGCGCCGTGCAGCAGAGGATCGGCCAGCACTGCGGCCCAGGCCTTCTCCAGAGCCTTTGCTGCAGCCTCAACGCTTCCGTTGACGCCCTGAAAGTTCCGCGCCAAGTGGGCTTGCATCCGCTGCTGCTCAGTCAGGGCCGCCGCGGGCTTCTTTGCCTTCGCGACGGCGGCAGCCGGGGCTGGTGGCTTTGCTTGCGGCTTCGGTTCTGCATGGGGAGTATCGCCGCCCGCTCCGGCGAGCAAAAGATCTGCGAGTTCCACGTGAAGCGCAGCGATCTGCCGGTGGATTTCGCTGATCCGCTGCACTACGTCGCTGCCCGCCTTGTTCTTCGGCACGCCCAGCCTGGCCTTTAGGTCAGCCGGGAGGCTGGTACGGAACAGGGCGCAGAGCGCCTTCGCCACAGCAAGCCGGGCGTCGTCGCCGGGCAGGTGCAGCGGTGCCGGACTGGTTGACGTGGAGATCACGGCAGCGAGGTCCGGCAGGCTTCCATACACCTTGCCCCACCGGATGCGTTCAATCTCCGTTCGCTCATCCACCTGCGGGGTATAGACGCTTTGCATCAGCAGTAGTTGACGTGGGTCAAAGTCAGGAAAGTGCTGCGGGAGGATCCCGTTGCGCAGGGCCAGGCGTACGGCGTCGAGCTGTTTGGACACCTGCTCTATGGGGTTGGCAACCATCAGTCCGCCCTCCAGCTGCCACCGGGCGCCAGTATCGGTGGCCGAAACCACGCGTTGGGGGAATCCCTTCCACTCGCTGACCATCAGCGTCCCGTGCCGGACGTTATAAAAGAACCAGTCGATCTCGGCCACCGGCCTGCCCGGGGCGTCCACGCGGCAATTACTGAACGCCCACACGTCGTCGTCGAGCAGTCCACCTAGCAGTGCGACATCGCGGGGGGAGGGGCGGTGGGCCGCCGAGTTGGCGGAAGGAAAATGAAGCAACGAAGGCCTTCTGGGGCGCCGGGGCCGGCCTGAGGGAACCCCACACCCCTAGCCGGTCGCGCCTCATGCGCTACGCCATCATCACCGGTCAGGTGGTGCAGCCGCAAGTCTTTCCAGCGCCCAGTCCCAGCGGATCAGCTCCTGCTCGAGCCGGACCGCCGGGCCATACGTGTCCTTTACCAGCCCTTCGTAGAGTCCTGCCTCGTCCGCCGTCAGCCGGCCCAGCCCGGATTTGAATGGCGACGGCTCAGTGCCCCACACATCCCGATGCGCCAGGAGCGTTGCCTCGTCCATCAGCACACTGGCGACGTGCGGATGCACTGCGCGGAGCTGGTCAAGGATCTGGAAACCATGCGTGTCCAGGTCGCCCCAGTAAAAGACTTCGCAGTCCCGGAGCCATCCAGCGTCCCGCAAGGAGGAGAACCCGTAACCGCCGCCGTAGATCGCCAGTGTGGCCCGGCGTTCCGGGAGGGCCAGGAAGTTCACCAGGTTCTCAGTGATCAGCACTTTTGTGACGGGTAGGCTCAGGGTGCTGAACGCGCCCGCCGTCACTGTGACATCCCGCGCGCTGCCCAGCAAAGGGACAGCAGCATCCAGCGAACGGAACCGCACGAGCTCCGGCGGGTGCAGGAATCCATGCCTGGCGGCAAAACGGGCGGCGGGAGTGCGCGGCGCTGCCTGCCCCAGGAGGGAGCCGGCTTCAGCGGCCACGTCAGCCACCTGCTCAGCGGCCCCCTCTTGCGCATCGTCGGCAGCCGTTTCCGTGAAAAGGGTTCCGAGTAATTCGTCGATCACCGGCCGGTTGCCTTCAATGAACTTGGTGTGCACGCCGGACAGGCTCAGCTGGCGGACGTAGACACCGGGGTCCTGGTTGTCCCGAAGCCACAACGCAATCCGGCCTGCTGTGAGTGCGCTGGCGCCCAGGTCCAGCAGCTTCAGGGGCCGCCGCAGTGCCCAGGCGCGGAACATCGGGTCCAGCCCGGCCAGCCCCTCGGCCAGTTCCTGGAACCGGGCGGCATCCCTGGCCTTGCCCGCAAACGCAATTTCATCCTGTGCCGAGGCGAAAACCACCGCGGCCGGCAGCTGATTGGCCCCGATGGTGTTGCGCCCCAGCTCGGTGGTTTCCAGGGTGAACGGCCCTGCGGCGGCCAACAACCCCTCCGCCCACGCGCGCGCCGCGGCGTAATCACGCAGAAGGGCCGCCGCCGTCGGCCGCTTTAGGGTACGACGGCGGGGGTAGGCCCCGCTGGGAGCCAGCAGTTCGCGGAGGAGGGAGCCGCTGCTCCAGGCCTTCAGCGAGAGGGTGCGAAGGTCAGACGGGGTGGTCCACCCCTGTGCCCGGCCCGCGGAGCTGTCAGCGCGGAGGTCCCTTCCCGAACCTCGCAAGCTCGCTTCGGGCCCCTCGGGACGCCGCTTAGGCACGCCGGTCCCGTTCGTCCCGGTACTCCTGGATGGTCATGTTCCGCAGCTGTGAATCGTTGCCGTTGGTGTTGGCCACGAAGCCCACGTGTGCCACAAACGGCTCGATCACGTGGATCTTCTGCAGCGGAGTGACAATCAGCAGCTGCAGCTTCATCCGCTGGAACAGTTCCAGGCCGTAGCGCGCAGACTCGTCGGAGCCGCGCCCAAACGCCTCGTCGATCACCACGAAGCGGAAGCTGCGGCCCTTGCCTGCACTCCTCCCGGCCCCCGAAGCCGCGCCCTGCCCCGCGCCCAGGCCGAACTGGAACGCCAGCGCTGCGGCCAGGATGGTGTAGGCCAGCTTCTCCTTCTGGCCGCCGGACTTGCCGCCGGAATCGGTGAAGTGCTCAAACTCCTCGCCGGTCTCGGTCCACTTCTCGGAGGCGGAGAACGTGAACCAGTTCCGCACGTCAGTGACCTTCGCGGTCCACCGCTCGTCCAGGGCAGTGAAGCCGTCGCGCCCGCGGAACCGTTCGATCAGCCGCTCCACCTGCAGGTACTTCTGCTCTGAGTACTGGTCCTCGTCCCCGATGCTTCCCTCCGAACAGGCCCGCAGGTCCGTTCCGAACTGCCGGACGTCCAGGTCAGTGGTGTTCTGGTGCTCCAGCTGGATGTGCCGGCCACGGTTGTACTCGATGGTGGCCAGGGATTCGTTGATCTTGGTGATCCGGCTGACGATGTCCTGCCGGCGGCTGTCCAGGAAGGCGTTGAACGCCACCACCTCGTGGATGGTGTTCTGGTTCAGGGACTCCTTGAAATGTGCCTCGAACTTGGGCAGATCGTTCTTTTCCAGCTGCTCGAGCAGGCGGTCGTAATCTCCGGCGGCGTCGAGTGAAGCGTCGATCTCCGTGGTTTCGTTCGGATACTTGTTCCGGAAATCCGCCATCAGGCGCACCGTGCCTGCCTCCGCCGTGGCCAGACGCTTGGACAGCGCATCGATGGCCTTCGTCAGCTCCTGCCGCACCGAGCTCTCCACGGCCACGGTGTTCTTGTAGGTGAGGACTCGTTCCCCGGGCGCCCCGGCGGCGAGGCCCGCTACGGACGCCAGCAGGCCGGCGTCGTCCGTCAGCGGCTCCTCCGCCAGCACGGCACGGCACTCGGCGATGGCCTCTGCAAGGTTCTCGGTGTCCTTCTCATTGGCTCCGAGCCGCTGCTGGATCTTGTTGGCCCGCTCTTCGGAACGCTGCAGCTCAGCCTTCATGGCAGCCTCCCGGGCAGCCAGCTCCTGGAGGATGTTGCTGGCTGACTCCAGCGCCCGCCGTTCCTCCTTGAACTCCTCGATCCGCCGGGCAGTGAGCTCCCAGTTGACCTCGCCGAAATCCGCTACTGAGCGCACGGTGCCGAGTTGCTGGTTCTTCCGGCCGAGGTCGCCCAGCTGGCGGTCGACGTTAGCCAGCTGCGTCGCGGCCACCTGGAGCTGGCCCTTTGCCGCGTCCAGCTCGGCGAGGAACCGGTTGACCTTGTCCTGGTTGTCCCAGCCCAGCACGAAGTTCCGCCGGTCCGCGATGTCCCTGCGGTCATCCTTCTCATGCCGTCCCCTGCCGCCCTTGAGCTGCCCGTTGGCGGTGAGCGCTTTGGGGAAGCGCCGGAAGTCGGCCAGCGTGTCACAGCAGACGTAGTCGAACCGGCCCGCCAGTTCCGCCAACAGGAAATCGCGGAACGGGGTGCCCTGCTTGATGGCGATCTTGGCAGCCAGGGTTCCGGGTTCTGCACTGTGGGCAGCGTAAGTATCACCCACCCTCAGGTAGACGAGCTTGCCCTTGAGGTTGTTCGAGTCCACCCAGCTGCTCACCGCAGCGTAATGTTCCGCCGGCACCAGCAGGGACAGTGCGAAGCCCCTCAGGGTCCGTTCGGCTGCGCCTTCCCAGGCGGCTTCGCCGTCGCGGACGCGCAGCAGCTCGCCGGCGAACGGCAGCGCCTTCTCCGGCACGCCGGTTCCCTCGCACAGCCGACGGCGGATCCCCACCTGGTCAAGCGGCAGCAGGTTCCGCCGGGACTGGAGGCTGGTGAGTTCCGCTGTGAGGTCGGCGGCGCGTTCGGCCAGGACCGTGCGCGTCATGGTCAGCTCGGTGCGCTGCTCCTGCAGGTCCCGGTTCTGTTCCGCCAGTCCGGATTCGACGGCGGCCAGGCCGTCCCGGTTGGCGTCGAACAGCACCCGGTCCTCCGGTGCCCGCAGGCCCAGCTCCGCGGCGGCGGCCGCGTAGGTCTGGTAGCGGGTGCGCTGTACGGCGGCTTCGCGCTCCAGGCGCGCAATGTCCGCGTCGATTGCCGCGAGCCGGCCGCCGCCGTTGGAACGGATGTCCTCGGCCACGGCGCTAAGATCGTGCCGGAGTTCGGTGATGCGGGCGGTCACGGAGGCGTTGTCCTCGCGGAGCCGCTGGCCGGTGCTGTCCAGCTCGGCGGCGTGTTCGAGGCTGAGGATCAGCTTCTGGTTGGTGAACCAGGGGTGCAGCTGGTCCCGCTGGTCCCTGGCGTCCTGGTCCTGGAGCGTGAGCTTGGCGTGCCTGGCGGCGCCCTCGCGGATGGGGGTCAGCATGGCGATCTGGTCCTTGGCGCGCAGCACTGCGCCGTGGGCCTTCTTGAGGTCATCGAAGTGGTGGATCAGGTTCTTGATCCGGCTCTCCACGTCGTCTTCGTCCAGCATGTTGGTGCGCACGAAGTGGGTGATGTTCTCCACTTGCTTCATGGACACCGTCCTGTGGAACAGCTCCATGGCCTGGTTCCCGCTGATGCCGAACTGGCGCTTGAACGCTGCTGCGTAGGGCTCGAAGGTGTCGTGCACCGTGGCGCCGGCCGCCTTGAGCTTCTTCTTCAGCTTGAACGGGTCCTGGCCGAAGTTGGCGAAGTCCGCTGCGATGGTCTGGTCCGTTTCCGCGAGTGAATAGAAACGGTTGGGCTGCCCCGCCTCCTGGACGGCCCACAGCGTGACGGCCAGCGTGACCGACTTGTCCAGCACGGCGTTGTGGAACACCGCCAGCACCACGGTGAGCGCGCCGGTTCCGCGCAGCGACACAGGCCTGGAGTTTTCGCCGCCTGTGCTGCGGGTGCTCTTGTGGTAGCCCCGCACGTACGACATGAGGGTGCGTTCCTTCTTCTGGGCACCGGCGGCCTTGTTGTACTCGATCTTGTTGGCCGGCAGCAGGAGCGTGGTGATGGCATCCACCACCGTTGACTTTCCCGAACCGATGTCGCCGGTCAGGAGGCTGTTTGCCCCGTCCAGCCGGAACGTGCGCACGCCCTGGTGGAACGTGCCCCAGTTGAGCAGTTCCAAACGGTGCAGCCGGTAGCCCGGGGGAGTGCGGGCGTCCTCCGCTGTGTGTCCTTCCGGCGCGTCCGCGGGGTCCCCAAGGCTGAACAGGCTGTCCTGCAGATCCGCGGTCACGGCAGTTCCCCTTCGGTGGTGCTTTCAGGTGTTTTCGGTCGAGCGCCTGCTGGTTCTTCCAGGGACGCCCGGTAGTCAGCGAGGCGCGCGTCGAACTCCTCCAGCCACTGGGCGTCAACGTAGGCCTTCAGGATCCTGGCGACCTCGTAGGTGTCCGCTTGGCCGCGGAGCCTGCGGAGGAAGCCGAGCTCCACCACCTTTTTGATGGTGGCGCCCAGCTTGTCCAGGATCTTGGCCTGGTTGCTGGATTCAGGCAGGAAAACTGCCACCATGTCCACGATTTCCTGCTCCGTCATGATGAGGCGGAGCTCGCTGCTGTTGGTGTCGAACTCGAGCATCCGGCCGCGCAGCAGTGCCAGCAGCAGGCTCACATCGAAGGTGAGGCGGCGGCGCGGGATCAGCCGGGGGAGGTTGCCTTCGGGATCCTCCTTGGACCGGAGGAACGCGTAGCCCTCGGACTCAGCCAGGATCAGGTCCAGCCCGAGCACGGCCACATAATCCCGGGCCTGGGACTCAAGGGCGAGCAGCGACTGCCAGACCTTCTCATCCGATTCGGCGTACAGGACGCCCCGGAAGAGGCGGGTTACGACGCCGGGAAGTTCCTCGGGCGTCCGGGCGGCGGTTTCGAAGGTGTCCTGGGAATTCATGCCGGCCTCACAAAGATGATCTGGTCGATGGTGGCTTCGCGGATGCTGCCGTCGGGGAGTTTCCACTGCAGCTGCTGGGGCACGTCGTCATGGATGCTGGCCCATTCGGATTCGCTGGCCAGCTGGTAGTACGCCACGATTTCGGCGAGGCCCTGCTGCAGCGGATGGGCTGTGGTGACCTCTAGGAGGGTTGCCTGCTCGGCTTCGGCCAGGACGGAATCGACGTTCGCCTGCAGGCGCTCCTTATCCACGTGGAACTGGTTGAACAGGGCACCCGCGTCCACATCCGTGTCATCGGCGGCCAGCACGTCGTCGTCCACCATCATCTTTCGGCTTGGCTCGTACAGTGGCCGCTCGAACGGCAGGGCGACGTCCACGGACTGGGCGGCAATGTCCATGAAGATGCCCGACGGCGGTGCCTCCCGGGTGCCGAGGGCACCGGATTCAATCCTGCGGATCAGCCGCATGATGCGCTTGTTTTCGAGGAAGACCTTGTCATCCAGGAGCCGGCGCATCTGCTCGGACAGCTGGCGTACGGTGGCCTGGGTCTGGTCGACGGCGGGCAGCCAGTCCTGGTGCAGCCTCGTCACGGCGTGCAGGTCCTCCACGCCGGCCAGCGCCTCGATTTCCGTGGCACGCTGCAGGAGGTCCTGCAGTTCGGTACGCAGCTGCGGGGACATGAGATAGTCCCAGAACCCCTGGAAGGTGCGGCCTTGAAGGGAGCTGCTGATGCCTTGTTGGTTGGCGAAGATGGTTTCCAGGAGCTCCCCCTGGGTGCCGTCCCAGGTGGCGATCTGTTCCCGTACCTGCCGGTCCAGTTTCCGGAAGTTCTGTTCAACCTCGCGGAAATCGGCGAGGAGGTCCTTGGCGAGGGTGGTCAACTGCTGGAAGTGGTCCAGCGCCTCCGGGGCAGTCATCACCCTGACGTTGCCGTCCCTGATCCTCTGCATCTCGGCGTCAATCCCGTCCCGCTGGCGCTGCAGCTCGGCGAGCCGGACCTCAGGATCGGTCTCGGACTGCTGGACCAGGGCCTTGAGGACCGCGAAGATGCTGGTGAGTCTCGACTGCGTGGCCACGAAGTCCCGCCCGCGAAGGTTTTCCACCCACCGGACCACGTCCTCCGCGGCGGGTGTGAGGTCGTAGTGCGGCTCGTCCTGGCCGGGAACGTAGTACTTGCGCAGCCAGGCTTTCTCGCTGGCAGCCCAATCGTCCAGGTACTCGCCGGCAGGACGCGGGAACTTGTCCTCACCGTAGACGTCGCGCAGGCCGAACAGGATGTCATCCAAATGGTCGATGAGCTCCTGCCGGCCGATGTCCCGCTGGTTCGGGCCGGTGAAGGCTTTTATGAAGAAACTGATGGCCAGCGGGGCGTTCTGCGCACGGAGCAGGGACCATCCTGCGTGGTTCTCACGGAGGGCGTTGACGGCGTAGAAATCCAAGGCGTCCTCAGGGCGGGTTTTGCGGCGGGATGACTTATCTGCCCAAGCTACACGCCGCCACCGACAATTTCTGCGGAGGACGGGTGAATTGCCACCTGATGACGGCCCGGCGTGGACGATCAGCGGTTGCCGCGGACGTTGTCCAGGATTTCCGGCGTGCTGGATTCTGCAGTGACCCTCGGCAGGGGGACCGAGGTAGGGCCGGCGGCCTTGCTGGCTTCCGCCTGCGCCCAGTGCCGCCGGAGCAACTCCGCCAGCCGCCCGGGCTCGATCCTGTGTGGGGGGTCGAAGTGGTGGCGCTTGGGGAACACCTCCAGATGAAAGTCCGGGAAGAACACCCTTGCCAGCCGGCTGGCAATCTCGCCGTAGGCATCCGGGTTGCTCAGGCCGCCCAAGGCGTAGAACACGGGCCGCGGAAACGCTGCCAGCCGCTCCCTCTCCAAGTCGTAGTCCTTTAAGGACCGCAGGAAGGCTTTGATACCAGCGGGCCGTTTCGCCATCCACGGCGGCGGGGGGCCCGGCGGCGGTGGCGGAAGGACGGCGTCGGGCTTGACTCCCAGCCTTATGAAGGCGGGCAGGAACTGCTCCGGAGGGAGTGCTTCGAGCTGCCCGTACTTCTTCCAGAGCTCCGTGTGCCCGGGGCTCCAGTCCCAGTTCCCGGCCCAGGCGGGCTCAAGCAGCGCCAGGCTGAGCAGCCTGTCAGGGTGCCTGGCGGCGAATGCCAGGGCAGCTGACCCGCCACCGGAGTATCCCACCAGGTGGAATGTCTCCCAGCCGAGGGCATCCGCTTGGCGCAGTACGCCGTCAATCTCTGTGTCAAGGCTCCAGCCAGGCGGAGGCTCGTCGCCCGCATAGAGCTCCAGGTCCTTGGCGACAGCCTGTACCTCGGGCCCCAGGGCTTCAATCAGGGCGCCGTACGCTGGCTGGGCCGGGAGAATAGAGCCCGGAAGCAGAATGGTTCGAATCCGATCCATAAACGAACCATACGCCCGGTCCGGTTGTTCCTGACAGCCCCGTGACAGCCCCGTGGCGAGGCCCGGCTGAGGCCCCGAAAGGGACGGTCTGCTCCCCACTTCGCCCGGCGAGTGACAGGCTGAATCTGATGGCAGGGTGCGCCGGCTGAAGCCGGTGGTAATTGGTGCTCCAAATCTCCTGTAGGGTTGATCCTGTTGTTGTGTTTATGCAGTTGGTAGTTCAGGCAGTACGCGGGGTCGAAAGTCCTCGTTCTTCTGAAGTAGCGGTTTTGAACACCCCACACCGGAGGACCCGAAAGTCGGGACTTTTCCTCCACCTTCACGAAGGACAAAAATAATGGCTACTGGTACCGTCAAATGGTTTAACGCTGAAAAGGGC
>JBKJVX010000014.1:0-9768 GCA_046717065.1 Arthrobacter sp. | reverse complement strand
TCCGTAACCGTCACCGGCAGCGGCGACGCCCTTAAGGTGGATGACGCCAGCGTGATCTGCGGCGGCGTCCAGACAAAGAACGCCACCGTCTACCTGATCGACTCGGTGCTGATGCCGAAGTAATCCCGCCGCTGACCCGGCGCCCCAAGACTGCTCCCTGGAAGTTGGAACTGATATTTCGGTCCAAATTACCGGGGAGCAGAGAGCGGGGCTGGCTCCTGACGTGCTGACACCGGGAGCCAGCCCCACCCCCCATGGCACGTGCTCCAGAGCGAAGACACAAAGATCTCCCCCCCCAACAAGGACAGAGAACACCCACCGCTGCACATCATCCGACAAAGGCGAACTCCCGGCAACAGACATCATCCAAATGATGCTGGTTGGTTCCACCAGCACCAACCAGGGTTTTTCTGAATTCACAGGCCAGTTCCCGATGGTTGCATCCCGGTCCATGTGGAGGCGTACCGGCACGGTACAGAGCGCCGCGGCCGAGCCATGCTCAGTCCCCGGAGCGGCCCGGTTCCATCAGCAGCCAGTCCACTGATTCGGTCCGGGACGTGAAAAACCGGGTAGGGCAAGGAGGATTGTGCACGCCGAGGAAGAAGTTGGCGATCACCCGGTCCACGGGACTTGATCCAGGAAGGGCGATGCGGTTTGCGGCACAGGGAATGGAGAAAACTGAGCGCGCGCCCGGCGTGACATTCGCCGTGGTGGCCATATCAACCAACATGGGATACTTCAGGTGACCGCTAATTCATTCACCGCTGCCATCGCTGCCCGCGCGTCTTCAGCTTCGATGCGCAGACGAGGTTTCCAGACCAGATATATGATCCCGTCCGAGCCCAACTCCACTGTAGCTTTATCACCGTCGGTATCCATTGATCCCCATCCCTGCTACCCGTTAATGGATGGTAACTTCCTGCGGTAAAGTGGCGGCCTAGTAATAGCGTGGCCGGGCTGCTTTAACCGCAGGGCACAAGAGAATGCCCGCCGGAAGAAGGCGGTCGATGTCCAGTGCTTGTGCTTGATTCCTCACAAGCCTGGTTCCCGGATGCCACCACGATAACGGATGCGCCAGCCGGCTCTTACAGTCGGCCCAGGGCATGCACAGGATTCCCCGACAGAATCAGGAATGACCGGCGCAGACGGATGCCGTCAAGCACTCCTTCAAGAAGGTCCCTGATCCGGGTGCTGGCGCCTTCAACATCAACAACTATGGCCTCCGCTGGCTCATCAGCGAGATAAGTGGGGCGAGTGCACCACGAAAGTGCCACTGCAACGCTGCAGGACGGCGACTTAGCTACCGGTCCCCCGGCTTGATTCCTTGGCTGCAGAGGCGAGGAGGAGCACGATGGTTTGCAGTTCCTTGCGTAGCTTGTCCCCATCCACTGCCCCGCGTTCCAATACCGTGCGGTCCACTTCACGGGCCTCGTTGATCACCCGGGCGCCGATGTCGGTGATGGAGACAACCTGGCTTCTGCGGTCAGAAGGGCTCGGCTCTCGGCGGATGTAGCCCCGGGCCTCCAGGCGGGACAAGGTTTTTCCCATTGTCTGGGTCTGCACACGAACCTTTTGGGCAATCATCGACTGGCTCATGGGCTCCTCGGCTGCCGAGAGGACATCAAGGGCTATCACCCCGGCGTGGGTAAGGCCGTCACCGACGAGCTTCTCGTTCCAGGAATGTTCAACCAGTCGGGCCGCTGTTGACAAGAGGCGGCCGGTCGGCCATGAATCCATGTCAGGCATAAGTGAATCATAAAGCTTGGGCGGAACCACCTACGCCTTGGACGGGCTTGCTCGCAAGAGGCGTGCGCATGCAGCTTCAAGCCCTGACCGAACCGGGAACCAACCCCTACCCGTTCATCTCCCGGCGAAGATCCCCAACTGCAACCCTCCCGGAGTCTCGTAATTTGGGATACGAGACGTCTCACCGACTGCGTAAGCGGCTCCGTGCCCGTGGATGAATCCCGCGACCCGTCAATTCTTGCAACTATGTATCGCAACTCGCCGTCCCGGCATCGTTCTCACCCCTGGAACACCGGCACACCGGGTGGGGCTGGTGCACATGTCACTGAACCTCACCGCCGTCGCGCTTTTCACGGTCAGCTTCTTCCTCAGGCTGGGAGACGACAAGCAGGAGTTCGGTACCGTCCCCTTCATTCTCAGCCTCGCGGGCTCCGCCAACGTGGGCACCTCCGGCTACCTCGGCGGCAAACTTGCCTGTCACTACGGTGTGAGGGTGGCAGATGAAAAGACGCAGAGCCAAGGATTTCTTTAGAAATCCGAGGATCCCGCAGTAAACCGCCGGGCTAGGATGGTGGCGTAAGTCCGTCACCGCGATGCGGGCGGATTCCGACCGAAGGGAGAATCACCATGGGTTTGGACGACAAGATCGGTAACGCAGCCGAGAAGCTGGGCGGCAAGGGCAAGGAAGCCGCAGGAGAAGCAACCGGAGACGAGAGCCTGAGGGCCGAAGGCCAGGGCGACCAGGCCAAAGGCGACCTGAAGCAGGCCGGAGAAAAAGTCAAGGACGCCTTCAAGAAAGACTGATTTCCCATCATGGGAAGGGCGTCGCTCCAACCGGAGCGGCGCCCTTCTTCTTTGCTGTGGGCCCAGCAATCTCCCCAGACTCAATCCGTCGATCCTTCTCCTAGGTGGAGTCGTTGCCGTTAACGAGTACTGAATACTCGTGTCCACGTGGCTCAAGCCATTTAGTCTTTTCAACAGCGGGGATAGCAAATCCCGCTACTGGCTCTCAGCCCCTAGATTTCCCGGCCACTTGCCGGGGACCAGGCTGGGGCCGGCGACGTTGGTGTCCGTCTGAGACCGCGGCCACCTCCCCCAGCCGTCGCCGGCCCCACTCACCTTGTAGTAGCAGTTAGGTGACAGCGGGCCCACCGGGAGCACCGCCCACCGCAGGTCTATCCTCAGGAACCGCGCCCCTCGCAGGTTCACGTCGAAAAACCCGGCGCCCTGCAGGTTGTCTGATGCGTGGAGGATTGCCATGCCGGCAATCTTCCACGCTGGGTCCACGGACAACCACAACGAGCGGGTCCCGTAATTGGGTGATTGGAAGCCCCTGCGCGAGTCAAGCTCAAGCGCAGGGGCTTCCGTTATGCTTCCGCTTTGGGGGAAAAGTTGGAAGCACCTAAAAATCTACCGGCTGGTAACTACCGGAAAGCCGGGTTGGTCCGTTTGCCGCGAATCTTGATTGAACCTTGAGCCGACGATGGCGACAACAAGCCTGCGGACTTCATTCCGTTTCCGGCCCTTCGGTTGCCTCCGGGTCCTCTTCTGGTTCGAAAGTGTTCGGCTCCGCATCCGCACCGATGCCCACGCCGTCCACGCCGCCGGGAACGCCGCCGTCGTCCTTGCCCTTGCTGGCCGCGCCGCCTTCCTGCAGCTCGTCGTCGGGCAGTGAATCTGGTGAGTTGATGGTCATTGCTCCTCCTTCAGTGGCTGGGCCTCCACGCTAACAGCACACGGCGCGAAAGGAGCGGCCAAAGCTAAAGAATTTAGGGCCGACGGCGGACCGGGGCCGCCGCTTTCAGGATGACGTCCAGCCCGGGCCGGCCTTCGGGCCAGTGCCTTTCCAGGGCATCCGGCTCGGCCTGCTTGAGCACCGACCGCAGCACCAGGGCAACAATGACCGCATCGTCCGCATAGCCGATAACCGGGATGAAGTCCGGCACCAGGTCAATGGGCGAGAGCAGGTAGGCAAGCAGCAGTACCAGCCGCACCCGCACCCCGACGGCGATGGTCCGGTCCGCGGCCAGCCTCGTGATGAGCCGGAGCAGGTCCGGCAGCAGTCGCAGCGCGTCCTTCATGGTGACGGACTCGGGATGGTGGCGCGCGTACCACCACAGAAGGATCAGCAGCACGGCGTACGCCAGCAGCAGTCCTGCAGCAACTCCGGCGACGGTCTCCCAGGTCATCCGCACCTCCCTGCGTGGTGTGCAGGGTGAGGGGCCGGCTCCTGGACGAGCGTACTCCAGTGGCTCCGGCTCAAGATCGGGGTAGCCTTTCCGGGAAACCCACCCCTAAGGAGCAAGCAATGGATTACCGCGTTCTGGGCCGTACCGGCCTCTCCGTCTCAGCCATCTGTGTCGGCACGAGCTCCTTGGGCAGCCACCCTGCCCCGCGCGGGACGGACACCGCTGTCGCAACCATCCGCCGCGTCCTGGAAAGCCCCTTCAACTTCATCGACACCTCCAACGAGTACGGCGACGGCGGCAACAGCGAGAAGCGGATCGGCCAGGCCCTTGCCGAGGCCGGCGGCCTTCCGGAGGGCTTCGTGGTGGCCACCAAGGTGGACCCCATCCGCGGAACCAACGACTTCTCCGGGGACCGCGTCCGCCGCTCCGTGGAGGAAAGCCTCGAGCGGCTCGGCTTGGACCGGCTGCAGCTGGTCTACCTGCACGATCCGGAAAAGATCACCTTCGAGGAAGGCACCGGGCAGGGTGGCGCGCTGGAGGCGCTGGTTGATTTGCGGGACCAGGGCGTCATCGGGCACCTGGGCGTGGCCGGCGGGCCGATTGACCTGGAGCTGAAGTACCTGGCCACCGACCTGTTCGACGTCGTCATCAGCCACAACCGCTACACCCTGGTGGACCAGACCGCCGAGCCCCTGATCCAGGACGCGATGGCACGCGGGGTGGCGTTCATGAACGCCGCACCTTTCGGCGGCGGCATGCTCGTGAAAGGGCCCGACGCCGCGCCCAACTACTGCTACCGCCCGGCAAGTCCGGCAATCATCGAACGGGTCCGAAAGATGGAGGCGCTCTGCGCCGAGTATTCCGTGCCGCTGGCGGCAGCTGCCCTGCAGTTCTCCACCCGCGACCCCCGGATCAGCTCCACCATCGTGGGCATGTCCGAACCCGACCATGTGGAGGAAACGCTGCAGCTGGCCAGCACGGACATTCCCGCGGATGTCTGGGACAGGATCCTGCCCATTGCCGCAGCTGGAACCGGGGAACTGGGCTGACGGGTCCTTCCGCCGGCTCAGTTTCTGGGTGATCGAGCGGCAACATTGCGGAACAAAACGGAACAGAAACCGCCCAAAACATCTTGACTGCTTCGGTTACGGACTGTTACAAATGCTGTAACGCCGATACTTTCAACCCGATCCGGCAAGCCCCTTTCGAATCAAGCGGCCCCCGTCGGCCGACAGTTTGAATCGATACAAGAAACACAACGCCCTGGTCCCCGCTCCACCGTCATCGAAGGAGATGAACATGATCGAAAATCCCAGCCTGCGCAACACGTCCGGCAAGCCCACTCGAAAAACCCTTACCTGCTGCCTGGCAGCTGCGGCGCTGGTGAGCGGCGCAGGACTCAGCGTGTCCGCACCTGCCGCCCACGCTGAGCCCGGCAACTACCTCTTTGACTTCGGCAGCGGACCGATTGAACAGGGGTACATCAAGGTCAACGCCACTGACGCGTACAGCCCCGAGAAGCGTTACGGCTTCAACACGCCCGAGCATATGGCCAACGTTCCCGACAAGGGAACCGGGGCAGGGAGCGACGCCGTCCGCTTCCTGCAATTCGGGACCAAGAGCACCAACACCTTTGATGTGGACTTGAAGGAAGGCCTGTACAAGGTGTCCGTCACCCTCGGTGACACCTCCCGCGCGAGCATTGCGGCCGAGGGCGTCTTCCAGGAAATGAACCTGACCGGCAACGGCGCCAAAGCTTCCTTCGAGATTCCCGTAACTGATGGCCAGCTGAACCTGCTGGTCACCGAAGGCAAGGTTGGCACCGCCTTCACGCTGAGCGCACTGGAAATCGAAAAGGTGTCCCGCCATCCGGCGATGGACCCGACCATCTGGGTGGGCGGCGATTCCACGGTTGCCAGCTACTACCCCCTGGAGACCAGCGTGCAGGGCGGCTGGGGCCAGATGCTCCCGCAGTTTGTTGACCCGGATTCCTTCGACATCCGGAACATGGCAACCGGCGGACAGATCGCCCGCGGCTTCCGCAACGATGGCCAGCTGGAAGCCATCCTGCAGTACATCAAGCCAGGCGACCTGTTCCTGCTGGAGATGGGCATCAACGACACTGCTGCCAAGAACGCCACCACCGAGTCGGAGTTCAAGGAGATCATGCGGGACATGGTCCGGCAGGCGGCGGCCACCGGAGCGACACCCGTCCTGGTCACGCCGCAAGGCCGGGCAACGGACTTCGTGGACGGCGTTCACTCCTCAGTGAACCGCTGGTACCGCAACTCCACTGTTGCTTTGGCCCAGGAGGAAGACATCCCCCTGGTTGACCTGAATGTCCTGGCGTCCGCTTACTTCACGGAGATTGGTCCGGAGGCGACGCTGGCCCTGTTCATGACCGGCGACGCCCTGCACCCCAACCGTGCCGGCGCCATTGAACTGGCGCGGCTCGTGGCGGAGGACCTGGCGCGGCAGGGCCTCTAAGCGAGCAGGAAGCGACGGCGGGATGCGGCAGGGAGCCGCGTCCCGCCGTCGTGATTTCAGACCTCCGTCCCAGGGGCCGAGCAGCGGCGCCTGGAAACCAGCGGCACCGCCCCGGCGAGCGCCCCGGTCAGGGAATGAGGTTGTCCGCCCGGTAGCGCTCGAAAAGTGCGATGAAGGCATCGAGCGTCCGGCGGTAGCCGGTAAACCCGGCATCCCGGCTCTTGCCCATGTCTGTCACTACCTCTATGTTGCGCCCCAGGTCGCCGTCGGTGTGCCACCAGGAGGCAACACGGTCCAGCTCCGGCTCGCTGAGGTTATGGCGCCGGGCAAGTTCCCTCCACTGGTCCTCCCGCCCTGCCATGGACTGCTCGAGGGGCCGGGGCTCGCCCTGGTACCCCTCCCACTCCACGCCGAAGTAGGCTGCCAGCTTCGGCCACATCCAGCGCCAGCGGAATACGTCGCCGTTGACGATATTAAAGGCCTCGTTTGCCGCCCGGGGCGTAGTGGATGCCCAGAGCATGTGCTCGGCGAGCAGGCCCGCCTCCGTCATGTCGGTCAGGCCGTTCCACTGCGTTTCGGATCCCGGGAAGACAAACGGCTCCCCGCGCTCCCTGCAAAGTGTGGCCTGGGCGGCGAGCGTAAGGCCCATGTTCATGGCGTTGCCCACCGCATGCCCAATCACGGTGTGGGCACGGTGCACGGACCAGGTGAAGCCCTGCCCGGCCGCCGCTGCCCAGAGCTCATCCTCCTGTGCGTAATAAAAGTTCCGCACCGGCAGGCGCGGCTCCTCCTCGCGGAAGGGCGTGTCCGCCATCTCTCCGGCTGCGTATGCCTCGAAGGGTCCGAGGTAATGCTTAAGGCCGGTCATCAGGGCAACGTGGGCCACGTCCTTGCCTCGGAGTGCAGCGAGCAGGTCGCGGACCATGCCGGCATTGACCGTGATGTTCTCCTCTTCTGTGTCACGCCGTGACCACGCTGTGAAAAAGACGTGCGAGGGATTCTCCGGCCCAAGCACGGTGGCCAGTGATGCTGCCGAGGTCAGGTCTACGGAGAGCCACCGAACCCCGGCGCGCTCCGCCCCGGGCCTGCGGGACAGGGCAAGGACGTCCCACCCTTCGCCTGCCAAAGTGTCCACCAGGGCCGATCCTGCAATACCGGTGGCTCCCACCACGAGGGCCGTACGCTCCGTGCCCGCTGTTGTACCTGTGCCGATAGTCATGGTCCTCCTCGTGGTGTACTGCTCCTGCCATTGGGACAAGCCCGCGTGCAGGGGAGATATTCCTGCATGCCGTATTCCGCTGCCTATTGACGCTCAAACGTGACGCCCGCTACAGTTGACCCAGTTATACGAATAACTGATCGAATTACTAGCGGCCCGAGGAGGTGCCCATGGCTGGATCACGGCCAAAGTCAGGACCGACAATGCACGACGTCGCTGCTGCCGCCGGCGTCTCGCAAGCCACTGTGTCCCTGGTGCTGAACTCGGCCTCAGGCTCGCGGTTCTCCGAGGATACGCGCCGAAAGGTCCGGGACGCAGTAAACCGGCTGGGCTACCGCACCAACGCCCACGCCAAGACACTTCGCGAAGGCGTGGCCGGGATGATCGGCTTCATCGGCGACACTGTTGCGACCACTCCTTTTGCCGGTGCCATCATTGAAGGCGCGCAGCAGCGGGCGTGGGAAGACGGGCTCCTCCTGCTGACGGTCAACACGGGCGGGGACAAGGAGCTTGAGGCCGCGTCCCTGGACACAATGCTCTCCTACAGGGTTGCAGGAGTGGTCTACGCCGGCATGTACCACCGCCGCCTGGATGTTCCGGAGGCCCTGACCGGCGTCCGGTCCGTGGTGCTGAACTCACAAGATCGGGCCGGAAGGGTTGCGAGTGTCGCTCCCGACGAAGTCACGGGCGGATATTCGGCTACCCAACGGCTGCTCCAGGCCGGGCATTCCCGGATCGCGCTGATCAATATTGAGAGCCTCGAAAGCGGACTGCCGGCCGCCGTCGGACGCTACGACGGCTACCGGAAAGCACTCGAGGAAGCCGGACTGGAACTGGATCCGGACCTGGTCCGCTTCGGCGGTGGCGGTGAGGAAGACGGCTACAAGTACGCGATGGAGTTGTTGACCTCCAGCAACCCGCCCACGGCGATTTTCTGCGCCAACGACCGCGGCGCCTGGGGCGCCTACCAGGCGGTGTCTGACCTGCGCCTCTCAATCCCTGGGGACGTGTCCATTGTGGGATTCGATAATCAGGCGACGTTGGCGCCGTTCCTGCGGCCGGGCCTGACTACCTTTGAATTGCCGTTCGTCGCCATGGGCCGGCGCGCGGTTGAACTGATCCTCCAGGATGCGGAACCCGATGGCCGGGTCGAGCTCATGGACTGCCCTCTGATCGAACGGAACTCAGTGACCCATCCCAAGGAGACGCCATGAGCCGCACCATCCCGGCCCGACACGGCAGTCCAGCTGCGGCGCCGCTGCCGCAGCGGAAAAATTCTCTTTCGCTCCGCCTCAAGAGAATTTCCCGTGCCTGGCAGTTATACGTATTACTAGCTCCAGCCGTCATCTATATCCTGGTCTTCAAGTACTGGCCGATGTACGGCGTGCAGATAGCGTTCAAGAACTACAACCCGGTGGACGGCTTTACGGACAGCCCCTGGGTGGGCCTGACGCATTTCATCAGGTTCGTGAACTCCTACCAGTTCGGCCAGGTGGTCGGAAACACGCTGTGGATCGCCATCCTCGGCCTGCTGGTGGCCTTCCCCATCCCTATCATCCTCGCGCTGCTGGTCAACCAGCTTCAAAGCGAGAGGTTCAAGAAGTTCACCCAGACGGTGCTCTACTCGCCGGCGTTCATCTCCACGGTGGTGGTGGTGGGCATCATGTTCGTCCTCCTCTCGCCTCGGTCCGGGCTGGTGAACAACGCCATCCAGCTTGCCGGCGGGGAGCCTGTGTTCTTTATGGGCTCCGCGGAGTGGTTCCGTCCCGTATATGTGATCTCGGATGTGTGGCAGAACGCCGGCTTCTCGATGATTGTTTACCTGGCGGCCCTGGCAGCCATCGATCCGGCGTTGCATGACGCGGCCAGGGTGGACGGCGCCTCGAAGCTTCAGCGCATCCGGCACATCGACCTGCCCGGCATTATGCCGGTGGTGACCATCCTGTTCATCCTGGCCATCGGTAACCTGCTCAACGTCGGTTTCGAGAAGGCGCTGCTGATGCAGACGCCGCTGAACCTCTCGACCTCGGAGATCATCCAGACCTACGTCTACCACGCGGGCCTGCAGCAGGCGCAGTTCAGCTACTCGGCCGCCATCGGCCTGTTCAACTCCCTCCTCAACCTGGC
>JBKJVX010000013.1:0-3526 GCA_046717065.1 Arthrobacter sp. | reverse complement strand
ATCGCTGCCGGCGCCGACTTCGTTGGTTCCGATGACCTGATCGAAAAGATCGCAGCCGGCTGGACCGACTTCGACGCCGCCGTCGCCACCCCTGACCTCATGGGCAAGGTTGGCCGCCTCGGTAAGGTCCTGGGCCCGCGTAACCTGATGCCGAACCCGAAGACGGGCACCGTGACCCCCGACGTCACCAAGGCCGTCAACGACATCAAGGGTGGAAAGATCGACTTCCGCGTCGACAAGCACTCCAACCTGCACTTCATCATCGGCAAGGTGTCCTTCGACGCCCTTAAGCTGGCTGAGAACTACGCAGCAGCACTGGAAGAGGTGCTTCGCCTGAAGCCGTCCGCTTCCAAGGGCCGCTACATCCAGAAGGCCACCGTTGCCACCACCTTCGGCCCCGGGATCTCCGTGGACCCGAACGTCACCAAGGTTCTGACCGAGGCCTAAATCCTCGTGTGAAGCAACCGCAGCGGATCCTTCCGATGCAAACAAAAACCGCCCGGCACCCGTGCCGGGCGGTTTTTGTTTAAGTCCGGAAACCATGCCCCAAGCGGCAGAGTCTTGCCTAAGCTGTAGGAATGGCCGAACCGGATGTGGATCGATCCCCGGAAGACTCTGTTGTGCTGGCAATATCCGAAGTGGACGTCCTGCAGCCCGGCGGCGAAACAGCTGCAGGGGCCCGCCAGGTTACCGCCGAGTTTGAGGAATGCCACGCTTTGAGGGTGGCCCACGAAATCGCTGCGTGGGGCAACCTGGACCGTTGCCCCACGCTGCAGGAAGCTGCCGAGTTCTGGCAGGGCAACGCGTATGAGGAACGGCACCTGTACCTGGCCAGGCTCGGCGCGGAGACCGTGGGCATCTGCTCGGTCACCCTCCCATTGCGCGAGAACACGCACACCGCTGGAGTCGATGTCATGGTTGCTCCTGTCCACCGACGCCAAGGACTGGGCCGAGCCCTGCTCAAGCATGCCGAGGCCGTCGCCCGGGATCGTGGCAGGACCTCCCTTGACGCCTATCACGAGGTGCCGTTGCAGGCTGCGAATGCTGCAGCACTGCTGCCCGCGAAATCCGGCGCCGGTGGACTGCCGCTGGACGCGCCCGCGGTGGTTTTTGCGGTTGCTGCCGGCTATGAGCTGGAGCAGGTGGAACGGTCCAGTCGGCTGGTCCTGCCTGTGCCGCCGGAACTGCTGGACCGGTTGGAGGCCGACGCATCCGGACGGGCCGCGGAATACTCCATCATCGGCTGGAACGACAGCTGCCCGGAAGACCTGCTGCAGGCGTATGCCGGGCTCAAAGCGACCATGAGTACGGACGTCCCCATCGCCGGGCTGGATTGGGAACGCGAGGACTGGGATGGTGCCAGGGTCAGGGAGGAGGAGAACACGCTGATCCGCAGTGGAGTCCAATCAGCGGTGACGGCGGCCCGGCAGCGGGACACGGGGCAACTGGCGGCCTACACCGTCCTGAACTGGCGCCCAGGCGTGCCGGACTCCATCGTGCAGCAGGACACCCTGGTCACTTCCGAACACCGCGGCCGCCGCCTGGGCATGCTGACCAAAGTGGCAAACTTGCGGCGGGCCCAGAGCCGGTGGCCGGCGGCGCGGTCGGTGCTGACATGGAATGCCGACGAAAACCAACATATGCTGGCCATAAATATTGCACTTGGATTCAAGCCCGCAGGTTATGAAGGCGAGTGGCAGAAACGGCTGGGATGATTCGCCTATGGCAAAAGACGTGAAGATCGAGCAGCTTTGGATTCCCGACTCGCTGGACGCGCCGGACGCAGCGGACTTCCTTGCCGCCGTCGAGGTGGGGCGGAAAGTTCGAATGCAGACCTGGGGGAGTGATGACCTCGCCTATGGTCCCCTGGAGAAGCTGCTCGAGTTCCAGGACCCCTACGAGCGCCAGCTGATTCTCGTAGCCAAGGTGGACGGGGAGATCGTGGGGACCGTCGATATCGCCCTGCCCCTGACTGACAACCTCGACCTGGCCGAATTCACCCTCGACATCCTCCCCGAATTCCAGCGCCAGGGAGTGGGCCGCCGGCTCCTCCAGGCCGCCGAACAGCTGGTCCGCGGCGAGGGGCGCACCATGATCCTGGTGGACACGAACCACCCCGGGGCCTCCCTCCATGAATTCGAGCGCGCCCAGTTGGTTCCGGGCTCGGGCCAGGGCTTCGTACCGTTGGAGAGCCGCGAAGTGGAGTTCGCCCAGCGGACCGGGTACACGCTTCAGCATATTGAGCAGTTCAGCTCGTGCGCGCTGCCGCTGGACACAAAGCTGGTGGCCGACCTGCAGGCTGAGGCGGATGAGGCCAACAACGGCCGTTACCGGCTGCACCACTGGACGGACCGCTGCCCGGACCAGTGGCTGGAGGCCGTCGCGGCCCTTGAGAACCAGGCGGGGGCCGACGTCGATCCCGCCCTGGACCCGCCGGTTGAGCAGGACATGGTGCTCGACGGCGCCATCCTCCGGGAAGCCGAAGAGGTTGCCATCGCGCAGGGCAGGCGGACCGTGGTCACCGCAGTGGAACACCTTGCCTCGGGAACGCTCGTGGGCCTGACCACCATCACGGTACTGGCGCACCGTGCAGACGTCGTCTTCCAGGACGACACCCTGGTGCTGCAGGAGCACCGGGGGAACAAGCTGGGCCTGCTGATCAAGGTGGCCAACATGGAACGGCTCACCGAGCAGTTTCCGGACGCGCGGGTCATTTATACCTGGAACGCCCCGGAAAACCGATACCTCCTGACCGTGAACCAGCAGCTGGGTTTCCAGATCGCCGGGGTCACCGGGATCTGGCAAAAGGAGCTTCCGCACGTGCACACCAGCACCAGCTGACGGCTGGATTTGGAGGACCGGGCGCTCTCCCCGTAGACTTGAAGGACCAAAGACCGTCGGTTGTTGGAAATCCACTCTCTCGAACATGGCTCAACTCTGCAGTTGTGCGCGGGAGGCGCAGTGGCTTTCTGGACGAAGGACCCTCAACGTAGGGCGGCCGGCGCAGGTGAACGAAGCAAAGCTCCATGGAAACATCTGTGTTGAGCCAAGCCCCGTGCATCTGCGCGGGGCGTTTTTAGTTTTAGCTCACTTGAGCGGGGACCGTCGCATACCGGCACTATCCCCGGAAGGAGGGTTATGGCAACGCCTACCAAGGTTTCAGCAGTAGCTGAGATCACTAACGATTTCAAGGAATCGAACGCCGCTGTCCTGACCGAATACCGTGGGCTCACTGTTGCACAGCTCAAGCAGCTGCGTGTTTCTCTCGGCCAAGACACCAAGTTCTCGGTCGTCAAGAACACCCTGACCGCTATTGCAGCCAAGGAAGCTGGTGTCGAAGCATTCGACGGCCAGCTCGCCGGCCCCACTGCAATCGCGTTCATCAAGGGTGACGCAGTTGCAGCGGCCAAGAGCCTGACGGATTTTGCCAAGACCAACAAGCAGCTGGTTATCAAGACCGGTTACTTCGAGGGCAAGGCACTGAACGCCAGCGAAGTTGCTGCCCTGGCAGCACTCGAGTCCCGCG
>JBKJVX010000012.1:0-5450 GCA_046717065.1 Arthrobacter sp. | reverse complement strand
GAGCATGGTCGCGACGGTTTCGATCTGGGCCCGGGTCAGGCCGGTCGCCTTCTCCGTTTAGGCCCAGTCCAGCACCTGGCGGGCCTCGGCGTAGGCGTCGAAACCGTCGGTCTGGGCGTCAACAAAGGAGCGGTCGACGACGGTGCCGGGGTTCCGTGCCTCTTCGGCCAGGAGGAGGTGGCCGAGGGCCTGGAACAGGGCCAGGTCGCCGCCGACCTTGATCTGCAGGTACTCATCTGCGAGCGGGGTGCCGCCGCCGACCACCCCGTTGACGGTCTGGGGGTCTTTGAAGTTGAACAGCCCGGCCTCCGGGAGTGGGTTGACCGCGACCACCTTGCCGCCGTTGTCCATGCATTCCTTCAGTGCCGAGAGCATCCGGGGATGGTTGGTGCCCGGGTTCTGCCCCACCACGAAGATGAGCTCGGAATCGTGGATGTCCTCCAACGAGACGGTGCCCTTGCCGATGCCGATGGTCGGGTTCAGCGCCGAGCCCGAGGATTCGTGGCACATGTTCGAACAGTCCGGGAGGTTGTTCGTCCCCAGCGCCCGGGCGAACAGCTGATACATGAACGCGGTCTCGTTCGCGGTCCGGCCCGAGGTGTAGAACACGCACCGGTCAGCAGTGGAAGCCCGGATGTGCTCGCCGATCAGACCGAACGCGTCCGCCCAGGAAATCGGTGAGTAATGCGTCTCACCCGCCCGGATCACCACGGGTTCGCTCAGCCGGCCCTGGTTCCCCAGCCAGTACTCCGTCTTCTCCGACAGGTCAGCAATGGAGTGTTTGGCCCAGAACTCGGCGCCGACGGTGCGCAGGGTGTTTTCCTCCGCCACGGCCTTCGCACCGTTCTCGCAGAACTCCGCGGCCTTGCGCTTGGTAGCCGATTCCGGCCAGGCGCAGCCCGGGCAGTCAAACCCACCGCGCTGGTTCAGCCGCAGCAGCGACTGCGCCGTCCGGGTGACTCCGGCCTGGGCCACCGCGCGTTCCAGCGCCACCATGACGGCCTTCACGCCCGCCGCTTCGGTCTTGGGCTTGTGGACGGAGAGTTCGTCCTCGTTGATGTCCGCGACGGGTGCGGGCTGCTTACCGAACTTCATTGTTCCAACTTCCTTACCAGCATACGTAGTTCTGGCACCAGCAAAGGCGCACCGGGTTCTCCCGGCGCGCCTCGTCTGGCGCTGTGGTTAATCCCGCGGGCTACTGGGACACCTTCGCCAGCGTCTCCCGCTCGGCGCCGATGGTGGTGTTGTCGCCGTGCCCGGTGCGGACCACGGTTTCGGCCGGGAGCGGAAGCAGGCGTTCCCGGATGGAGGCCAGGATGGTGGGGTAGTCGCTGTAGGAGCGCCCCGTGGCGCCCGGTCCGCCGTTGAAGAGCGTATCCCCCGTGAAGACGGTCCCCTCGCTCTCAAGCAGGAAGCAGGTGGAGCCGGGGGAGTGGCCAGGGGTGTGGATCGCCCGCAGGTTGGCCCCGCCCACTTCGAACACGTCCCCGTCGGCCAGTTCCCGGTCCGGCTTTGAGCCGGGGTAGACCTGCTCCCAGAGGACCAGGTCTTCCGGGTTCAGGTAGATCGGGGCGCCCACGGCGTCCGCAACCTCACGTGCCGCGCCGATGTGGTCGTTGTGCGCGTGGGTGAGGAGGATGGCCTGGACCTTCCGGCCCTGGACCTGGTTGATGATGGCCGTCGCGTCATGCGGCGAGTCAATGATCACGCATTCGGTGTCGTTGCCCACGATCCAGACGTTGTTGTCCACGTCCCACGTGCCGCCGTCGAGCGAAAACGTGCCCGAGGTGACCAGATTCTCGATCCTTACGCTCATGCTGAAGCTCCCGCCGCGGGGATTTCCACGACGGAGCGCAGGACCTTGCCCTCGTGCATCTTTCCGAAGGCTTCCTCCACCTGGTCAATGGTGATGCGCTCCGACACGAAGGCGTCCAGGTCCAGGTTGCCCTGCTTGTAGTGGCTGACCAGCATGGGGAAGTCGCGGGAGGGCAGGCAGTCGCCGTACCAGGAGGACTTCAGGGACCCGCCGCGGCCAAAGACGTCCAGCAGCGGCAGTTCGAGCTGCATGTCCGGCGTCGGGACACCCACCAGCACCCCCCGGCCGGCGAGGTCGCGGGCGTAGAACGCCTGCTTGTACGTTTCCGGGCGGCCGACGGCGTCAATCACGACGTCAGCCCCGTTGCCGCCGGTCAGGGCGCGGATGGCCTCGGTGGGGTCTTCCTTGCTGGAGTCGATGCCGTGGGTGGCGCCCAGGGACTTGGCCATCTCCACCTTGTTCGCGTCAATGTCCACGGCAATGATGGTGGTCGCGCCGGCCAGTTTGGCCCCGGCGATCGCGGCGATGCCCACGCCGCCGCAGCCGATCACAGCCACGGATTCGCCGCGCTTGACTTCACCGGTGTTGATCGCGGCACCGATACCGGCCATTACGCCGCAGCCGAGCAACCCGACGGCGGCAGCATCAACCTCGGGGTCGACCTTGGTGCACTGCCCAGCCGCGACGAGGGTCTTCTCGGCGAACGCACCGATACCCAGGGCCGGGGAGAGTTCGGTGCCGTCCTCCAGGGTCATCTTTTGGGTGGCGTTGGCCGTGTTGAAGCAGTACTGCGGCTGTCCCTTGGCACAGGCGCGGCACTCGCCGCACACGGCGCGCCAGTTCAGGATGACGCGGTCGCCCGGGGCGACCGACGTCACGCCGTCACCGACTGCGCTGACAACGCCGGTGGCTTCATGGCCCAGCAGGAAGGGGAAGTCATCGTTGATGCCGCCCTGCTTGTAGTGCAGGTCTGTGTGGCAGACCCCGCACGTGAGGATGTCCACGAGCGCCTCGCCCGGGCCCGGGTCCGGAACCAGGATGGTCTCCACCGATACTGGAGCGTTCTTTTCCCTGGCAATGACTGCCTTGACTTTGTGAACCATTAGCTGGGGTGTTCCTTTCCTAGTCCCGGGACTCTAGGGGCCGTGGCCCCGGGCAGTTCGTTCGGCCCGAGTTCAGCCCGACTTCATATTCTCGTGCCTCAGACAGGGCGCCGGGTAGTCGGCCTGATTACTGCCTACGAATTGCGCATTGCACAACAAGATGCACATAGCGCGTACTCGAAATATGTCAGCCGTCACACGGCGTGTCAATAGAACGTATGAGTACGACGCGGGGCCAGCTGCCTGTTGGCAACAGAGTTTAACCAAAGCATGCAACGCAAATCCTTCAGGTGCAACAAAAGACATTCACCGGCCCGCCGCCCGCTTCGTTTGGCCCACATGCCGCAAGTGCGCTGAATGCCTGTCGTACGGTCCGCACCGACCATTGACTGTGGCCCCCATCACGCTTAGTCTTTTGCAACAGCGTTGCACTGAATGCAAACCCAACAATTTGGTGGATCCATGAGTAACGAAACTTCCTCTCCCGCCCGCGGGCAGGGCCCTGGCCCGGGGCTGAATGGCAGCGCGCCCGGCCCCGCCTCCGGCGCCGGCACGCTGGGCGGGAACAAACCTGAACTTGCAGACAATGCCGTCAGCAAGGAAACGCGGCGCCGGGTCATCGCCGCCAGCTTCATCGGCAACTTCGTCGAATGGTTCGACTACGCCGTCTACGGCTACCTGGCCGTCACCATCGCGACAGTCTTCTTCCCCGAGTCCGATCCCCAGACCGGACTCCTCCTGACCTTCGCCCTTTTTGCGATTTCATTCCTGGTGCGCCCACTGGGCGGTTTCGTCTGGGGCCACATCGGCGACAAGGTGGGCCGCCGGACGGCACTCTCCCTTTCGATCCTGATCATGTCCGGAGCAACCTTCTGCATAGCGCTGATTCCGGGCTACGACACGATCGGTATCTGGGCGCCCCTCCTGCTCCTGATGATCAGGGTGGTCCAGGGCTTCTCCGCTTCGGGTGAATACGCCGGAGCGTCGGCCTTCCTGGTGGAATACGCCCCCGCCAACAGGCGCGGCCTGTATGCCGCCGTGGTCCCGGCCAGCACCGCCGCCGGCCTGCTCCTCGGCTCACTGATGGCCGGCCTGCTGACAACTCTGCTGTCAACCGAAGCGATGCACAGCTGGGGCTGGCGGCTGCCGTTCCTGCTGGCAGCCCCAATGGGCCTGATCGGCCGGTATATCCGGACCAAGCTCGAGGACACCCCCGTGTTCCGCGAACTGGCCGCCGAGGACCAGGCCGCCAAGGCGCCCGTGTCCAGCCTCTTCCGGAACCACTGGCGGCAGCTGCTGCAAGCGGTCGGGGCCGTTCTGCTCAACGCCGTCGGCTTCTACGTGATCCTCAGCTACATGCCCACGTACCTGTCCTCAGAGCTGGGCCTGGGTGAAACCGAGTCATTCCTGGCCACCACCATCGCGCTGGTCACCTACATCGGTTTTATCTTCCTCACCGGCATGCTCTCGGACCGGTACGGGCGCAAGAAGGTGCTGATCAGTGCATCGGTTGCCTTCATCGTCCTCACTGTCCCCGCCTTCGCGCTGCTCGGAGCCGGGAACTTCCTGGTCATCGTCCTGGTCCAGATCCTCCTGGGCGCCATGCTCACCCTGAACGACGGCACGCTGCCCAGCTTCCTGGCGGAAATGTTCCCCACCCGCGTCCGCTACAGCGGCTTCGCGGTTAGCTTCAACCTCTCCAACGCCCTTTTCGGCGGCACCGCCCCGTTTGTGGCAACGCTGCTGATCGCTGCCACAGGCAGCGACCTGGCCCCGGCCTGGTACCTGGTGGCTGCCGCCGTCGTCTCCCTGATCGCCGTGGCCCTGTCCAGGGAAACCTGCAAAGAGCCCCTGCGCCACGAGTAGCTTCCTTCCCAACCAACCGCACCTGAAGAAACGCACACAGAAAGGCATCACCACGATGACCATCACCAACGAGAACGCAACCACCGTCGCCGAACTGGAGCGCACGAAGGTCCTCAAGAACGGCGAAAAGGTCACCCTCACCTTCTCCGATGCAGAGTTCGAACGCAGGCTCGCCGGGCTCCGCCGGATCATGGCGGAAAAGGACCTCGACGCCGTCGTCCTCACCAGCTACCACTCCATCAAGTACTACTCCGACTACCTTTTCACCACCTTCGGCCGCTCCTACGGCATGGTGGTCACCAAGGATGACACCGTCACCGTCACAGCCAACATCGACGCCGGCATGCCCTGGCGCCGCAGCTACGGTGACAACCTGGTCTACACGGACTGGCGCCGCGACAACTACATCTTCGCCATCCAGGAAGTCCTGCGGACCCGCGGCATCAACCCGCGCCGCCTCGGCGTCGAGGACGACTCGCTGCCGCTGGATAACCGCAACAAGATCCAGGCCGCCTTCTCCGGCGCGACGCTCGTGGACGTGGCGCAGGCAGCGATGCGCCAGCGCATGATCAAGTCAGCGGAGGAAATCGAGGTCATCAAGCACGGTGCCCGGATCGGCGACCTCGGCGGCGAGGCCATCCGCAACGCCATCACGGCCGGCATCA
>JBKJVX010000011.1:0-21011 GCA_046717065.1 Arthrobacter sp. | reverse complement strand
CGAAACGAACGGATACTGCTGTGACTTCTTCCCCTGCCTTCCCGCGGGTACATATCGCCACCGACCACGCAGGCATGGAACTCAGCGCCCACCTGGTCAGCCACCTCACGGCCAAGGGCTACGACGTGGTGGACCACGGTCCCAAGGAATACGACGCCCTGGACGATTACCCGTCCTTCTGCATCAACGCAGCGCTCGCCGTCGTGGCTGACCAGCAGGCAGGAATCCACGCCCTGGGTATTGTCCTGGGCGGCTCGGGCAACGGCGAGCAGATCGCGGCCAACAAGGTCAAAGGGGTCCGCGCAGCCCTCGCCTGGAACCATTCCACCGCCACCCTGGCGCGTGAACACAACGACGCCAACGTGGTGGCCGTGGGCGGCCGCCAGCACACGGTCGAGGAAGCGACTGAACTGATCGAGGCCTTCCTGGCTGAGCCCTTCAGCAACGACGAAAGGCACGTCCGCCGCATCGGCAAGATTGCGGCTTACGAAACCACCGGCGAGGTCATCGAGTAGTGCCCGAAGGGCATTCAGTCCGCCGCCTGGCGCAACAGTTCGGGGACGTTTTTACCGGCGAGTCGCTGTCCGTCAGCAGCCCGCAGGGCCGGTTCGTTGCCGGCGCAGCCCTGCTGGATGGCCAGGTCATGACGGATTCGCGCGCCCACGGCAAGCACCTGTTCCTGCATTTTGACCATGCCGTGGTGCTGCACGTGCACCTGGGTCTCTATGGTGCCTGGGACTTCGGCGGCGACGCGACCTTCAGCGGGGCCTCCAGCATCGGCGCGCCGCGGAAAATCGGGGAGCGCGAGGTTTTCGACGACCCCAAAATTGTCGACGACGCCGGGACGGTTGAGTACGCAGGCCCGCCCGAGCCCCGTGGAGCAGTGCGCGTCCGCTTGGTCAGCCGCCATGGCTGGGCAGACCTGCGTGGCGCCACCACCTGCGCGGTCATCACCGAGGCCGAAGCACGGGCCGTCCTGGCCCGGCTCGGACCGGATCCGCTGCACAACCATTCCGCGGACAGGACCCGCTTTGTGACGGGGCTCTTGTCCCGCAAGACGCCGATCGCGGCGCTGCTGATGGACCAGAAGGTGATTGCCGGCGTCGGGAATGTCTACCGGGCCGAAGTGTTGTTCCGGCAGCGGTTGGATCCGTGGCTGCCGGGTACTGGACTCTCCAGCAGCGCCGCCGGTCTGTTGTGGGACGACACGGCCGCAGTAATGGCCGACGGCGTCCGCGACGGGCGGATCATCACTACACCGCCGGTGTATTGGGAGCCGGATTATTCGGAGCCGGATTACCGGGAGCCGGGGGCGGTCCTGCCCGCGGGTGGCGACACCCACTTCGTGTACAAGCGCGAAGGGCAGCCCTGCCGGGTCTGTGCCGTGCCGGTGGCCATCACCGAAATGGTGGGCCGCAAGCTGTACTGGTGCCCCGGATGCCAGCAGCAGTAGCCAATAAAGTCAGCTAACTGCTAAGTCAGCCAACCAAAAAAGCAGGGCCCCTCAGCGAGGGGCCCTGCTTTATGTGGAGGGGACGACGGGAATCGAACCCGCATCATCAGTTTGGAAGACTGAGGCTTTACCACTAAGCTACGTCCCCGGGAAAATACAGCTCAGCTGTTGCGTCATGCTGCACTGCGTTTCTTCGGGCTGGCTGTTGAAGCCGGATACAACTAAACCTAATTCATGCCCCACGTGTCAAATGTGCAAAGAACGCCCGGATGAACGTAGACTTGCCTGTGCACTTACGGGGTGTAGCTCAGCTTGGCTAGAGCACCTGCTTTGGGAGCAGGAAGTCGCAGGTTCAAATCCTGTCACCCCGACTCTGCTGGAACCGCCAGACCTTGGCGTTGCAGAACCCCACCCCCTAAAACCAGGAGTACTTAGACTGTGAAGAGCGCTGTCGAGAACCTCACCCCCACGCGGGTCAAGCTCAATGTTGAGGTCCCCTTTGAGGAATTGAAGCCCAGCATCGACGAGGCCTACAAGACTGTTGCTTCGCAGATCCAGGTCCCCGGGTTCCGTAAGGGCAAGGTCCCCGCAAAGCTCATCGACCAGCGCGTCGGCCGCGGCTACGTCCTCGAGACCGCCATCAACGAAGGCCTCAACGGCTGGTACCAGTCTGCTGTCCAGGAATCCGGTATCCGTCCCCTGAGCCGTCCCGAGGTGGAAATCACCGAAGTTCCGGACCCCACCTCCACCGACGGTGAACTGAAGTTCCACGCCGAGGTTGACGTCCGCCCGGAGATCGAGCTCCCGGACTACGCCGGCATCCAGGTTGAGGTTGCTGCAGCCCAGTCCTCGGACGAAGACGTTGACAAGGCCCTCGATGAACTGCGCGGCCGCTTTGGCACGCTCAAGTCCGTTGAGCGCCCCGCTGCCGACGGCGACTTCCTCACCATCGACATCACCGCCACCATCGACGGCGAAGAGGTGGACTCCGCTGCCGGCCTGTCCTACCAGGTTGGCTCGGGCACCATGCTCGAAGGCCTCGACGAGGCCGTGACCGGCCTCAGCACAGACGAGGACGCCATCTTCAACACCACCTTGGTGGGCGGCGACCACGCCGGCGAAGAAGCGCAGGTCAAGGTGGTTGTGAAGGCCGTCAAGGAGCGCGAGCTGCCCGAGGCGAACGACGACTTCGCCCAGCTGGCTTCGGAGTTCGATACCCTCGCCGAACTGCGCGAGGACCTTGCCAAGCAGGCCGCCGACTCCAAGGTCGTCGAGCAGGGCGTCGAGGCCCGCGACAAGGTTTTGGACAAGCTCGTTGAGCTGGTCGAGGTTCCCGTGCCGGACTCCGTCGTCGAGGAGCAGCTCGAAGCCCACTTCAAGGAGGGCAGCGGCCACGGCGAAGGCGAGCACGACACCGAGGAGCACCGTGAAGAGGTCCGGGCCAACACCGCCCGCGCTTTCCAGAACGAGATCATCCTGGACGCCATCGCGGAAAAGGAAGAAGTCAACGTCAGCCAGAACGAGCTGATCGACTACATCGTCACCACTGCGAGCCAGTACGGCATGGACCCCAACCAGTTCGCCCAGATCATTGACCAGAGCGGCCAGGTCCCCATGATGGTTTCCGAGGTCCGCCGCCGCAAGGCACTGGCAGTTGTCCTCGGCCAGGCCACGGTGACCGACACCGAGGGGAAGGCCGTTGACCTCAGCGACTTCGTCCGTCCCGGCGGCGAAGAGGAAGCTCCCGCCGTGGAGGCTGAAGAAGCTGCAGTAACCGAAGCACCTGAGGCTGCTGCTGAGGAAGACAAGGCAGAGGCCAAGGCCTAGTACCTCGCTGTAGACGCAGTACCTCGCTGTAGACGCAGTACCTCGCTGTAAGCGCGGTACTTAGCTTTAAGGCAGTGCGAAACGGCCCCCGGATCAGGCGATCCGGGGGCCTTTTGCATTGGTTCAGGCCATGTCCCCGCAAGGGGCCTGCCGATCGTGCGCCGTCAGCGAACAGCCCATGGTGCGCGAACAAAACGTCGGTGAAACCGGTTAGTGTCCAAGTAGTGATTTTCAGTGATGTCACCGTCACCAGCGAGAGGTAAGTACACATGTCACAGCACGCAGAGGCCCCCCGGATGGCTACTGTCGATCCTGCAGCCCAGGACAACTACATCTACAACCGCCTCCTGAAGGAACGGATCATCTGGCTGGGCTCAGAGGTGCGTGACGAGAACGCCAACGCCATCTGCTCGCAGCTGCTCCTCCTGTCCGCGGAGAACCCGGACAAGGACATCTACCTTTACATCAACTCCCCGGGCGGATCCGTCACGGCAGGCATGGCCATCTACGACACCATGCAGTTCATCCCGAACGACGTCGTCACCGTCGCCACCGGGCTTGCCGCTTCCATGGGCCAGTTCCTGCTTTCCTCCGGCACGAAGGGCAAGCGGTACGCCACGCCGAACGCACGCGTGCTGATGCACCAGCCCTCCGGCGGCATCGGCGGCACGGCCTCGGACATCAAAATCCAGGCCGAACTCATCCTTCACATGAAGAAGGTCATGGCGGAACTGACGGCAGAGCAGACCGGCCAGACCGTCGACACCATCCTCAAGGACAACGACCGCGACAAGTGGTTCACCGCCACCCAAGCGCTCGAATACGGTTTCTTCGACAAAATCGCTGCCCACGCAGGCTCTGTTGCCGGCGGCGGCGGCACGTCGTCGAACGGTACCTCGGGCGAATCAGCCTCCGAGAAGTAGACCGGCACAAGAACACTCAGATCAGGAGCAAAGAAAATGAACTACAACTTCGGGTGGTCCGCCGGTAATCTTCCGTCCAGCCGCTATGTCCTGCCCCAGTTCGAGGAGCGCACGCCTTACGGCTTCAAGCGCCAGGACCCGTACACCAAGCTCTTCGAGGACCGCATCATCTTCCTCGGCGTACAGGTGGACGACGCCTCCGCCGACGACATCATGGCGCAGCTGCTGGTCCTGGAATCCACGGACCCGGACCGCGACATCACGCTCTACATCAATTCGCCAGGCGGATCCTTCACGGCCATGACGGCCATTTACGACACGATGCAGTACATCCGCCCTGAGATCCAGACCGTGTGCCTGGGCCAGGCGGCCAGTGCCGCTGCTGTCCTGCTGGCGGCCGGCACGCCGGGTAAGCGCCTGGCCCTGCCGAACGCGCGCGTCCTGATCCACCAGCCGGCACTGTCCGGCGGCCAGGGCGGCCAGGCTTCCGACCTTGAGATCCAGGCCGCCGAGGTCATGCGCATGCGTGCCTGGCTTGAGGACACGCTGGCGCACCACTCGGGCCGGACGTCGGAGCAGGTCAACAATGATATCGAGCGCGACAAGATCCTGACCGCGGAGGAAGCCCAGGTCTATGGCCTGATCGACCAGGTCCTGGATTCACGCAAGATCAAACCGCAGGCCATCACCAGGTAGCGGTAAAGTAGAGCGCCGGTGGCGCCAATCATTTGGCTCCACCGGCCTTTTCCTTCCACCCTCGGGAGCGAATGTGACCTAGAGTGGATGTTGTCACAACCGGTCCACGCAGGCTGGTGGAGATTCCAGCAACGGTGCAAGGCTGCCTGGCAGCAAGATACTAAGGGGTTCACATATGGCTCGGATTGGCGAGAGCACGGATCTGCTGAAGTGCTCTTTCTGTGGAAAGAGCCAGAAGCAGGTGCGCAAGCTCATTGCCGGGCCCGGTGTCTACATCTGTGATGAATGCATTGAGCTTTGCAACGAAATCATCGAAGAGGAACTGGCGGAGGTTGCCGACCTTGGCAGCTTCGAGCTTCCCAAGCCGCGCGAAATCTTCGATTTCCTGCAGGAATACGTCATCGGCCAGGAGCCTGCGAAACGCTCCCTCGCTGTCGCCGTCTACAATCATTACAAACGGATCCAGGCTGGCCATGCCCCGAAGTCGGGAAGCCTGGCCGAAGGCGGCCCCCACGACGACGTCGAAATTGCCAAGTCCAACATTCTGCTGATCGGCCCCACCGGCTGCGGCAAGACCTACCTGGCCCAGACCCTCGCCCGCCGCCTGAACGTGCCTTTCGCCGTAGCTGATGCCACGGCCCTGACGGAAGCCGGTTACGTGGGCGAGGACGTGGAGAACATCCTCCTCAAGCTCATCCAGGCCGCGGACTACGACGTCAAGAAGGCCGAACAGGGCATCATCTACATCGATGAGATCGACAAGATTTCCCGCAAGAGCGAGAACCCCTCCATCACCCGCGATGTCTCGGGCGAAGGTGTGCAGCAAGCGTTGCTGAAGATCCTGGAAGGCACCGTTGCCTCGGTACCTCCGCAGGGCGGCCGGAAACACCCGCACCAGGAATTCATCCAAATCGACACCACCAATGTCCTGTTCATCGTTGCCGGTGCCTTTGCCGGCCTCGAGGAGATCATTGGTTCCAGGTCCGGACGCAAGGGGATCGGCTTCGGCGCACCGCTCAATGACGCCAGCAAGAAGATCGACTCCTATGGTGAAGTGATGCCGGAGGACCTGCTGAAGTTCGGCCTCATTCCCGAATTCATCGGCCGGCTCCCCGTGATCACTACCGTGTCCAACCTGGACCGCGACGCCTTGATCCAAATCCTCTCCACGCCCAAGAACGCCCTGGTGAAGCAGTACCAGAAGATGTTCCAGATCGACGGCGTGGAACTGGTGTTTGATGACACCGCCCTGGATGCCATCGCGGAGCAGGCGCTGGAACGCGGCACCGGTGCCCGCGGCCTGCGGGCCATCATGGAGGAAGTGCTGCTTCCGGTAATGTTCGACCTGCCCAGCCGGGAGGACGTAGCCAGTGTCGTCATCACCGAGGATGTGGTCCTGAAGGGCGCGGAGCCAACCATGATCCCGCACGTCACCAAGCGCCGGAAGTCTGCCTGATAACCTTGCGCAACACACCGTCAGATGCGGCTGCCCCCTGCGCGGCCGCCTGCCCCTGAAGGAGTAACCCCTATGACTGAAACTGCACGGAATAAGGCGGACTTCTGGTTCGATCCGCTCTGCCCCTTCGCCTGGATCACCTCGCGCTGGATCGGCGAAGTGGAGGGCGTCCGCGATATCGAAACCGTCTGGCATGTCATGAGCCTCGCCGTCCTGAACGAGGGCCGCGACCTGGAACCCGCGTACCGTGAGTCCATGGACAACGCCTGGGGCCCGGTGCGCGTCATCATCGCCGCGCAGCAGGAACACGGCCAGGAAGTCGTCAAGGCGTTGTATGACGCCATGGGTTGGCTGATCCATGAGTGCGGCGAGAAGGACCGTTCCGTTGTCATCACCAAGGCGCTGGCGGAATGCGGTCTTCCCGCCGAGCTGGCATCCGCCGCCACCACTGACGCTTTCGATGGCCAGTTGCGCGCGAGCCACGAGGAAGGCATCTCGCTGGTAGGCCAGGACGTCGGAACCCCTGTGGTGTCCTTCAACGGAACCGCGTTCTTCGGACCGGTCCTCACCCGCATCCCGCGCGGCGAAGAGGCCGGCAAGCTGTGGGACGCCACCACCGCCCTCGCCTCGTACCCGCACTTCTTCGAACTCAAGCGCAGCCGCACCGAGCGGCCCGAATTCAGCTAGGACTGCTCCACGCGCCGGCCCGGCAGGACAGAGAGCCCCGGTAGAACTACATGTTTGTAGTTCTACCGGGGCTATTGCGCTTGCAGAGGGGCAGGACAAGAATGGTCTTTACCCACTTCGAAAGAAGTGGGACGCAGAAACCAAAGATTCAGTGATATGCCTTCGACGCAGCCATCGGCAAAGTCAGAAGCAAGCTACCAGTGACGAGGTAGGAAGACCTGAAGATCCGAGGATTCTGCCAGACCATCAAAGACGTCACCGGGATGGCCGAAAAGTCGAAGCCCCACCAACGGCAAAACGCTGATGGGGCTTCCCCTTTGCCCTAAAACGGGCGGCAGTACGGTCAGGCCTGGGCGGGTTCCTCCGTGGTGGCCAAGGCGACGTCGCTGACAGCCAGGTCGCCGTCGCCTACCAGCAGCGTAATTTCCCGGGCATTCGATGCGGCCTTCAGGTCGGCGAGCCCCGCCTTCAGCTGCGTGGTGAGCGCCTCGGACGCCGTGATGGTCGCTGAGAGGACCTCGGTACGCTGCTTGACCTTCGCTTCGGACTTCGCCTTGCGGACGCCACTGAGGGCGACACCCACGGTGGCAAGCATCGTGGTGTCACCGCCCGGAACGTCCAACGGTGCGGGCCACTGGGCGCGGTGGACAGAACCGGTGCGCCACCATCCCCAGACCTCTTCGGTGGCAAAGGGCAGGAACGGCGCGAACAGGCGCAGCAGGGTATCCAGGGTGGTGGCCAGTGCTGCGAGGACGGAAGCCTGTTCGGCGTCGCCCGCGGCGCCGTAGGCCCGGTCCTTAATGAGCTCAACGTAGTCGTCCGTGAACTGCCAGAAGAAGCTTTCGGTGATCTGCAGTGCGCGCGCATAATCGTAGTTCGCGAACGCCTTGGTGGACTGGGCCACGACCTCCGCGAGCTGGGCAAGGACGGCCCGGTCCAGCTGGTTGGTCAGGACCGAATGGTCACCGGACAGTACTGACGCCTCCGTGGCGCCAAGGTTCAGCACAAACTTAGAGGCGTTCAACAACTTGATCGCAAGACGGCGGCCGATCTTCATCTGCGCAATCTCGTAGGCGGTGTCTGCCCCGAGTTTGGCGGAGGCAGCCCAGTAGCGGACAGCATCGGAGCCGTATTCCTCCAGCACGTCGGTGGGAACCACCACGTTGCCCTTGGACTTGGACATCTTTTTGCGGTCCGGGTCCAGGATCCAGCCGGAAATGGCAGCGTGCTTCCAGGGCGCACTGTTCTCCAGGGCATCGGCACGCACCACGGACGAGAAGAGCCAGGTCCGGATGATGTCGTGGCCCTGGGGCCGGACATCAAAGGGGAACACCTTGGCAAACAGGTCCTCGTCGCGCTTCCAGCCGCCCACGATCTTGGGCGTCAGCGAGGACGTGGCCCAGGTGTCCAGGATGTCGGCGTCGCCGGTAAAGCCGCCGGGAACATCGCGCTGCGCTTCGTCGAAGCCGGGAGCGGCGTCCGCAGCGGGGTCCACGGGCAGCTGCTCATCGGACGGAACGATGGGGGAGTCGTAGTCCGGGTTACCGTCGGAATCCAGCGGGTACCAGACGGGGATGGGCACGCCGAAGAATCGCTGGCGGGACACCAGCCAGTCGCCGTTCAACCCGGAAATCCAGTTCTCGTACCGTGAACGCATAAAGGCGGGGTGGAAGTCGATTTCCTGCCCGCGGGCGATAAGCCGCTCCCGGCGGTCCTCGTCGCGGCCGCCGTTCCGGATGTACCACTGGCGGGACGTGACAACTTCAAGGGGCTTGTCGCCCTTTTCGTAGAAGTTCACGGGGTGCATGATCTTCTTCGGCTCGCCATCCAGCAGGTCGGCGGCGGTGAGGAGTTTCACCACCTCTTCCTTCGCGCTGAAGACCGTCTTGCCCGCAATCGCGGCGAAGGCTTCACGGCCAATGTCTGTGGTGATCCACTCGGGAGCCTCGCTGACGATCCGGCCGTCCCGGCCCACGATGGCGCGGGTCGGAAGCTGCAGTTCGCGCCACCAGGTGACATCGGTCAGGTCACCGAAAGTACACACCATCGCGATGCCCGAGCCCTTGTCCGCTTTGGCCAGCGGGTGTGCCTTGACCTCAACCTCAACGCCGAACACGGGGGACGTGACCTTCTTGCCGAACAGCGGCTGGTACCGTTCGTCGTCGGGATTCGCCACAAGCGCGGCACAGGCCGCGAGCAGTTCGGGACGGGTGGTTTCGATGTAGATCCTCTCCCCGTCCTCGGTGAAGAACGGGTAGCGGTAGTACGCCCCGGGCACCTCGCGGTCCTCCAGTTCGGCCTGCGCCACTGCCGTGCGGAACGTCACGTCCCACAGCGTGGGCGCTTCGGCCATGTACGCGTCACCGGCGGCGAGGTTGGCCAGGAAGGCGCGCTGCGAGACGGCCCGCGAGTTGTCGTCGATGGTGCGGTAGGTGAGTTCCCAGTCCACGGACAGGCCAAGAGTCTGGAAGAGGTTTTCGAAGACCTTCTCGTCCTCGACAGCAAGCTCTTCACACAGCTCGATGAAGTTGCGGCGGGAGACGACGTCGAAGTCCCGCTGGTTCTTCGCAGGCTGCTCCGGCGGCTGGTAGCCAGGGTTGTATGGGATGGAGGGATCGCAGCGGACGCCGTAGTAGTTCTGTACGCGGCGTTCGGTGGGCAGGCCGTTGTCGTCCCAGCCCATCGGATAAAAGACGTTCTTGCCGGTCATGCGCTGGTAGCGCGCCAGCACGTCGGTCTGCGTGTAGGAGAACATGTGCCCCACGTGCAGCGATCCGGACGCGGTGGGAGGGGGAGTATCGATCGAGTAGACCTGTTCCCTGGTGGTCTCCCGGTCGAACTTGTAGGTCCCCTCGGCCAGCCAGCGCTGCGTGAGGGCAGCTTCGAGGCCCTCGAGGGCAGGTTTGTCCGGAACGTTGATGGGGGCGGTGGTGGGCGTGTCTGTACCCTGCGTGTGTTCAGCCATCCGACAATTGTTTCATGGACGGGCCCTTCCGCCGGTCGGTTGCTGCTCGAGCGGACGGGGAACGAGTTGTTTGGCGACGGATCTCAATCATGGCGGACCGGCCCTATTGATCGCTTTGCTGGTTAGCCACGGCCAGAACCTTCTCTCCATTCCTGGTCTAACCGTTCACCACGCCTCACGGATCTACCGCGGCGAAGTAAAACGGTGCGAAAGATGCCGCTGATATCGCCGACCAGGCTCGGATGCGCTGAGACTTGCAGGCTACTGCGGCCCCGCCGAACGCTTGGTTCTGGATCGAGGGGCCGCAGGATCTTAGCTCGGGTAGGTTAGGGGACGGTTGCGATGGCGTCGATTTCGACGAGGAAGTCTCCTAAAAAGGAACCGACGGTGGTTCGTGCCGGATATGGGGCGACAACATATTTCTCGTAGGTGGCGTTGAAGCCGGTGAAGTCCCGCCCGGGGTGGTGAAGGTGAACTGTGGTTTTTACGACGTGGGAGAAATTCAAGCCATGGGCGTTCAGGACGGCGGCCAGGTTTTCCATGGCTTGTTCGGTTTGTTCTTCTATGGTGACTCCGACTGTTGCGTCCGTTACGGGGTGGTGCGGCGTCTGGCCGGCGGTATATAGGAAGCCGTTGGCGACGATGGCCTGGGAGTAAGGGCCGGCCGGCCGTGGTGCGAGATCGGTTTTAACTTGCAGTCGGGACATAACTGGTGGCCTTTCATGGTGCCGATTTTGGTAGCCAGTTCGGGTTGTGGCTAGAGGACCTTCGAGAGGAATGCTTTGGTGCGTTCATGCTGCGGTGAACCCAGGACTTGTGCCGGTGGTCCGCTCTCGACAACGACTCCTTGGTCCATAAAGACGACCTGGTCACTAACTTGGCGTGCGAAGCCGAGCTCATGGGTGACCACCACCATGGTCATCCCTGCTTCGGCAAGGGATTTCATGACGTCGAGGACTTCGCCGACGAGTTCTGGATCGAGCGCGGAGGTGGGTTCGTCGAAGAGCATGAGTTTGGGTTTCATGGCCAGTGCGCGTGCGATAGCTATGCGTTGTTGTTGTCCGCCGGAGAGCTCTTGGGGGTAAGAATGCCCGCGGTTGCCCAAGCCCACGCGGTCCAGCAGTGTCTGGGCTTCGGCGGTGACCTCGTTCCGTGGCCGGCCGAGTACATGGATAGGTGCTTCGATGATGTTCTCCAGCACGGTCATGTGCGGGAACAGGTTGAAGCGCTGGAAGACCATTCCCGCGTTTAGTCGGGAGCGGGCGGTCTGGCGCTCCTTCATCTCGTAAAGCTTCCCGTTCCGCTCCGTGTAACCGACGAGGTGCTCGTCCACGTACAGCCGCCCGGCGTCCACCTTCTCCAAGTGGTTGATGCAGCGGAGGAACGTCGTTTTCCCTGACCCGGACGGGCCGATCAGGCAGGTCACCGACCCCCGTTCGATCCGGAGGTCAATGCCTTTGAGGATCTCGGTGGAGCCAAAGCTCTTGCGGACTCCCCGGGCTTCCACCATGGCGGTGTTCATCATGCTGTCCTTGTCTGTGAGGAGGTCTGGGACGGGGTCTTGAGCCGGCGAATCCGGCGCGGCGCTGCGTCGAAGCCGCGCCCGTACCGCCGTTCGAGCTTGGTCTGGAAGAAGCTCAGGATGGTGGTCATCAGCAGGTACCAGAGGCTAGCCACGATGAGCAGCGGGATGGTCTGGTAGTTGGTGGCGTAGATGATCTGCGCCGAATACAGCAGGTCCGAGATTGCCAGGACGCTGACCAGGGACGTGCCCTTGAGCATGGAGATGACCTGGTTTCCGGTGGGCGGAAGGACCACCCGCATCGCCTGCGGCAGGATGACCCGGCGCATCAGCTTCCCGCCGTCCATTCCGAGGGCCCGGGCGGCGTCGTACTGCCCCTTGTCGACGGAGCCGATGCCGCCGCGGATGATCTCGGCCATGTACGCGGCCTCGTTCAGCGCCAGCCCCAGCAGGGCCGCGGCCAGCGGGGAGATCAGGACGTTCGCCGATCCGAGGACCACCGACGGGCCGCCAAAGGGAAGCCCGAGCGCGATCACCGGATACAGGGCGGCAATGTTGTACCAAAAAATCAACTGGACCAGCAGCGGAGTGCCGCGGAAGAACCAGATGTAGCCCCTGCTGATGGTGCTGAGAATCGGGTTCGCGGAAAGCCGCATGACCGCCAAGGCCGTGCCCAGCACGATGCCGGCCGTCATGGACACTACGGTGAGGAGGACGGTCAGGCCCGCGCCGGCGAGGATTTGCGGGGCGAAGAGATAGGAGGCTACCACGTCCCAGTGGTAGCGCTGGTTGACGGCCACGTCCCACGCGGCGCTCACCGCCAGCAGAATCAGGACGACGGCGACGGCGAGCCGGACCGGGTGCCGGAGCGGAACTACCGGGATGGAGTCCGCGGCCGTTGTCGTGCTTTCCGTTCTTGTCTCAGGGATGGAGTGTTGCTGCATGGTGTTCACGTCCTATTGGGCAAAATTGACGCGGGCGTCGGTGATGGCGCTGGATTCAAGGCCGTATTTCCCGAGGACCTTGACGTAAGAATCGCTCTTGACCACCTCGGTCAGCGCTGCGGAGACGGCGCTGACCAGACCGGAGTCTTTCGGCATACCAACCCCGACGGGTGTGAAGTCGTATTTTGCGGCGATTTCGATGGCCGGGTTCTGTGTTGCGGCGAAGTCCAGGATGGGTGAATCGGCCAGGACGGCGTCGAGCCGCCCGCTGGTCAGCGCCGAGATGGCCTGCCGGGTGTCCTGGAACTCGCTCCGCTGGACGGTGCCTCTGCCGGCCGCGCTACAGCCATCATCCACAGCGGGGACATTGACCGCGAGCTGGTAGGAACCGGTCAACAGGCCCACCTTCTTGCCACAGAGTGATTCCTCACTGTTGATCCCTAGAGGGTTGCCGTCGGGCACGGCGATGGAGTTTCCCATCTGCATGTAGTCCACAAAATCCAGGACCTCCATGCGCTTGGCGGTGGGGGTCATCGAGGAGACGGTCATGTCGTACCGGCCGGCCGCGATCCCGGGGATGATCGAGTCGAAGTTGGCCACCTGGATGTCCACCGTCACGCCCAGCGCCTGGCCAAGGAGGCGGGCGACGTCGGGATTGGTGCCCGTCATCTCCTGGGTGCCTTCGCGGTAAAACTGCGTGGGCGGCTCATTGGTGGGAATGGCCACCCGCAGGACCTTGGATGACTTGATCGAGTCCGGGAGCAACTTCGCGGCATCTTCGTGGACCGCAAGGGCCGGCACACCGGTACCCTGCCCGTCGTCGGACGTTGAGGCAGAGGGTGCTTGCGGTGCGCAGGCCGTGACGGCCAGCATGAGCGCAGAAAGTACGAGTGCGGCACGGGCGCCGGGCAAGGCACGTTGCCTAGGTACGGATACAGGGAGGGTTTTCATCAGGGGGTGCTCATTTCTGCCAGGTCCTTGCGGGCGTCGTTGCCCTGTGCGGTGAGGGTCAGGGGTGCGTAGCGGTGCCGGATCAGGTCGCGGCCTTCCAGCCGGAGTTCCTGGATGGTGGACACTCCGAGGAGCATCATGGTCCGGGTCATGTCAGCGGCGAACATTTTCAGGACATGGGCCACGCCGGCTTGTCCCGCGGCTGCGAGGCCGTAGAGGTAGGGCCGTCCGATGGAGCAGGCGTCGGCGCCGAGGGCGATGGCCTTGACGACGTCGGAGCCGCGGCGGATGCCGCCGTCGACGATGATCTCAAGCCGGCCCTCCGCACTTTCCACAATGTCCGGGAGGACGTCCAGCGGAGATGCCATGTGGTCCAGCTGCCGGCCGCCGTGGTTGCTGACCTGGATGGCGTCGATGCCGAGCCTGGCTGCGATGGCGGCATCGTTCGGGTTGACCACTCCTTTGAGGATGATGGGGCCGTTCCAACGTGCCCTGAGGTCCCGGATGTCGTCCCAGTCCGTTGGTTCGTAGGATCCGGCCAGCAGTGTGCGCCACATGTCCGGGGTGCTCGACAGCTCCCCTTCGGGGATGTGCGCGTCCAGGTTGGGGAAGGCAATCGCGTCATTAGCGAGGAATCCAAATGCCCAGCGGGGCCGCGTGGCCCCTTCCAAGACGGTCTTCAATTTGATTGAGGGGGGTGCGGTGAATCCGTTGCGATAGTCCCGCTCACGATGACCAATTGCCCGGCAGTCCACGTTGACCAGCAGGGCTTCGTAGCCGGCCTTAGCGGCCCGGTCCAGGAGCGCCTGAAGTTCCACTTTGTCCGCCATGGGCTCGATGTTGAACCAACGGCGAAGCTTTGGGGCGGCGGCACTGACCCGTTCCATGGGTGTTGTGCTCAGATGGGCCAGGCCGTACGGCAGGCCGGCTTCACAGGCCGCCCGGGCCACGGCGCTTTCCCCTTCCGGATGGAACAGCCGGGTGCCACCGGTAGGAGCGAGAGTCAACGGCATGGACACCGGCCCGCCCAGGAGGTTGGATGTGAGGTCAAGGTCCTCTACCGATCCCCACTTCGGGAGGAACGCCCAGTCGTCAAACGATGACCGGTTGCGACGCAGCGACACCTCGTCCTCGCCGCCGCCCTCAATGTAATCGAAAATGCTTCCGGGCAGGCGCCTGGCGGCCATTTGCCGCATGTCCTCAACGCTGTAGCAGCGCCGGGACAACCGCTCGGATTCGGACCGGGCGGGTCCCTGCACCGAGGCGAGGGCCCTGATGTCCTTGAACTTCATGTTTTTTTCCTTTGGCTTCATTCCGGAATACCTGTGCGCTTCCTTCACCAATGGTGACCCAGATCTCACAGCGTCTATATGTGAACTCCGACAAAAGATCCTCCAGCAGCCTGTGATAACGTCCATGCATGAGTGCTGATGTGCTAAACCTGACAGAGGGTGACCTCCACGGCGCCGTGGTGCGGCTCGCGGACTGCATCCAACTCATGCAGGGTGGCCTGGTGCACGCCAATCCCACCCCGGAGAACCTCAACCATCCCGTCGCAGGCGTCCTCATGTATGACCCGCTGGACGAATGGACAAGCGTTGATGACCGCATCATCCTGGCAGTCGGCTTAACCTGCGGCTCCGCTGATTTCGAGCAGCTGCTCCACCGGGCCTCGAACAGCAACGCGGCCGCGGTCATCGTCAAAGCGCACGGCGCATCCATGGAAGACCTTCGCTCCGACGCGGTGGTTCACAGCCTGGCCGTCCTGGTTGCACCCGATGGCGTGGACTGGACCCGGCTCGTGACGCTGGCGAGGGCGTCCGTTATGGGAGCAGCAGCAGACTCGGTTTCCGGGGTTCGTCTGGGGGACCTCTACGCTTTCGCGAACACTGCGGCCTCAATTGCCAGTGGTGCAGCCAGCATCGTCGATCCGCTCGGACGGGTACTGGGGTACTCCACGCTTCCGGGCCAGCCGGTCGACGAACTTCGAAGGGTCACCACCCTGTCCTTGCAGGAGGTTCAGCCGCCGGCCTTCGATGCGGACTTCAAGACTGTTTACGCGTCCCCGCGGGCTGTACTGATCCCGGCCACCGAGGATGAGATGGGCCGGCTCGCACTGGCAGTCAGGGCCGGTGGTGAACTTCTGGGCTCCATCTGGGTCATCGATCCGGGCGAGGACAAGCGCGAGGCCGCGTTGAACGCACTGGACAGGATGGCCCCGCTGGCCGGACTCCACATGCTCCACGCCCGCTCCGCTTCGGACTTCGGGGAGCGCAGAAATGCCGACTTGATCCGCACCCTCCTGGACGATCCCGCCCATGCCTCGTTTGCTGCAGCCCAGCTCGGTCTTGATGCGGCCCACGGCCTGGCCGTCGCGGCTTTTTCGATCAACCGTCCCGAAACCGGGAACCTTGAATCCGTACGTGAAATCCAACGCCTGCTCCATCTGGTAACCACCATCTGCAACATCCAGTTCAACGCCAGCCACAGCGCCCTCATTGACTCGGTGGTTTACGCCCTCCTGCCCGGCGAAGGATCCGTGCCGCGGCAAGCACACCGGCGCCTGATGCAGGAAGTCAGGGCCTACGCCAACACCATCACCTCCCATCCACTAATCGCCGCCGTTGGCGGCATCGCGCCGCAGATTGAGGACCTGCCACAGTCCAGGTCAGAAGCGCTGCAAACGCTGCAATATCTGATCAAGCAATCGGTTCCAAGCGGGTCCAAAGGCAGTGCACCGGCTACCTCGGCACTCGTGGAGGACTACCGCGTACCCCTAAACCTTCTGAAGGTCGGGGCTTTCATTGCTGGCAGCGGCCTCTCTGACCAAGACGAGATCACAAAGATCCAGGCCCACGACGCCGTCCAACAAACCGACTATCTGGACACGCTGCGCGCGTACCTGTCCTCTAACGGGAATATCTCCACCATGGCCCAGCGGCTTCACGTGCACAACAACACAGTCCGCTATCGAATCGCACGCCTGATCAAAGACTTTGACCTTGACCTCGCCGACCCCCAAAAGAGGCTCTGGCTCTGGCTGCGCCTGACGACAATGGACCTGATGCCGCAGGCAAAACCAAGCTTTCCCGTCAGCAGTGGAATTGCCTGAAGGCTGTATCGGAATACAACAGCTTTTCGAGGTGCGGGCGTTCCCGGGGAGGTCTTCCAAAGTGCGGCGCCGGCGATGTCCCCGGCCCAGAGGTCTAAAACCTGACCACCATGAACACCGCGAAAGCCCACCAGCCTGTGCCCAGACTGTGGTTCCGACGGGGCCCGGACCAACCAACCGGGCCAGAAGGAATCCGTTGACAAAATCATCGAGATTCCTTTGGAGCGGAGGTCCCCGTGCGTCATGGGACGGCGTGCTGGGGTGCCAGCCGCTAGGGTGGGGCCATGACTCAGGACTTCCAGGAAAAGGCAGCTTTGGTGACCGGCGCAAGCAGCGGAATCGGGGAAGCAACAGTCCGCGCCCTGGCAGCACAGGGGTGGACAGTGTTTGCCGTTGCCCGCCGCGCAGAACGTCTCGCCGCCCTTGAAGCCCGGACGGGCGCCGTCGGAATCCCTGCTGACATTTCCGAGGACGACGACGTGTCCCGGCTGCTTGCCCGGGTGACGGAAGCCGGGGGAATAGACACCCTGATCAACATCGCCGGCGGCGCCCGGGGAGCGGACTCCATTGGCGCCGCAAGCACTGAGGACTGGGAGTGGATGTACCGGGTCAACGTGCTGGGCACCATGAAGCTCACCCGGGCATTCCTGCCGATGCTGCGCGCCAACGGCGAAGGCACGGTCCTGAACCTGACGTCCACGGCCGGCCTGGCAGCATACGAGGGTGGAGGCGGCTACAACGCGGCGAAGTTCGCCCAGCATGCCATGACCGTGGCGCTGCGGCTCGAGGAGGCGGAAAACAATTTGCGGGTCATCGAAGTAGCGCCCGGGCTCGTGTACACCGAGGAATTCGCCTTGAACCGGCTGGGCGACCGGCAGGCCGCCGAAAGGGTTTACCAGGGCGTGGAGAAGCCGCTTACGGCGGAAGATGTGGCGGAAGTGGTCCGGTACGCCGTCACTGCCCCGCACCACGTCAACCTGGACCAGATCGTGATCCGCCCTGTGGCGCAGGCCGCAAACCACAAACTGATCCGGAAAGGCTAGGAAACCCTGAGATCAAGGGTTGCCACCACTGCCGCATGGTCGGTCCCGCGGATCCGATGGACCGAGTAGTTCCGCCCCGCAAGATCCGGGCTGGTGACCAGGTGGTCCAGCGTGACGCCGGGAAGCAGGTACCCCCGCGTTGGCCACGTGGGGACCAGCCGGCTTCCCAGCGCCGATGCCACATCCACCAGCTTGCGGCGGCCGGTGGAGCCGTCCAGCAGGCTGCGGAACTCCCAGTGGTCATAGGTCGCATTGAAATCGCCGGCCAGCAGCAGCGGTCCGGAACCGGTATCGATCCGGGCAAGTTCCCCGAGGTCACTGCGCCACTTCTCCACTCCGTCGCCCACCGGTGCTACAGCGTGTACGGCCACCACCCGCAGGGCTGCACCATCCCGGGCGTCGCCGAGGTCAAGGCTGGCAACCGGCATGGTGAACTGGGTATCCGGCAGCACGCCGGTCTCCCTCAATCTGAAGGAGGAATAGATAGCGCTCCCGCCAGCCCCGTCTTTGGGATGGGAAACCCGGTGTGGATGCAATCCGTCCAGCCCTGCGGCGGACAGCCTGGTCGCCAGTTCCGGTGTGTATTCCTCCACCACCAGCAGATCCACATGCCGGTCGCGGACCAGGGCAACGATGTCGCTTGCGTCGGCACCACCCACCTCCGCATTGATGGTCATGGCAACGAGCCTGGACGTGGTTCCGGCAGCTTCGGCGGCAGGCTGCCGGACGTCCAAGGGGAAGAGCCAGAATGACTGGCACCCGATCAGGACCAGTACCAGCACACCCTGCCAGCGGCTCCGCCCCAGGAAAGCCAGGACCAGTGACGCTGTAGCCGGCACCGCAAGCCACGGCGTAAAGGCCAGCAGTTGCACCACAAGCACCGGCCACTCCGCCGGCACAGCACGGAAGACGGACATCACCGCCACCGGCAGGGCCGCGGGAAGGAACAGCCACCTGCACACAGCGGCTGTGCGCGTCCCCCGGGCGGGGCGGACGGAAGCTGTCATGAGGCGAGTCTAGGCAACAGCCTTCCCTGCGTCAGCCCCGCCTGCAGGAATTGGCCAGAACATGGTCGATAACACAAGCGGCGGCACCGGCGGGTGTCCGGGCCGCCCGGTGCAACGTGTTGCCCTGGCCTTCCTGCGGGCGGGTGTCCGGGCCGGGGAGCGCGCCACAGGCATGTTCCCCTGCCGGGAATGGCAATGGGCGCCGCGGAAATAGTAGACTCGAAAGTGGCTATGACCCGGCTATCACCGGTGAGCTTCCGGAAGAACGCGCGAAACCGCCTCCCAGGCGGGGATCGTCAGTAGAACCGGACGGGTAAGCCCGTCACAGCAGTAATGAGAGGCCGGAGCAGGCACGTTCCCAGGGAACTGGCAGCGCCGGTAAGTGAGGTGGTACCGCGGTGAGCGTGGGGTCCGGAGGACACCACGGCAGCCGTCCTCGCATCCTGAACGGAACTGTCCGGCGCCAGCCGGCAGTTCGCCAAGCTCAACCCAGGATGTCGAGAATGACGTATTACCCCAAGGCCTCAGCCTCCGCCAGTGGCACCTCTTCCAGCCGCAACGCGGGTGTGTCTGCCTCCGTGAAGTTCCCGGAAGTCGAAGAGCGCATCCTCAAATACTGGGACCAGGACGGCACCTTCCAGGCCAGCATCGACCAGCGCAGCGCGGACGTCCCCGGCGGTGAACCCGGCAGCAACGAGTTCGTGTTCTACGACGGCCCGCCGTTCGCCAACGGACTGCCGCACTACGGCCACCTGCTGACCGGATACGCCAAGGACCTGGTGGGCCGCTACCAGACCCAGCGCGGCAAGCGCGTGGAGCGGCGCTTCGGCTGGGACACCCATGGGTTGCCGGCAGAGCTGGAAGCCATGAAGCAGTTGGGCATGACGGACAAGACCCAGATCGAAGCCATGGGCATCGACAAGTTCAACGCCGCCTGCCGCGCTTCCGTGATGAAGTATGCCGACGAATGGCGCAGCTACGTCACCCGGCAGGCACGCTGGGTGGACTTCGACAACGACTACAAGACCCTCAATGTCGAGTACATGGAGTCGGTCCTCTGGGCGTTCAAGCAGCTCCATGAAAAGGGCCTGACCTATAACGGCTACCGTGTACTGCCGTACTGTTGGAAAGACGAAACCCCCCTTTCCAACCATGAACTGCGCATGGATGACGACGTCTACAAGAACCGCCAGGACCAGACCGTCACGGTGACCTTCCCCATCACCGCAGGGGAGTCCGAACTGTCCCGGCAGCTCGCAGGCGTTCAGGCGCTCGCCTGGACCACCACGCCCTGGACCCTTCCCACCAACGCCGCGCTCGCCGTCGGCCCCTCCATCACGTACGCCGTGCTGCCCGCCGGCCCGAACGGCATCAAGGCCGCCTCCGCGGACGCACCCGTCAGCGGCAGCTTCCTGCTCGCCGCGGACCTGCTGGCCAGCTACGCCAAGGACCTGGGCTACGACGATTTCGAAGCAGCACAGGCCGCCGTCGTGTCCACCCACACGGGCGCGGAACTGGAAGGCCTGGCGTACCGGCCGCTGTGGCAGGACTTCGCCGACAACGAAAAATACGGCATGGAGAACGCCTGGCGGATCCTCGTGGCCGATTACGTCACCACCACGGACGGCACCGGCATCGTCCACCAGGCACCCGCCTACGGCGAGGACGACCAGAAAGTCTGCGAAGAGGCCGGCATCCCGGTGATCCTTTCGGTCGACGAGGGCGCCAAATTCCTCCCGCTCTTCAAGCACGGCGACCTGCACGACAGCGTGGGCCTGCAGGTCTTCGAAGCCAACAAGCCCATCACCCAGGTGCTGCGCGCACAGGGCCGCCTGGTCCGCCAGGCCAGCTACGAGCACAGCTACCCGCACTGCTGGCGGTGCCGCAATCCGCTCATCTACAAGGCCGTGTCGAGCTGGTTCGTGCGGGTGAGCCAGTTCCGCGACCGCATGGGCGACCTCAACCGAGACATCAACTGGGTGCCAGAGAACGTCAAACACGGCCAGTTCGGCAAGTGGATCGGCAATGCGCGTGACTGGTCGATCAGCCGCAACCGCTACTGGGGCTCGCCCATCCTAGTGTGGAAGAGCGACAACCCCGACTTCCCGCGCATCGACATCTACGGCTCGCTCGCCGAGATCGAGGCCGACTTCGGCCGCCTGCCGCTCAACGAGCCCGGCCAACCCGACCTGCACCGTCCCTTCATCGACGCCCTGACGCGCCCGAACCCCGACGACCCATCGGGGCAGTCGACCAAGCGCCGCATCGAGGACGTGCTCGACGTCTGGTTCGACTCCGGCTCGATGCCGTTCGCGCAGGTGCACTACCCCTTCGAGAACCAGGAGTTCTTCGAGGCCCACAACCCCGCCGACTTCATCGTGGAGTACATCGGGCAGACCCGCGGCTGGTTCTACATGCTGCACAT
>JBKJVX010000010.1:0-7794 GCA_046717065.1 Arthrobacter sp. | reverse complement strand
TAGTGAAGATCCGGCTTGGTGGGCCCTCCTCGACGATGATCCCCTGGTCCATGACAACAATTCGGTCGGCAATTTCCCGGGCGAACTGCATTTCGTGGGTGACGATCACCATGGTGGTTCCCTGCTGCGCAATTTTCTTGATGACGGCGAGGACCTCGCCCACCAGTTCCGGATCCAGTGCTGATGTGGGCTCGTCGAAAAGCATGACGCTGGGTTCCATGGCGAGGGCACGCGCGATCGCAACACGCTGCTTTTGGCCGCCGGAGAGCTTGCTGGGGTAGTTCTCCATCTTGTCGCCCAGCCCCACCATTTCCAGGTTGGGGACGGCTTTGTCTCGGGCCTCAGAGGCGGAAAGTTTCTTCACGTCCCGCAACGGCGCCATGACGTTGCCTAAGGCCGTTTTGTTGAGGAACAGGTTGAAGTGCTGGAAGACGAAGCCGATGTCGGTTCGCTTCTGCGCGGTGATCGAGGCCTTCTCGGCGATCAGTTCACCGTCGCGTTCTTGGTAACCAATAAGGTGCCCGTTGACGTAAATCCGGCCGGCCTCGATGGTTTCCAGTTTGTTGATACAGCGCAGCAGGGTGCTTTTGCCGGACCCGCTGGATCCCAGGATTGCGATGGTTTCGCCGCGGTGGACCACAAGGTCCACGCCCTTGAGCACTTCTACCCGTTTTTCCACGTGAGGACGGCCCGTTAGCCTGCTCCACACCGTCCGCTTTGCTTCGGTGACGAAGGTTTTGTGGACGTCGCGGACCTCGATGATGGTGTCGTCAGCCATTGGCCCGGGCCTTTCGTTCAAGCACAACCACGATGCGTGAAAGCGGCAGGCTGATGATCAGATAGAGAATGGCCGCGGCGGTGTAGATGGCCGTGGTCTGGAAGGTCTGGCTGTTCAAAATATTGGCTGTTTTGAGGATCTCGGTCACTGCGATTACCGAAGTCAGCGCGGTGTCCTTGATCATCGCAATGAAGTAGTTGCCAATCGGGCCCATGGAAACGACGAATGACTGCGGAATGACCACTTTCCACAGGGTTTTGGTAGGTGTATATCCGAGGGAGAGGGCGGCCTCGGTCTGGCCGTGTTCCACGGACAGTATCGCCGAGCGGAACACTTCGGAGAGATACGCGGCATAGTTCAGCCCCAGGCCAAGGATGCCGGCCGGAACCGGTTCAATGGAAATACCGATGCTGGGAAGCACGAAGAAGATGTAGACCAGCTGCACCAGCAGCGGGGTCCCGCGGATTACTTCAAGGTAGAAGGTGGCTATTCCGCGAAGAATTTTGATGTTGGAGATCCGTGCCAGGGCAATCAGGAGGCCGAGGACCAGTGCCAGTGCCATGGCGCCAAGGGCAAGCTGGACGACGACCGGCACGGCGACCAGGAGAGCAGGAAACACGGCGAGAGTATCGGTGATGAAGTCCATGAGGGAATCCCTAAGTCAGGGTCGGGCAGGGCCGGCGGCGCCACGGCCATCAGCCTGGACGCCTGCCGGTCCTGCAGGAAATGGGATCTACTCGACCATGTTTGCTTCGCCGAGGCCGTACTTCTTGAGGATTTCCAGGTACTTGGGTGATTTCTTAAGCTCTGCCAGGCCGGAATTCAGATCGTCCAGCAGCTGCTGGTCATCCTTGCGCACTCCGGCGCCGATGATGCCCGGGAAATAGGGCTCGTAGGGATCGACGAGCTTAAGCTTGGGGTTCGGTTTCTGGACGAGGCTGTAACCGATAACGGCGCTGTCCGTGAACACGGCGTCCACCTGATTGTTCTCCACTGCTGCAAGCAGGGCCGCCTGCGAGTCGAAGACCTTTACCTGGCTTCCGCCGAGGCTGTCCACGAGTTCCTTGAACACCGTGCCGGTTTGAGCACCGAGCACTTTGCCCTTGACGTCGTCGCGCGAGGTTAGAGTGGAATCCGCCGGAACCACCATGGCCTCACCCTGGGTGTACCAGGGGTCGGTGAAGTTGATCTCCTTCTTGCGCTCGTCCGTGATGTACATTGCGTCCACTATGGCGTCGGCCTTCTTGGCATTGAGCGCCGCAATCAGTGTGGCGAATTCGGAGGTAAAGACCTTGACCTTCCATCCTTTCGCCTCGGCGATAGCGTTGATCATTTCCCCGTCGATGCCTCTGAGTTCACCGGTAGCCTGGTCGGTGAAGGAGAAAGGGGCATCGTTGGAGGTGGCGATGGTGATGGTCTTTTCTTCGGCCCCGCCGGTGCCGGACCCGCCGCTACCACCCGAGCCGCAGGCTGTCATCGCCAGCGCGACAGCCACGCCCATGGGTACGAATGCAGCAAATCGCTTGCGGAGCATATTTTTGTTCATCATGGCGTGCCTTCTTTAGTGATGGTTTATCGGTTGAAGCGGTCGAGCCGCAGGGTAGCTGTGGCCATGTGAGCTTCCATGCCTTCGAAAGCGGAAATCGTTGCCACGTAGTTGGCCAGTCGGGGAGTGGCGCCTTTTTCGACCCGCTGAAATGTCAGCGGCTTCAGGAAGCGGGATACGGAGAGCCCAGCGGAGGACCGGGCGCCGCCGCCGGTGGGCAGGACATGGTTAGTGCCTGAGGTGCCCTTGTCTGAGTAGGCAACGGTGGACCACGGACCCAGGAAAATGGAGCCGTAGTTTTGCAGGTTTGCGTGGTAGTAGGAATCGTCGGACGTCTGAATTTCGAGGTGTTCCGGGGCCAGCAGGTCCATGATCTGCACCGCCGTGGCGCGGTCCGCGGCCACGTAGACGGTGCCGTAGTCCCGCCACGCCGGGCCAGCGATATCCCGGGTGTTCAGGGTCCGCAGCTGCTTGTCGATGTGCCGTATGACCTCCTCGCCGAAGGCCTGGGAGGTGGTCACCAGGGACGCGGGCGATTGCGGTCCGTGTTCGGCCTGTCCCAGGAGGTCGGCCGCCACAAGCTCCGGATCCGCCGTTTCATCGGCGATCACGGCCACTTCGGAGGGGCCCGCAAGGAGGTCGATGCCGACGCGCCCAAACAACTGGCGTTTGGCCTCAGTCACGTAAGCATTGCCTGCCCCGACCAGAATATCCGCGGGCTGCTCGCCCAGCAGGCCGAAGGCCATGGCCGCAATCGCCTGCACACCACCCACGGTAAAGGCCCGATCAACGCCAGCGAGGTAGGCGGCATAGAGCACTGCCGGATGCCCACCGGGACCGGTGGGTGGGGTACAGGCGACTACGCTTGGGACGCCGGCGGCTTTGGCGACCCCTACGGTCATGAAGGCGCTGGCGAGGATGGGGAACCGGCCCGCCGGCAGATAGGCCCCCACCCTGGCAACAGGAACGTACTTCTGCCCCGTGAAAACCCCCGGGAGGAGCTCGGTTTCGAAATCCGTCAGGTGTTCACGCTGCTCGACGGCGAACAGCCTGGTCCGCTCGGCGCTTGCCATGAGCGCCTCACGCAATTCGGCGGACAGCGAGTCTCCAGTCTTGGCCAGGTCTTCGTTGCTTACCTCAAGGCTCTGACCGGACCAGCCGTCGAGCTGCCGTGAGTACTTTACGACGGCGTCGATGCCGTTTTTCTCTATGTCGCCGAGCATGGACGAAACAGTCTCGATAACTTCCGGCAGTCGCTGGGCGGGAACGCCCCCCACTGCTGGACTCTTCAGGGTGCTGAAGTCTCCGCCAATGTACGCCGAGTCACGTTCTGTTAGTTGCATGGGTCACAAGCTACGCCCTCGGTTGCCATCGCACAACGGGACCTAAACATGTACCAGCCAAAGGGTTGTCCGATACCCTGACGCGATGACATTGGCGCAGCTGCGAGCTTTCCTGGCCGCTTATGAACTTGGTTCCTTCACTGCCGCAGCCAGAAGGTTGGAAACAAGCCAGGCTTCCGTCTCAGAGCTCATCAGCAGGCTCGAACAAGAGCTGTCCCACAGCCTTTTCACAAGGGGCGGACGCCGTCTCATCCCCACCACGGCTGCCGTGGAATTGCAGCAGCACGCACTGCAATCTGTGACCTCTTTTGACAATGGGGTGGAGGCCCTGAAATCCATGTCCTCGCTGGAAGGAGGCGTCTGCACCTTCGGAGTGCTGCGGTACGGAGCGCATTACGATCTCGCAGACCTCGTCCAGCGGTTTCACCGGCGTTATCCCAAGGTGAAAGTGCGTCTGGTGGGCCTGAACTCTGTCGCAGTGGCCGAATCCGTGGCATCTGGTGAGATCGAGGCAGGTCTCATCGTTCTTCCTGTGGTTGAAACGGGATTGCAGGTCAGGCCGCTCTTCCGGGACCAGGTTTTCTACGTCTCGGCCACGCGCGATCCCTCGAGGGGCCCGATGACCATGCAGGAACTCGCGGCGTCAAAGCTGGTGCTCTATGACGCCTTCGCAGGCTGGAGGGATCCTACACGCCGGCAAATTTTGGAGCGCGCCCGGCTTGAGGGCCTCAAAATCGATCCTGCAATTGAAGTGGAGCATGTCGATACCGCCCTCGGCCTGGTGGCCACTGGAGCCGCGGACACTATTGTCCCCGAAGCGATGGTCAGCGGACCCGGGTTCCCGAAAAACATCAAGGCAGTTCCCTTTGCTGAACCGCTATACGACACCGTTGCCCTCATTCAGCGTGAAGCATCGTATCTCTCGCCGGCGACAAGGAAAATGGCGCAGATGGCCGAGCGAACCCTGCTTGCCAAGGTTGCACCGGAACAGAACATCCGCCGGCAAAACCGGATATAACGAAGGGCGGCGGTTGCGCCAGCCAAACCAAAACGGACGACGGCGGAGGCATGTCCCGTCGTCGTTCGCTCCCGGGCCCGCCGCCGACACAAGGATCACCCAGGTCTCATCCGCCGGGCTCGGGGGGCATAGCCTAGGGCGGCGTGCCAAAAGGCGGTGGCGCGGGCGACGTCGTTGACCCCAAGGATGGTGCTGCCGATGGTCAACGTCCGCCGAGCCCAGCCACCGCCGCCGTTGTCTGTCGCGGGTGCCGGGGCAACCACTGGCAGCACCACTAGACTCGCCTGCATGGGGGAAAACAACACACCTGACGCACACAAAACGCCAAAACTTGCCCGCTTCCGCGGAGCTGTCCTGCCGATAGCGGCCCTCGCTGTGGTGTTCGTGGGGTGCTTCGTCGCGTGGAGCAACAGCCAAAATGTCAGCTTTGGCTGGTTCGCCTACGCGCCGCTGAGCAACGAGCCTTTCAGCGGGAGCGGCTTGGCCTTCGTTACGCCGGGGACGCAGGCAGGCCTGGCAATCGCCGTCGTGGGCTTGCTCGTCCTGGCATTCTGGGCCGGGTATCGGATCGGCAGGAAAGCCAGCCCCAAGAACCCTTGAACCGCGCTTGGGTGAGAGCACGACGCCGGCACCTCCGCCGTCGTGCGCTTGCCTGAAAAGCGGCACCCGTTTTGCATCCCGCCCCGGGATCCGGTATGGTGTGAGCCGTGTCACCCACCAGTGGCACGTGCTGATGATCTGCGGCGGGAGAGTCCTGCCGGTACGTTCTGCAGGCGCCGTAGGAGCAAATCCTCCCCAGGAATCTCTCAGGCCCACGTACCGCCGCGGCAAGGCAACTCTGGAAAGCAGTCCGGGCAACCGGGCTCACCGACGGTGCAAGTGGCGCCCTGCTGACAGCAGGGCAACGCAAAACTCTCAGGTCCAATACAGAGCGGGGAGGAACCCGAATCAACGTGGTGTTTCGGCACCACCTGAATTATGGAGTTCCTCTCATGACGGTTCAATCGTCCCCAACAACCTTCGCAGACCGCCATATCGGCGCGCGCCGCCAGTCCGACCTTGACACGATGCTGAAGGCTGTCGGCTACGACAGCCTTGATGGCCTCGTCGACAGCGCGGTCCCCGATTCCATCCGCCAGGACAAGCCCCTCACCCTCGAGGGCGCCCTGAGCGAAGTCCAGGTCCTCGCCGAGCTCCGCAAGCTCGCCGGCAAAAACAAGATGGCCGTTCAGATGATCGGCCAGGGCTACTACGACACCGTGACCCCACCGGTGATCCGCCGCAACATCCTCGAAGCCCCTGCCTGGTACACCGCCTACACCCCGTACCAGCCGGAAATCTCCCAGGGCCGGCTCGAAGCGCTGCTGAACTTCCAGACCATGGTGCAGGACCTCACCGCGCTTCCGGTGGCCAACGCGTCCCTCCTGGACGAAGCCACCGCCGTCGCCGAAGCCGTGCTGCTGATGCGCCGGGCAAACAAGTCCAAAACGGCCAAGGACGGCAAGACCGTCCTCGACGCCGACCTCCTCCCGCAGACCATCGCCATCGTGCTGGGCCGCGCCGAGGCCCTCGGCTTCGAGGTGGAGATCGCCGACCTCGCCAACGGACTGCCCGACGGCGCCATCAACGGCGTGGTCCTGCAGCAGCCCGGCGTCTCCGGCCGGGTCTGGGACCAGTCCACCGTCATCGCCGAGGCCAAGGACCGCGGTGCCCTGGTCACCGTCGCCGCCGACCTCTTGGCCCTCACCCTCATCACCCCTCCGGGCGAACAGGGCGCGGACATCGCCGTCGGCTCCACCCAGCGCTTTGGCGTGCCGTTGTTCTTTGGGGGACCGCACGCCGCCTACATGGCCGTCCGCCAGGGCATGGAACGCACCCTCCCCGGCCGGATCGTGGGTGTGTCCAAGGACGACGCCGGCATCCCCGCCTACCGCCTTGCCCTGCAGACCCGCGAGCAGCACATCCGCCGCGAGAAGGCCACCTCCAACATCTGCACTGCGCAGGCCCTGCTCGCCATCGTCTCGTCCTTCTACGCCGTCTACCACGGCCCCGACGGCCTCAAGGCGATCGCCGAAACCCTCCACAACAACGCCCGCGCCCTGGCCACCACGCTGAAGATCGCCGGCCGCGAACTGGTGTCCGACACCTTCTTCGACACCCTCACCGTCCGCGTGCCCGGCAAGGCCGCCAAGGTGATCACCGCCGCCGAAGCGCGCGGCATCAACCTGCGCCTCATCGATGCGGACACAGTTGGCGTGTCAGTCGATGAAACCACGACGCCGGAGGTCCTCTCCTCGGTTGCCGTCGCCTTTGGCGCCGGTCCTGTTGCGGAAGCTGCCGGCTTCGAGCTGCCCGAGTCGGTGCTGCGCACCTCCACCTACCTGCAGCACCCGGTGTTCAACACCCACCGCTCCGAGACCCAGTTGCTGCGCTACATCCGCCGCCTCTCCGACCGGGACCTCGCGCTGGACCGCACCATGATCCCGCTGGGCTCCTGCACCATGAAGCTCAACGCCACCGCCGAGATGGAAGCCATCTCCTGGCCCGAATTCGCCTCGATCCACCCCTTCGCTCCGGATTCGCAGACCGCGGGTTGGCGCGAACTCATTGCCGGCCTGGAAGCTGATCTCGTCGAAATCACCGGGTACGACCAGGTGTCCATCCAGCCCAACGCCGGTTCCCAGGGCGAGCTGGCAGGCCTGTTGGCGATCCGCGGTTACCACCACTCGCGCGGCGACCAGCAGCGCAACGTCTGCCTCATTCCCGCTTCGGCCCACGGCACCAACGCAGCGTCCGCTGTTCTCGCAGGCATGAAGGTTGTTGTGGTGGCTACCGCCGCTGACGGCACCATCGACCACGCCGACCTGCAGGCCAAGATCGAGGCCCACAAGGACGTGCTCTCGGCCATCATGATCACCTACCCGTCCACACACGGTGTGTACGACTCGGATGTGCGCGAGGTGTGTGACGCCATCCACGCCGCCGGCGGCCAGGTGTACGTTGACGGCGCGAACCTCAATGCTTTGGTGGGCTTGGCCCAGCCGGGCAAGTTCGGCGGGGACGTGTCGCACCTGAACCTGCACAAGACATTCTGCATCCCGCACGGCGG
>JBKJVX010000009.1:0-3151 GCA_046717065.1 Arthrobacter sp. | reverse complement strand
CCAACAGCCCGTCATCGACGTCCATGCCCACGTGCTGCTGCCGGCGCTCCAGCAGCACGTCATGGAACTGGACCCTGAAGGCGTTGCCGCCGCCCAGGACCTGGAGCTCCGCCGCAACGGCCTGGAGTCCCTCGAAGCGTCAGGGCAGATGATCCATGCCCGGTGGGAGCTCCTGACAAGCCTGGAAACCCGGCTGGCTGCCATGGACGCCAACGGTGTGGACGTGCAACTGGTGTCACCATCGCCGTCGCATTTCTATCCGTTTCTTGGCGAAGAGCACTCGGTTGACGTGGCACGCGAAGCCAACGCTTCCGTCGCCAGACTCGTAGGGCAAGCCCCTGACAGGTTGGCCGGGCTCGGGCTGGTCCCGCTTCAACACCCCGCGCGCATGGTGGAGGTCCTCGAACACGCAGTGCTCGAGTGTGGTCTCAGGGGAGTGGAAATCGGCTCCTACGCGCCGGATGGCACAGGCGAAAAAAACAAGACAATAGAACTCTCTGATCCAGCGCTTGAGCCCTTCTGGGCGGCGGCCGCCGCCCTGGAAGCGGTGGTTTTCGTCCACCCTTTCGGCTGCTCACTGGACGAACGCCTGGCCCGCTACTACCTGGCCAATACTGTCGCGCAGCCAGCCGAGAACGCTGTGGCCCTGTCACACCTGATCTTCTCGGGCGTCCTGGACCGGCACCCGAATCTGGTGATCCTTGCAGCCCACGGTGGAGGTTACTTACCCACTGCCATCGGTCGTTCCGATCATGCCTGGCAGGTCCGCCCGGAAGCCCGGAGTTGTGCAAACACGCCATCGTCCTACCTGCGGCGCATCTGGTTCGACTCACTCACTCACGACCGGCACCAGCTGGCCGTACTCGTGCGCGTCGCCGGCCAGGACAACGTACTTCTCGGCTCGGACTATCCGTTTGACATGGGGACAGACACCCCCGTGCGGGACCTCAACAACAGCGGCCTTTCCCAGGATGTTCAGCAACAGATTCTGGGCGGTAATGCCGCGACCCTTGGCCTGACTGCCGGTCTCCGCCGGCCCGTCCGGGATACCAGGAGCTTAGACTTTACGGGAAACTGAAGGCCCCGCTGATGCGGCAACACCATCCTGCCCCTACAGCCGGCCATGTCTGCCGGGAAGGACCCCCTGCATGAGAGAGGTGGATCTGAACCTGCTGCCCATGTTGCAGGCTCTTCTGGAGCTGCGCAGCGTCTCGAAGGCAGCTGAGCGCATTCACATCACCCAACCTTCAATGAGTGGCGCCCTGGCCAAGCTGCGGCGCCACTTCGGCGATGAGCTTCTGGTGCGTTCCGGCAGGGGCTATGACCTCACTCCCTTCTCTCAATCCCTGGCTCCGCGGGTGGACCAGACCCTGGTCGACCTGCAGGAAACCATGCAGCTGCGGACGGAGTTCGACCCGGAGGTCAGCGACCGGACCTTCGTGATAGCGGCCTCTGACTATGCAACAACAACACTCATCCGGCCCCTGCGCCGGGTAATGGCCCAGTCGGCCTCCAATGTCTCTGTACGGTTCGTCGCCTCAACGTCCGTCCGGCATGGGCCCGACGAATTTTCCAGCATTGACCTGCTCGTCGGCCCCATGGGGTATGACTTCGGTGGCGACTCACGGCAGCTGTTCAGAGACGACTTCGTCGTGGTCATGGACTCAACCAATCCCCTGCTGCAGCAATCCGAGCTGACCGTTGAGGACATTGCCGGCGCTCCTCTTGCAATGGGGGAATTTGGTCCCGGTGTGCTCACCCCGCCGGGACGCTTCTTCCGTGAGCGTGGCCTGCATCCCACTGTGGTTGCCCAGGTGTCAGGATGGCAGTCTGTACCGATGTTGGTGTCCGGAACGGATCTGGTGGCGCTGGCACCACGCAGGCTCGCTGCGCGCGTGCGTCCTCACCCGGCAGTGGCCGTGGTCGAGTTCGCCCCGGAGCTTGAGCTGTCAGTTGTCGAATCCATGTATTGGAATCCCATGCAGGCCACCGATCCCGCAAACGTTTGGCTCCGATCGGTGCTCCAGGAAGTCTCCCGGGAGCTGAACGCGGCCGTCGATGGTCACGTCCATCCGGTCCGGATCGGGACTTCCCGCTAGGCCGGCTCGCTCCCACCCCGCCCCAAAACCGCGTGTCCCGTGGCGGTTTTGTCCTGCCCAAGACTGCTCCTGACTAGGTCCATATATAGGCGGCACTTATGGCCTTCATTCCTAAAGTCAGCTTCCCCGGTCCTGACAGCACGCCCAGAATGGTGATCGAGGCCACTTCGGCCCGAGACCAACAGAAAGGCCACATTGTCGTGGAAAAACTGCTTGCACATGTCAGCCATATTGAAATCACCAGCCCCGATGTAGAAGCTTCGGCCGCGTTCTACGTCGAAAAATTCGGGCTTCGGGAAGTACAGCGTACCGATGGCCGGGTATACCTTCGGTGCTGGGGTGACTACGACACCTACAGCCTGGTCCTTGTTCCCGGATCCGAGCCGAGCCTGCACCGGATGGCCTGGCGCACGACGAGCCAGGAGGCGCTGGAGGCTGCTGCTGCACGCGTCGAAGCTGCCGGAGTGCAGGGCCAGTGGTCCGAAGGTGGGTACGGCTACGGCAAGGCCTACGAGTTCATTGGACCCTACGGGCACCCGATGAGGCTGGTTTACGACGTGGACAAATATGTGGCGGAGCCTGAATTCTCCTCCGTTTACCCCGACCGGCCCGAACGGCGTTCAGCCCACGCCGGCGCTCCCAGGTTCCTGGACCACGTCACCGTAGCCACGTCCGATGTCCGGGGCTTCACCAAGTGGTATTCAGAAACTCTTGGCTTCCGCGAAATGGCCTTCACTGACCTGGACGAGGCACCGATCACGGTTTTCGCGACCCTGACCACCAACGAAAAATCCCACGACCTTGGAGTCGTGCTGGACACCTCCGGCCGTGCCGGGCGCATCAACCACGTTGCGTTCTGGGTGGACACGTACCAGGAACTGCTGGTGTCGGCGGATGTCTTGATGGAACGCGGCACACCGATGGAGTACGGACCGTCGATTCACGGAATCGGCGAGCAGAATTTCCTGTACTTCCGTGAGCCTTCCACCATGCGCATCGAATTGAACTCCGGCGGTTACCGCAACTACGTGCCGGACTGGGAACCCCATACC
>JBKJVX010000008.1:0-5445 GCA_046717065.1 Arthrobacter sp. | reverse complement strand
GGTCCAGTTCCCCAACGAACTGGCCATCAACACCGCCTGGCTGAAGAAACTCAATATCCCGATGCCGAAAACCATCGCGGAGTTCCACGACGCCCTGCTCGCGTTCAAGACCCAGGACGCCTCCGGAACCGGCAAGACCATCCCGCTGAGCTTCATGCCTGGCTCCTGGTGCGGGGACATCGTTGACCTGATCGCCGCCCTCGGCGGAGTACCGGACAACATGGACCACCGCATCGTCCAGGATGACAAAGTCATCTTCACCCCCACCCAGGACGGCTACAAAAAGGCCATCCAGACCCTGCACGAGTGGTACAAGGAAGGCCTGATCGACCCCGAGTCCTTCTCCCAGGACGACAAAGCGTACCTGGCCAAGGGCAAGGCTGCCACGGAAAACCTCGGCTCCTTCGTCTGGTGGGAAGTCCCCGAAATGGTCGGTGCCGACCGCGCCAACAACTACTCCCTGGTCCCGGTCCTCGAGGGCGTGAACGGCAAGCGGATCGCGAGCCAGTCCAATAACCAGGAAATCGCCCGCGGCGCTTTCGCCATCACCCGGACCAACAAATACCCGGCAGCGACGATGCGCTGGGCCGACAACCTTTACGACCCCATCCAGTCAGCCCAGGCCAACTGGGGTCCCATCGGTGAAACCCTTCAAAAGGACGCCAGCGGCCTGCTGACCCAGATCCCCGCCCCGGCAGGGACCAGCGAGGGCGAGCGCCGCCAGAAGGTCGCCCCGGGCGGCCCAAAGGCGAACACTGCCGAGAACTTCACCACCGTCGTCGCCCCCGAACCGCGCGCCGCGGCACGACAGAAGACCGTCAACGAGAGCTACAAGCCTTTCGCCGGCAACGACGGTTACCCCCCGGTGGCACTGTCCAACGAGGAACTCCAGCAGATCAGCACTATCCAGACCGATACCACCTCCCTGGTGAAGCAGAACATGGCCAAGTGGATCGTCTCCGGAGGCATTGAGAAGGAATGGGACGGTTACGTCGCCCAGCTCAAAAACGTCGGCCTCGACAAAATGATCGAGGTCTACCAGCAGGCCTACGACCGCTACCAGAAGAACTCCTAGCCCCACCAATGGGTGGGCTGGCGCCTTTCGCGCCGGCCCACCCGCCGGCTTTCCGGAGCCTTTCAAACAGCCAGACCTGCCAAGAAATGAGACACGACCTTCATGACTGCCGCGCCCGCCACGACAGCCGAGACCTTCCGGCCGGCCCTGCACTACGCAGCCCGGAACACCTGGCTCAATGACCCCAACGGTCTGATCTTCCATGAGGGCGTCTATCACCTCTACTACCAGAACAACCCGCTCGGTAACGTGTGGGGAAACATGTCCTGGGGACACGCCACGTCCACGGACCTCCTGACCTGGACCGAACACCCCGTCGCCATTGCTTGTGACGAGAACGAGGACATCTTCTCGGGCAGCATCGTCCATGACCGGCACAACACCAGCGGCTTCGGTGCCGGCTCCGTTGGGCCCCTTGTGGCGATTTACACCAGCGCTTTCAAGCCGGGCTCGGAGCATGCGGGCGTCCAGGCCCAGTCCCTGGCCTACAGCCTGGACGGGGGCTACACCTGGACAAAACACAGTGGCAACCCGGTGCTTAATCGCGGGTCCGCGGAGTTCCGCGACCCCAAAGTCATCCGGTACGACGGCGGCGCGGGCAGCTACTGGGTGATGGTCGCCGTCGAAGCCCAAGACTTCCAGGTGGTCCTCTACAAGTCCGACGATCTAAAGAACTGGGAACTGTTGAGCACCTTCGGCCCCGCGAACGCCACCGGCGGCGTTTGGGAATGCCCTGACCTGTTTCCCCTGCTGGTGGACGGCGACCCGGAAAACCTCAAGTGGGTCCTTACCGTCAACCTCAACCCCGGCGGGCCCAACAACGGCTCAGCCGGGCAATACTTCGTGGGCGACTTCGACGGCACCACCTTCACCTCAGCCAGCACGGTGACCGAAGGACTCCAGGACCCGGACCGGCTGGGCGACTACCGTTGGCTGGACTGGGGCCGGGACTACTACGCCGCCGTCTCCTTCAGCGACGCCCCGGACAACCGCCGCCTCATGATCGCCTGGATGAACAACTGGGAATACGCCAACCACATCCCCACCACCCCCTGGCGCAGCCCCATGAGCCTCGCCCGGGAAATTTCACTCCAAACACGCGACGGCGGCCTGTCCCTGGTCCAGCAACCCGCGGGCGACTGGACAGCCGTCACCGGCCCGGACCTGTTCTGCCTTACTGAAACCACCATTCACGACGGCGTGCAGGTCCTTGCGGGCGCGTCCGGAACGGTCCAGCGCATCGACGTGACCTTCGCCCCCGGAAGCGCAGAGGAATTCGGCCTCATCCTGCGTGGAAACGGCGTCACCGGAACCCGCGTGGGCATCCGCTCCGGCGAAGGCACACTGTTCGTTGACCGGCGGGAATCCGGGCAGACAGGCTTCCACGATTCCTTCCCCTCCATCGATACTGCTCCTCTCCGGGCAGCAGCGGGCTCCTACGACCTCACCGTCTTTGTGGACCACTGCTCCGTTGAAGTGTTCGCCCAGGGCGGCCTGGTCACCATGACCGAACTGATCTTCCCGGCCGAAACCAGCACCAGCCTCGCCGTCTACGCCATCGGCGGGGCGGCAACCATCACCAGCCTTCAGGTCACGCAGCTCGCGTAGGGCAGCACCCAAGCCAGGATCAACAAACATGCACAACAACGGCAAGCCGGACCCTGCCCGGGAGGTGCTGGACGTCGTCGTGATCGGGGAAGCCCTGATCGACGTCGTCACCACACCCGGGGGGACAACCGAGCATCCCGGCGGGTCGCCGGCTAACGTCGCTTACGGCCTGGCCCGCCTGGGAGTACGCACCGGGCTGCTCACTTCCATCGGCGCTGACAGCCGCGGCGAGGCGCTCAAGGAGCACCTCACCGGCGCCGGGGTGTCGCTCCTGCCCGGCTCCCGCTCACTGGAGAGAACCTCGACGGCGACCGCCACCATCGCCCGTGACGGCTCAGCCAATTACGCCTTCGACATCACCTGGGATGTGGAACCGCCGGACCTTGCACCCACCCCGCCCAAGGTCCTTCACACCGGTTCGATCGCAAGCTTCCTCTCCCCGGGCGCCGGCAAAGTCAAGGCAATCCTCCAGCAACTCCGCAATGCGTGTACCATCACCTACGACCCCAACATCAGGCCAGCCCTGCTCGGAACCCACGCCGAAGCACGCCACACCTTCGAGGAACTGGTACACCTCACCACCGTCGTCAAACTCAGCGACGAGGACGCCGAATGGCTCTACCCGGAAAAGGCCCTGGCGGAAACCGCACAACACATCCTGGGCCTGGGGGCGGAGCTCGCTGTCATCACCAAGGGCTCATCAGGGTCATTGCTCGCGACGCCCTCCGTCTCCCTCAGCATTCCTGCAGTGAAGTGCGCTGCGGTTGATACCATCGGCGCCGGCGACTCCTACATGTCAGCACTGATCCTGGGACTCCTCACCCGCGGAACCGGCGGTTACGCGCCTTCCGTCCTCGAACAGCTCGGACACACAGCAGCCGCTGCGGCCGCCATCACCGTGTCCCGGGCCGGCGCCCGACCCCCGACTGGAGATGAACTCCGCTCCCAGTTCCAGCGCTGACTGCTTTGATCCCGTGTCCCATCGCCGTGTCCCATCGCCGCGCGGAAAATTGATGGGATCTTGAGGTAAACCTTGCCACCCGTTGCAGTTGGAGGTTCACGCTGGAGGTATCAGACAAACAGCTTGCAGGAGCAGGAAGTCATGGGAAACAAAGTAGTTTCAGACGAAGTAACAGCCGTAGAAGGCCTGCTCACGGATCAGCATCCGCTCGACTTCTACACCCTGGGGCTGGCCGGCTGCATCGACCGGCTCACCGCACCCCTCCGTCAGCGGGGGACGGCCATCCGCTGGGACACTCCGCACTGGGGCATTGAGATTCCGTCGGATTGCGCCACCCTGCTGTACCAGTCGGCGCGGGAGGCGCTCAGTAACGCCTTCAAGTATTCGGAAGCGTCGCAGCTCAACGTCCAGCTGGCCGCCGTCGACCACGGAATACGCCTGGTGGTGTCCGACGACGGCACAGGCTTTGACAGCAAAATCGCCACGCGCGGCCGGCACCACGGCTACGGCCTCCGCCTCATGTCCGTAGCCGTGCATGAGGCGGGCGGCACCGTGGATATCTGTTCCGCCCCTGGTCAGGGCACGAGCGTAACCGTCACCCTGCCGCTGGACTAAAAAACGGGATGACTGCCTAAAAGACTCGGATGCCCACCGTCGCTGGGACGGCGGGCATCCGTAGCTTCCGGCACTTGGTGCCGTTACCGCGTCAGCTTCGCGCTGTCGTGCTCCAGGTCGCCAATGTGGCCGGGTGCGTTGGCGGCCAGGACGCGGGCAACGAAGGCCGCGTACTCGTCCATAAAGTGCCGAAGGAACTTGGCGGTGTCCTCGTTCCGGACCTCGCCATCCTCACCGAACACCGCGGCGTCGTAGTGGATGTAGGCCTCAGGGGCGTTCAGCTGCGGCGCGTCCAGGAAGCTCAACACGCTGCGGAACGAGGACTGCATCACGGCCGTGCCGATGCTGCCCACGGAGGCGCCGATAATGCCGGTGGGCTTGCGGGCGAACGAGTTGCTCCCCCACGGGCGGGAGCCCCAGTCGATGGCGTTTTTGAGGGCACCTGGGATGGACCGGTTGTATTCAGGTGAGACGAACAGGATGCCGTCGGAAGCCTCGATAGCTTCCTTCAGGGCGCGGCCTTCCGGCGGGAAGTCGGCGTCGTAATCGTAGCTATAGAGCGGAAGGTCCCTGATGGGGATTTCCGTAAACTCGAGGTCCTCCGGTGCGAGTTTGATCAGCGCATTGGCAAGGACCCTGTTGATGGAGCCGGTAGCGAGGCTCCCCACGAAGTATCCGATCCTAAAAGGTGCCATGAGTGTTCCTTCCAAAAGCCGGTCCAACCGGCGGCCATGTTCGTTCTCGAAAAGATGCCGCGCGTCAGGCGGCGGTTTGGTGCCCACTGCAGCACCAGTCCAGCACAGAAGACGAACCCACGGCCAGAGCCGATGAAACGTGCTTGACAGCCGGGGCCGGGGAGCGCTGAATGATCTGTAGCGAAGTCCCCGGCGCGGTCAGGAGCAACCATGAGCGAGAATCCACTGCAGGATGAGCGCGTCCATACAGAGGCACCCGCCGAGGGCGACCCGGATGCCGACATCACGGAGATCCGGGTGCACAGCCAAGACCCGGCCGAGGGACCTGATACTCCGGACACTACCGGACCCGCCAAATAGCCCTTGCCCCTTAATCTGCAGTTGTACGACGACGAGCCCCGTCTGGGCCGGGGCGAGTTTCATGTTTGTGCCGGAGCTGTGGCTTTTCCCTTGTGTTTGAATGGCGTGATGCAAAAATGGGGATCCACCGT
>JBKJVX010000007.1:0-11937 GCA_046717065.1 Arthrobacter sp. | reverse complement strand
GGGTGCCGGGTAGCGGTCAAAGAGGTCGATGCTCACGGTCAGCTCGCCGCTCTTGACGGCTTCGCTCTTGGTGAGGATGTCCGCGGCGTAGACGCCTGCCGGGCCGGAGCCCACGACGGCGACGCGCAGCGGGCGTTCGGCAGAACCTACGGTGGTGCTTGATGACACGGCTGTGTTCCTTTTCTTCGGTCCGTCCCAACTAAGTAGCACTAACTGTCGTTATGACGGCTCATAACGGCACTTGGCGCTACCCAGTTGGGTTGGTGGGCTAGGTGGTGAGGACTCGGGGCTTGTTCGGGGTGATGGTGCTGTAGTCGGCGGTTTTGAAGTGCGACGGCGCGAACGGGCTCACGCGCACCACGTCGCCGATGACAATGACTGCCGGGTTAGCGACGCCGGCGGCTTCCGCCTGGTCCGCAATGGAACCGAGCGTGCCAATGGTGACGCGCTGGTTCGGCAAATAGCCGTTTTCCACAATACCAACCGGGGTGTCACCGGGCAGACCGGCTTTGCCCAGAGCGGACGCCGATTCGCGCAGCTGGCCTACACCCATAAGCAGGACAACGGTGTGGTCCGGGCGGGCCGGAACTTCGGACAGTTCCTCGTGGCCGGTCACGACGCTGAAGCCTTTGGCCAGGCCGCGGTGCGTGACGGGGATGCCGGCGGCGGCGGGAACGGAAATTGCGGACGTGACGCCGGAGACCACTTCGACCTCGACGCCGTGCTGCCGGCAGTACTCGGCTTCTTCCCCGCCGCGGCCCAGGACGTACGGGTCGCCGCCCTTGAGCCGGACCACGCGGTGGCCTTTCAGGGCTTCCTCGACGAGGATCCGGTTGATCTCTGACTGCGGCACAGGGTGGTGGCCGGGGGTCTTGCCCACCTCGATCACGCGGACATCGGGAGCCAGTTCGTTCAGGAGTTCGCGGGGGCCCAGGCGGTCTGCCACCACGACGTCGGCCTGGCCCAGGAGGCGGCGGCCGCGGACGGTGATCAAGCCGGTATCGCCGGGTCCGCCGCCCACCAGGGCAACGCTTCCGGCGGAAGCCCGGCGGCGTCGCAGCGGCAGGTCTCCGGTTTCGAGCGCGGTGGCGACGGCGTCGCGGACGGCCATGGCGCGGCGCGGGTCTCCCCCGGCGTTCACGGCGATCTTGATGTCGTCCACTTCGGCTACGGCGGGGGTCCAGGCGGCGGAGGCTTCATGGTCGGAGGCGTTGACGCACCAGATGCGCTGCGCCTCGGCGTCGGCAGAGACCTGGGCGTCCACTGCGGAATCGCCGGTGGCCGTCTGAACGAACCACACGCCGTCGACGTCGGCTGGAACGTAGGTGCGCGGCTCCCAGGTGAGGAGGCCGGCGTCGGCGAACTCCCGGAGCGCGGCGGAGGCAACCGGCGCCACGACGGTGACCTGGGCACCGGCGTCGAGCAGACCCTTGGCGCGGCGTGCAGCCACCGGGCCGCCGCCGACCACCAGCACGGGGCGGCCGAGCAACCGCAACGCTGTGGGGTAGATATCCTGAATTGCCATGAATCAACGGTAGGGCCGCGTCACAATCGCCAACAAAGGCCGAGCAACACCAGTTCACGCAAGGTAATGCTGCGTCACATACCGGTTCGCCGCCGTCGTGGGGGACATTGGCGGGTGTTGAAGCCGGAACAGACGCAATCAGCGGCGTGTCCGTGCCAAAGTGCCCCGGCTGGGTACTGGCAGGAACGGAAACACAGCAAAGCTCGACGGCGGGAGTCGCCGTCGAGCTCTGCTTGGGGGTTTTGTGCGGTGCCGGTTAGCGGGTGCTGCCGGAGAGCAGGCCGCGGCTGCGCAGAAGGCGCTTCTCAATCGGGCCGAACACCAGCAGTTCGATCAGGATGCCGACGGCGAGGATCAGCAGGATCGCAGACATCACCACTGTCATGTCGGACAGGATGCGGCCCTGGTCGAGCAAAGAGCCAAGGCCGAACCCGATGGTTCCGCCCACCGCGATAATTTCCGCGGCCATGAGTGAGCGCCAGGAGAAGGCCCATCCCTGCTTGAGCCCGCCCAGGTATCCAGGCAGGGCGGCGGGAAGGATGATCTGCAGCGCCATCTCCAGCCGGGAGGCACCCAGGACCGTTCCCACGCGCCGGTACTGCGGCGGGATCTGGTCCACCCCGGAAATGAGTCCGTTGATGATGGACGGAATGGCGCCCATAAAGATGACGAAGTACACGGTGGCGTCGGTGAGGCCGAACCAGATGATGGCGGCAGGCACCCAGGCCACCGAGGGCAGCACCTGAAGACCGGAAATCAGTGGACCGAAAGCACGGCGCAGCGGAGCCACCTGGGCCAGCAGCAGGCCAACGGGAGTAGCGATGGCCACACTGATTACGAAGCCAACCAGCCCCCGCTGCATGGAGGTCCAGACTGCTTCCTGAAGTTTGCCCTCGTTCCAGAGGACGCCCATCTGGGTCACCACGTCCATGGGGCCGGGCACCAGGTCGCGGCGCTTCACTCCGAGCGAGACGTAGAACTGCCAGATGAGCACCAGGACCACCAGGGCCGCGATGGGCAGGAGCACCCGGCTCCAGTCGATCCGGTGCTTGCGGTCGGCGTCGGACTGCAGCGAGTCAAGGCCGGATTCCAGTTCCCGCAGGTCCTCTCTGCCCGTCGAGGTGCGGGTCAGGGCAGCGTGGACGTGCCGGGTTTCCGTGGGGTCGGCAGGTGCTTCCGCAAGGGGGATCTGGTTACTTGGCATGGCGGCGAATCTCCTCACGCAGCCGGGCAGTGATGACCCCGGTCAGCTGGCCGGCAAGTCCGGCGTCGGTCCGGTGTTCCTCGGTGACTGCCCATTCCTGGACGACGCGGCCGGGGCGGGAGGACAGCAGCAGCACACGCTGGCCCAGCCGCACGGCCTCGCGGACGTTGTGGGTTACGAAGACGATGGTGCGACCGGTTTCCTTCCAGATGCGCTCGAGCTCGTCGTGCAGCAGATCGCGGGTGATGGCGTCCAAGGCGGCGAACGGCTCGTCCATGAGGAGCAGCTGCCGGTCCTGTGCCAGCGACCGGGCCAGGGACACACGCTGGCGCATGCCGCCGGACAGTTCGTGCGGGCGCTTGTCCCCCGCGGTGCCAAGGTGCACCAGTTCGAGGAGCTCTTGTGCCTTCGCCTTGCGCTCGGCCTTGCCGACGCCACGGAGCTTCAGGGCAAGCTCAATGTTCTCCCGGGCGGTCAGCCAAGGAAACAGTGCGGCGTCCTGGAACATAAAGGCGGCACCGTCGCTGGGCACTTCGAGGGCGCCCGACGTCGGCGCCTCCAGTCCCGCCATGATGTTCAGCAGGGTGGATTTGCCGCAGCCGGAGGCACCGAGGAGGGCAACGAACTCGCCCTTGCCGATGTTGGCGTTGACGTCGTCCAGTACCGGGGCGCCGTCGCCGAAGCGCTTGCCCAGATGTTCCAGTACGACTGGCATAGTGCCGTCCTTAGGTAGTGATGGAAAGGGGGTCAGTCCCGGCCGAGGCCGGCAGCCGGGATCCGTTGGGTGCCGGCGTCGCCGGCGATGACGTCGTTGAGCGGGCGAAGATCGAAGAGGCCGTTGATGTCGGCCTGTTTGGTGGTGCCGGCCTCCACCCCGTCCTGCAGCAGCCGGGGGTAGCTTCCGGCCAGCGGGTCGAGGGTGAAGGTGATGTTGGCCAGGGACCGTGCGAGGACGTCGTCGGCCAGGGCTGCTCCTGCTGACTCCTGCAGGGCCGAGTTGATGACGGCGGCCTTTTGCCCGGCCGGTGCTTCGTTCAGCCAGGCGACAGACTTTGCGTGGCCCGCCAACAGCGCCTTCACCGTGTCCGGGTGGTCGGCCGCGAACTTCTGGTTCACGATCAGGACGGTCGTGGGGAACTCGCCCGGTTTGCCGGTACTGCTGCCATCCCACAGGTCCTTTTCGTCCACCAATACCTTCGCTCCGGCCTGGAGCACCAGCCTGGACGCCCAAGGCTCAGGCAACCACGCGCCGTCGAGCTTTCCGTCCTGGAACAGCTTCAGCGTCTGCGCGTTCTCGGTGGGGTTGATGGCGACGTCGCCGCTGCCGTCGACGTTGGTTTTGTAGCCCTGGTCCGCAAGCCAGGCGCGGAGGGCCACATCCTGGGTACCGCCGAGCTGGGGCGACGCGAGGGTCTTGCCCCTGAGGTCCGCCGCGGATGTGATCCCAGGCTTGACCACCAGCTGGGCACCTCCTGCAGCAGCCCCGGCCACGATCCTGACCGACTCGCCCTGGCTCTTCACGAAGGAGTTGATTGCCGGATTGGGGCCGATGTAGGCAGCATCGATGGCGCCCGCATTCAGCGCCTCGATGGCCGCCGGCCCGGCATTAAAAGTTTCAGTGCTGAGGGCGGTATCGCCCAGGGCTTCAGCCAGGAAGCCTTCCTTGATGCCTACCAGTGCGGGCGCGTGCGTGACGTTGCCAAAATATCCCAGCTTCAGGTTCGCCGCGGGCGTGGGTTCAACAGCCTGCGCCTCAGTGTTACGCGAGACGGTGGATGCCACCACTGCCCCCACCACGATCAGCAGGACCAGCCCAACAGCCAGGGCGGCCTCAATGGCACGCCGGCGCTTGGGGACCGCGCTTTCGCCTGCCACGATGCGGGTCATCCCGGGCTTGGAACTAGTCATTGTTTCACCATAGGGAGTGGCCGAAAGCCGTTCAATGAAGCGGAAACGGGGGGTCACGCGGGTTCATTTAGCGTCATATTTCGACGACGGCGTCCCACCACTTGTGAGCCGGGAATTCCCCATGCCAAGAGATTCGAGTACTCACTACTCGTGCCTCGCCATCCTCCGCCACGTAGCGTCCATTCAAAGTCCTGCTGGCAGGCACATAGGTGTTTTGACTTTCAGGGGCACGTCATGGGTATCGAGCGATGCAGGCGACGGTTGTGTCACTGGACCCTGCCCGGCGGGTGGGCTTGCCCGGGGGGGCAACGGTGACCCAGGGCGACGGCTACGCGCCCCTCCTTGATCCAGCCGTGCTGGAGAGGCTTCGCGAGGAGCTGGAAGGCGATGAGGGAGTCTGGAGGGTATTCGTGCAGAACTTCATCGGGTACCTGCCCGAACGGATTGAGCGGCTGCGGCAGACCCTGACAACCGGGGACTTCCGAGGAGCAATGGATGCGGTGTTAAGCCTCAAGACATCCAGCCAGATGGTGGGCGCTGAACGCCTTGCCGAGATGGCCATCGACTTGGAGCGGGCCCTTCGCAACGAAACCCGTGACACTGACCCTGCCGTTGCACTGCCCCATCTGGCCGCGGAGCACCTCCGACGGATCAAACAGTGTGGCCGCCAAACAACGTACCTGCTGCAGGCAACGCTTAAACAGAAACCGGACATTGGCTGACGTTCCGTCGGCCCCGGCGTGTGTCCAGGACGCCGCACGTCCGGTGCCTCGGCCTTTGACCGGATGTTTTATGGCGTTATGGCCGCTCCGACTTTCTGTTGGCCTTGCCTTCGTACGTTCTGGGTGTGACCAATAACCAGGTGCTTTCCGCTCTGCAGCTTCCACAGGACTTTCCGGACGGCATCACTCGGACCAACCGGCTCACTACAGAATTTGTGGTGGTCGGCCATCGCGGGGCCATGGCCATTGCACCAGAGAACAGTGCGGCGTCATTCCGCCTGGCCGAAGCCGCCGGCGTTGACGAGATCGAACTCGACGTCCGCATTACTGCCGACCGCGTCCCCGTCGTCCTTCACGATCCGACCCTTGAGCGGTTGGCAGCGGGAGGGCCCTGCCTGGCCACGCCGGTGACCCAGTTGACGCTGGCGCAGCTGCACGAGGTTCCGTTGGATTCGGGACAGCCCGTTCCAACGTTGCTGAAGTCCTCGAACTGACCAGCGTCATGCTCCAGGTGGAGATCAAGGACCCGTCCGCGGTGCCTGCCCTGGCCGCGCTTTTTGGCCAAGTGCCGTCCTGCACCCGCCGCATCAAATTCTCCAGTTTCCTCCCCGAGGCACTTTCCTGCTCGCTTTGCACCTGCCCGCGGTTCCCCGGGGACTGATTGTCAGCAGCTTTCTAAGTACGCGCCGGCAGCAGGAGGAACTCGAAGACGTCCTCATCACCACCGGCGCCGGCACGCTGTATACGGGATTCGAGCACCTCACGCCGGCGCACGTGGAACAGCTGCACGCAGCGGGCCTGGAGGTCCACGTCTGGCCCCTGACTTGTCCCGGCGACCTGGACCGGGCGCTGGAGTTGAAGGCCGACGGCGGGACGGCTGACAACCCGGGCAACGCCAGGGCGTGGCTCGAGTCCGCACGGCCGCGGGCAACAGCGCCGGCCGTTGAAGCATCCTGACCCTTACCAGCAGGACAGACCCGTCCATCCGCGTCAGTTGCCTTTGACGTTGATCAGCTGCCGAAGTTTGTGCCGGACCGTGACGAGGTCGGCGGCGTCCTGCATCACCTGGTCAATCGACTTGTAAGCAGCCGGGATCTCGTCGATGAACGCTTCGGAGGCACGGAACTCGATGCCCCGCATGGCCTTCTTCAGCTCCTCGAGGGAGAACGTTTTGCGGGCAGCGTTGCGGGAGTACTCCCGGCCTGCCCCGTGCGGTGAGGAGTTCAGGGATGCTGGGTTGCCGCGTCCTTCCACCACGTACGACGCTGTCCCCATGGAACCGGGAATGAGTCCGGGATCGCCCGGCGCGGCTTTGATGGCCCCCTTCCGGGACACCCAGAGGGACCTGCCGTAGTGCGTCTCCTGCTGCGTGAAGTTGTGGTGGCAGTTGATGCGCTCGCGTTCCTGCACAGGGCCGCCCACCCAGTTGCCGAACTGCGTGCTGACGCGGTCCATCATCTCCTCCCGGTTCAGCAGGGCGAAGTGCTGGGCCCAGCGGAGTTCCGCGATGTACCGGTCGAACTGCGGCGTGCCCTCATCGAGGTAGGCCAGGTCCGGGTGGGGCAAGTGGATCTGGTTCTTCCGGGAGACGTGCTGGGCGACGCCAATGTGGTGCTGGGCGATCTTGTTGCCAACGCCGCGCGAGCCGGAGTGCAGGAACAGCCAGACGTCGTCGGCCTCGTCTGCGCAAACTTCAATGAAGTGGTTGCCCGAGCCCAGCGAACCCAGCTGCAGCTCCCACTTCGCAACGTACTGGGCGGGGTTGAAGCCCGCCTTTGCCGCCAGTTCCTTCAGTTCCGCGAGCCGGGGCTCCGCCGTGGGCAGCACTTTTTTGTTGTTGTGCCCGGCGGACAGCGGAATGACGCGCTCGATGTCTTCGCGGAGCTTCTTACGGTCCTTCGGCAGGTCCTTAAGCGAATACTGCGTCCGGACGGCGATCATGCCGCAGCCGATGTCCACCCCCACGGCCGCCGGGATGATCGCGTGCAGCGTCGGAATGACGGAACCCACGGTGGCACCCTTGCCCAGGTGCGCGTCGGGCATCAGCGCCAGGTGCGGATAGATGAACGGCAGCGTGGACGTCATCACGGCCTGCTCCCGCGTTTGGCCGTCCATGATCGAAGCCCAGTTCAGCAGCTTGCTGTTGATGGTTTCCATACAGGGCCTCCCACTCACGGCTGAGGACTAACGTGTGTCCTAGGCTAACCCCACCCGCCCAGCGGACCGGTGCCCACCCCCCCCCACAAGGAGACGCAACCATGGTGAACGTCCAGACTGAGATCCTCATCAGCCGGCCTCGCGCCGAAGTGGCGGAGCACGCGGCCGGCCCGGACAACGCGCCCCGCTGGTAGATGAACAGGTGAGCCAGCCGTCAACCACGAAATCTTGGGCGAAACCTAGATGCTGTAACGCTCGTCCTCGTGGTCGCCCGGGTGGTCCTTGACCAGGCCGGCGGCCAGGGTGTTGCCGTCCAGCGGGTCAATCACCAGGAAGGCGCCGGTGCGGCGGTGGTGCAGGTAGTTCTCCAACGGAAGCGGCGCGGCGAGCCGGAGCTGCGCGTGGCCGATGTCGTTCAGTTCCAGCGTGGACGCCGGCTCCAGCTTGAAGGAGGCCAGATCCAGCTTGCCGCCAACGCTGCGCACCAGGGCCTGGACGGTGCGGGTGCCATGCTTGACCAGCACCTTGGCACCTTCGCGCAGCGGCTTCGGGGACAGCCAGCAGAGCGAGGCGTACAGGTCCGCGGAAGCTTCGCGGACGGTGCCGGCAGCGGCGATGGTGTCACCGCGGGCGACGTCGAACTCCTCGGCAAGGCGGAGGGCAACAGACTGCGGGGCGGCGGCTTCCTCTAGCGAGGCGCCGGCGAAGTCGATGCCTACCACCGTGGTGGTGCGCGGATCCTGGCCGGGAGTCAGGACGGAGACCTTGTCCCCCACCTTGACCGAGCCTTCGGTGATCTGGCCGGCGTACGCGCGGTAGTCGCGGTAGGCCTCCACATCCAAGCCGGCAGCGACGGCGTCCGGAGCCAGGGCGCCCTGCGGCCGGATGACCAGCTGCACCGGGAAACGGAAGCTCTCCAGGTGGCTTTCCAGTTCATCAGCAGCCGGGAGGGTTTCCAGGACCTCAAGCAGCGCCGGGCCGGTGTACCAGGGGGTCCGCTCGGAGCGTTCCACTACGTTGTCGCCGTCGAGTGCCGAGACAGGGACAACCAGCAGGTCGGTAATCCCATCGGAACCGAGCCCCAGTTCGCGGCCCACCTGCTGCACGTCGGCTTCGATCTCGCGGAACACGGACTCGCTGAAGTCCACCAGGTCGATCTTGTTGACGGCCACGATCACGTGCGCCACGCGCAGCAGCTGCAGTACGGACAGGTGCCGGCGGGTCTGCTCAAGCACACCCTTGCGGGCGTCGATGAGTACGACGACGGCATCCGCTGTGGACGCGCCGGTCACCGTGTTCTTGGTGTACTGAACGTGCCCGGGGCAGTCGGCCAGGATAAAGCTGCGGCGGTCGGTGGCGAAGTAGCGGTAAGCCACATCGATGGTGATGCCCTGTTCGCGCTCGGCACGCAGGCCGTCGGTCAGCAGGGCGAGGTCGATACCGCCCTTGTCGCCGCCGAAGCCACGGTCTGCCGAGGTGCGGGCAACGGCGTCGAGCGTGTCGGCGAGGATGGCCTTGGAATCGTGCAGGAGGCGGCCCACCAACGTGGACTTGCCGTCGTCGACCGATCCTGCGGTAGCGAACCGGAAGAGGGTCGTAGGCAGGGCTGTCTCGAGCCCACCGGCCGCGCCGGACAAAACTGTGTCGGTGCTCATTAGAAATACCCGTCCTTCTTGCGGTCTTCCATGGCGGCCTCGGAGATGCGGTCATCTGCACGGGTGGCGCCACGTTCGGTCAGGGTGGAGGCGGCGACTTCAACCACGACGTCAGACACGGTGTACGCGTCGGACTCCACGGCGCCGGTGCAGGACATGTCCCCCACGGTGCGGTAGCGGACGGTCTTGGTGATGACTTCCTCATGCGGCAGCGGCTGGGAGACCTCGCCCACCGCGCGCCACATCCCGTCGCGGGCGAAGACCTCGCGTTCGTGGGCATAGTACAGGCCGGGCAGCTCGATGTTCTCGCGCTCGATGTAGCGCCAGATGTCCAGCTCTGTCCAGTTGCTGATGGGGAACGCCCGGACATGCTGGCCCACCGTGTGGCGGCCGTTGTAGAGGTTCCACAGCTCGGGGCGCTGGTTGCGCGGATCCCACTGGCCGAACTCGTCGCGCAGGCTCAGGATGCGCTCCTTGGCGCGGGCCTTGTCCTCGTCACGGCGGCCGCCGCCGAAGACGGCGTCGAACTTTTTATGCTGGATGGAGTCCAGCAGCGGGCCGGTGTGCAGCGGATTGCGGGTGCCGTCGGCACGTTCGGCCAGTTCGCCGCGGTCGATGAACTCCTGTACGGAGCCGACCACGAGCTTCAGCCCCAGCCGCTCAACGGTACGGTCGCGGAAGTCGATGACCTCGGGGAAGTTGTGGCCGGTGTCCACGTGCAGCACGGGGAAGGGAACCTTGCCCGGCCAGAATGCCTTGGTGGCCAGGTGGAGCATCACCACGGAGTCCTTGCCGCCGGAGAACAGCAGCGCGGGCTTCTCGAACTCGGCAACAACCTCGCGGATGATGTGGATGGCCTCGGACTCGAGTGTGTCCAGGCTGCTCAGTCGGGTGGAGACGGCGGAGTCGGTCACCTGGGTAGTCTCCTCGGTTAGGAAAGTGCTCATACGTGTAGTCCGCATTCTGTCTTGTCGGAGCCTGCCCAGCGGCCGGCGCGGGGGTCGTCGCCCGGCGCCACCTTCCGCGTGCAGGGCTGGCAGCCAATGGAGGGGTAACCCTGGGAAAGCAGCGGGTTGACGGGCAGGAGGTTGTCGTCCGAGTACTGGACCAGCTGGTCGAAGGTCCACGCGGCCACTGGATTCACCTTGACCAGGCCGTTGGCCTCGTCCCAGGTAACCAACGGGGTGTTGGTGCGCGTAGGTGCCTCATCGCGGCGGACGCCGGTGAACCAGAGTTCATAACCTGACAGTGTCCGGCGCAGCGGGGCCACCTTGCGGAGGGCGCAGCACTGGGCGGCGTCGCGGGCGAAGAGGTCCTTGCCCAGGAGCCGGTCCTGCTGTTCAACAGTGTTCTCGGGGAGCACATCCACCACGTTGACGCGCAGGTTCGCGGCCACCTCGTCACGCGTGGCATAGGTTTCCGGGAAGTGGTAGCCGGTCTCCAGGAACAGGACGTCGACGCCGGGCAGCTGGTCCGCGACGAGGGCGGGCAGGACGGCGTCGGCCATGGAGCAGGCGACGGCGACCGCGGGCAGGTCGAAGTTGCGTTCCACCCAGGCAATGACGTCGCGGGCCGGGGCGTCCCAGCCGAGCTCGGCAGCACCGGCTTCGGCAAGGGCCTTCAGCTCTTCCTTCGAGCGGAGCTTCGGGGCGGGCGCACGTTCAGCCACGGTCGCCTCAACCTGTGCTGATGCATCAGCCGGCGCAACCACCGGGTCTACTCCAAGTGCATGCTTACTCACTGGAGTGCCTCCTCGTCTGCTGCGTGGGCCCACTCCGCGAAGGTCTGGCCCTCGGCGCGCTGGGCCACGAACGTGCGGACTACGCGCTCCACATAGTCGGGCAGGTCGTCAACGTAGACCTTGAGCCCGCGGACAGTGCGTCCCAGGCCCGCTTCCTCGCGCTCGTTGGAAGCCAGCCCGCCGCCCAGGTGGACCTGGAAACCCGGGGAGGGGTCGCCGTCGGGCGTTGGAAGCATCATGCCCTTCAGGCCGATGTCCGCAGTCTGGATGCGGGCGCAGGAGTTGGGGCAGCCGTTGATGTGCAGGGACAGCGCGTGCGGCAGTTCGCCGGACTCCGCGAGGTCCGCCAGGCGGCGTTCCAGGTCAGCGACGGCGGTGGCGGCGGTGACCTTGGTTTCCACGATGGCCAGCTTGCAGTATTCGATGCCGGTGCAGGCGATGGTGCCGCGGCGGAACACGGACGGGCGTGCGGAGAGGCCTAGGGCATCCAGCTCGGCAACCAGCGGTTCCACGTGATCCTTGGCAACGTCCAGCACTACGAGTTTCTGGTGCGGCGTGGTGCGCAGGCGGTAGGAGCCTCGGGCCTCGAGGGTGTCCGCGAGCTTGATCAACTGAGCGCCGGACAGGCGGCCGGCCAGCGGGGTGGCGCCGATGAAGAACTTGCCGTCCTTCTGCTCGTGCACACCGATGTGGTCGCCCGGAGTGGTGGGCTTGGGCGCGGCGGGACCATCGGCCAGCTTGTAGCCCAAGTATTCGTCCTCGAGGATCTGGCGGAACTTCGCCGGTCCCCAGTCAGCCATCAGGAACTTCAGGCGGGCCTTGGTGCGCATGCGGCGGTAGCCATAGTCGCGGAAGATGCTGGTGACGCCGAGCCACACTTCGGCGGCTTCCTCGGGCTTCACGAAGGCGCCGAGCCGCTTGCCGAGCATCGGGTTGGTGGACAGCGCGCCCCCGGCCCAGAGGTCGTAGCCGACGCCGAGTTCGGGGTGGCGGACGCCCACCAGGGCGAAGTCGTTGATCTCGTG
>JBKJVX010000006.1:0-29032 GCA_046717065.1 Arthrobacter sp. | reverse complement strand
CAAGACACTCCGCTTCATGGCTGTTCCCACCCTCGCTTTGGGCGCCCTTGCCCTCTCCGGTGCTCCCGCCATGGCCCATGATGGGGCCGACCACTACCAGTCCACCCTGAGCCAGCTCAACGGCAGTGCCGGCTCGGGCACCATCACTGTTGATGTCACGGGCAACCAGGCCCACGTCGTCTTAAAGGTTTCAGGCATGCCCGCGACCTTCATGGACGCCCCGTACCCGCACGTGCAGCACATCCACGGCGGAGCCAAGGGTGTCTGCCCGGACCCGTCGGCGGATAAGGACGGCGACCAGGTCATCTCCACCACAGAAGGTGCCCCGTCCTACGGCGGCATCGTCACCACCCTCTCCACCAGCGGCGACACCAGCCCCGCAGCAGGCCTTGACCTCAAGGTGGGCGGCCAGGGTGCCGCATACACCGTTGACCGCACCTTCGAGCTGAACGCCGAGACCAAGGCGGCCCTGGCAGCCGGCACCGCAGTGGTAGTGGTTCACGGCCTTGACCCCGCCACCCTTAGCCCGGCCGGGCAGGCCGCGAAGAGCGATCTCGCACCGACCCTTCCGCTGGCTGCCACCTCCCCCGCTCTGTGCGGGACGTTGACGGCCGGGCAGATGAAGATGCCCGCAGGCGGCGCTGACACCGGCATTGCACAGGAAACCGGCACCGACACCGGAGCCCTCGCCATCGGCAGCGGTCTGGCCCTGGTCGCCCTCGCCGGCGGCGCCTACGTTGTACGCCGCCGCAGCACCGCAGCAGCAGCCTAAGCACCGGCTGGCTGATCACCATCGTGATTAACATGAAGTCCGGCCGCCGCGGGGGTCTTTTTGCCTCCTCGGCGGCCGGACTTCTGCTCGCCTTGGCCTTGGGTGGCTGCGCTGCCGGCAGCACTGGAACGCCCGACGCCGGCTCCCCGCCTTCCGCGGCCGGCCCCGCTGCCGCCGCGCCTCCTGCTGCAGAACGTGCGGTCCTGTCCAAGTCCGAACCAGTGTCGCTGGAAATCCCGGCCATCGGTGTTCGGACCGAACTCCTCAGCCTTGGCCTGCGGGAGAACGGCTCGCTGGAGGTGCCCCAGGACGACGGCAACGGGGCCCCTGCCAGCTGGTACAACGGCTCCCCCACCCCTGGGGAACGCGGACCATCGGTCATGCTGGGCCATGTGAACTCCCCCAATGGACGCGGGGGCGTCTTCGCAGACCTCCGCAAGCTGGTTCCCGGGATGGAGGTCGCCGTGTCCCGCGCCGACGGCAGCACCGCCGTTTTCACTGTTGACCGCGGCGAGCTCTACAGCAAGAACGAATTCCCTACTCTTGAGGTCTATGGAAACACCGCAGGATCCGAGCTCCGCCTCATCACCTGCGACGGCTACGATGCCGCCACCGGCCTCTTTGACGACAATTACGTGATCTACGCAAAAATCAAAGCCTGACAGGCGGCCGCGACTCCCTGAAGGGGCGCGCGGCCAGGACGGAAGAGCCATGAAGAACCGCACTCCCCTGCTGGCCTCGCTGGCACTCTCGTCCCTGCTGCTCTCCGGCTGCGCGGCAGCGGCGGGGTCCGTGGGAGCGGCGCCCGCACCGCCGTCGGACGTTGCTTCCGCCGCATCTTCCCCGTCAGCAGCCCACGGCGGCGGACATCACGACGGCGGCACCGCCTCCCCCCGCGCCTCCGCCGAGGGGCCCAGCGAAGCGGCGAAGATGGTGTGCGGGGACCAGCCGATGGACAGGCTCACGTCGATCCTCGATCTGAAGCAGGACCCCCATACCGTGAACAGCTGGGCCGACAGCACGTTCACCTGCGTCTACCACCTGGACGACGGCGCGCTGGAAATCTCCGTGAAGGAAGCCGCGGACCAGGCAACAGCATTGAACTACTTCGAGGCCATGCAGGCACTCGCCGTGGGTGCCAAGCCCATCGAGGGCCTGGCAAACCTGGGGTTTCCGGCGTATGAAACCGAGGACGGGTCAGCGGTGTTCCAGAAGGACAGCTTCGTGCTGCAGGTTGACGCCTCGGACCTGCCCGCTGCCCTGGGACCGGACGCCATCACCCGGGGCGCCCTGGCCTACCAACTGTCCACCACCATCCTGGCCTGCTGGGTGGAGCACCACTAGGACGAATCAGCTGGAACGGATCAGCTGGCGCGGCGGCGGGCTGCCGGTTTCCTGCCGTCCTGGATTGCCCGTACAGCGTCGGTGAGATAGCCTCGCGTCTCCTCCGAGTTGGCCAGTTGCACCAGTTCGGCTGCCACCACTACCAGCTTTACATTGCGATGGCTGCTGGTGCTGACCAGCATCTGGAAGGCATCGTCCGAACCCATTCCCAGCTGGCCCATCAGGATCCCCCTGGCCTGGTCAATGACACTGCGCGTGGACGTGGCACCGGCCACCGCGTCCCGGGCTGTCTGCTCCGTTTCACGCTGGAGCGTGGAGGTCAGGTCCACCATGACCCCCTCAATGGAGGTGACTTTCCCCTCCGCGTTCATAATCGCGTCGCCGGATGTCAGCACCCGCCGGGTGCGCCCCCGGGCGTCGATGATCCGGTGGTACATGCAGAAATAACCGCCGGTCCTGCAGACCTGCGCCACAATCTCCTCGCACCGCGGCCTGTCCTCCGGATGCTTGTGCGAATACAGCAGCTCCAACGTGGGGACCACATCGCCGCGCTCATAACCATGCAGTTCGAACATCCCGTCCGACCACTCCAGCTTCCAGCCGTCCAGCTCCGCGTGGAATGTGCCCGCCACGCATTGGTTGTCGCCCAGAGCGCTCGAGTACGTGTAGGGGCCGCTGAGTTCAGCCACAGCCACCTCCGGTCCTTCTTTCCGTCCGCCCGCCAGGACGTCCCGGCGTCGTTGCCGGTTCATCCAAGTATGTCCGGAAACTTGCACCGGCGACAGAGCAGTAAGCCCTTCTAGGCTGAACCCAAGGGCAATGGGAGACTCAACCCTTGACTTGTATACCCCTAGGGGGTATGTTTCAGGTGTTGTCAGTGAAGTGGTATGTCCCGGCCGGTGCCCCCGCACCGCCTTTCACAGCCGTTCAACCCCAGCACCCATCAATCCTTCATCAAGGAATGGAACTGACATGCTTGACCATCAGCACCAGCACCACCCGCACCATCACGACGGCGGGGACCGGGCCAGCGGCACCTTCACCGAAGCGGGGGCTGCTGTGGCCCCGGCCCGCCACGAACATCACGGCACCCGCACAGCTGCCCCCAACTCCCACCACGACGATGACCACGCCGTCCACACCCACGGACAGCACGCCGGCCACAGCACGGCCATGTTCAAAAACAGGTTCTGGCTCACGCTGGCACTGTCCGTTCCCGTGGTCTACTTCAGCCCGATGGTGGGCCACATCCTCGGTTACATGGCCCCGATGTTCCCGGGTTCAACCTGGATCCCGCCTGTCCTCGGCACGGTGATCTTCCTCTACGGCGGCCAGCCCTTCCTGAAAGGCGGCCTGCAGGAGCTGAAGGACCGTCGGCCCGGCATGATGCTCCTGATCGCCATGGCCATCAGCGTCGCGTTCGTTGCTTCCTGGGTCACCAGCCTTGGCTTGGGCGGTTTCGACCTGGACTTCTGGTGGGAACTGGCGCTGCTGGTGGCCATCATGCTGCTGGGGCACTGGATCGAGATGCGGGCGCTGGGTTCGGCGCAGGGTGCCCTGGATGCCCTCGCCGCGCTGCTGCCGGATGAGGCGGAACGCATCACGGACAACGGAACCGAAACCGTGCCCGTCTCCGAACTCCAGCCCGCCGACCTTGTCCTGGTGCGCTCCGGCGCCCGGATGCCTGCCGATGGAACCGTGGTTGACGGGCAGGCTGAGTTCGACGAATCCATGATCACCGGCGAGTCCAGGACGGTGCTCCGGGGCGTCGGAGATGCCGTGGTGGCAGGAACAGTGGCCACGGACAACAGCGTGCGGGTCCGGGTGGATGCGGTTGGTGACGATACCGCACTTGCCGGAATCCAGCGGCTGGTGGCCGAAGCACAGGCATCCTCGTCGCGGGCCCAGGCGTTGGCTGACCGCGCGGCAGCCTTACTGTTCTACTTCGCGGCGGGCGCCGGCGTGATCACCTTCATCGTGTGGACACTCCTGGGCAGCGTCCCTGAAGCCGTGACCCGCACCGTCACCGTTCTGGTTATCGCCTGCCCGCACGCTTTGGGCCTGGCTATTCCCCTGGTCATTGCCATCTCCACCGAGCAGGCTGCCCGCGCCGGCGTCCTGATCAAGAACCGGATGGCGCTGGAGCGGATGCGCACCATTGATGTGGTCCTCTTTGACAAGACCGGCACCCTCACCACCGGCGAGCCCGAACTGAAGGACGTGGCAACCGTCCCCGGTGAAGACGCTGATGCGCTGTTGGCCCTGGCCGCGGCCGTCGAGTCCGACAGTGAGCACCCTGTGGCGCGGGCCATCGTCCGGGCAGCCCGGGGGCGGAACCTTACGCTGCCCACTGTTGCCGGCTTCAGCTCGCTGACTGGCCGTGGCGTCCGCGCTTCGGTGGGCGGCCGCACGGTGCACGTAGGCGGGCCGGCGCTCCTGCGCGAGCTTGGCGCCGTCGTACCCTCTGCCCTGGCCGGCACGACCCGCGGGTGGATGGACCGCGGCGCGGCCGTCCTGCACGTGGTCGACGACGGCCGGGTGCTTGGGGCTGTCAGCCTGGAGGACGCGGTGCGGGCAGAGTCGCGTCAAGCCGTAGCTGCACTGCAAAAACGCGGCGTCAAGGTGGGCATGATCACGGGCGACGCCCGGCAGGTGGCCCAGGCCGTGGCTGCCGACCTGAACATTGATGAGGTGTTCGCCGAAGTCCTGCCTGCGGACAAGGACAAGAAAGTAGCCGAGCTGCAGGCCCGAGGGTTGAAGGTGGCCATGGTGGGCGACGGTGTCAACGACTCGCCGGCGCTGGCCCGTGCGGAGGTGGGCATCGCGATTGGTGCCGGCACGGACGTGGCCATGGAATCGGCAGGCGTTGTGCTGGCGGGAAATGACCCGCGCGCAGTGCTGTCGATGGTGGAACTGTCGCGGGCGAGCTACCGGAAGATGTGGCAAAACCTGGTGTGGGCCACCGGCTACAACATCCTGTCCGTGCCGTTGGCCGCGGGCGTGCTTGCTTTCGCCGGCGTGGTGCTCTCCCCGGCCGCCGGCGCCGTGCTGATGTCCGTGTCCACTATCGTGGTGGCTTTGAACGCCCAGCTGCTGCGGAGGGTGCGCCTCAACCCGAGCAAGGTACGTTGAAACCCAAACGCTCTCTCACTTAACGCCGCCAAAACCCAAACGCTCTCTCACTTAACGCGGCCCAAACCCCAACGCCCTCTCAGATCCACCAGAAGGACCACTCGCCATGAAGATCAGCACGTTCGCCGTCGCCGCAGCCCTCACCGCCTCGCTTGGCCTTGCCGGCTGCGCCGCCGGCACCGGGACCCCCGGCAGCAGCACCCACGGCGCGGATCACGGCAGCCCGAGCGCGACGTCCAGCATGATGCCGGACGCCAACGCCGACCATAATCAAGCCGACATCATGTTCGCGCAGATGATGATCCCGCACCACGCGCAGGCCGTGGAGATGAGCGACATCGTCCTGGCCACGCCGGACCTGCCGGCGAAAGTTGCCGCGCTGGCCACCAGGATCAAGGATGCCCAGGCGCCCGAAATCGAGGCGATGACCGAATGGCTCAAGAGCTGGAATGCGCCCGTTGCGGTGTCGGACCACTCCGGGCACGGCATGGCCGGCATGGTGGACGCCGAAGGCATCGACAAACTCAAGGCGGCTCAGGGCAGTGAGGCCGCCAGGCTCTTTATGGAGCAGATGACCGGACACCACGAAGGCGCCGTGGAGATGGCCAGGCAGGAGATCAGCGCCGGCAAGTACCCCGAGGCCGTCCAACTGGCGCGAGACATTGTCACGGCACAAGAAGCGGAAATCGCCGAGATGAAGGAACTCCTGGCCGGGCTCTAACCTTCCCCGGACGCTCTCTCACCTATCGCACGAAGGATGGGAGAGCGCCCAGGTTTGGGGCACTCCCTGCGGTCAGGCACCGCCACTTCTTACGTGTTCGGGAAGGATTCCAACTCCGACCAATCGTGCCGTGAGGCGGCGCAGCAGGGGTGAGGCGGCTCGGAGAAGCAGGACAAGCCAACGTGGCGCAACGCGACTTCCGGCGGTTGCCCTGAAAAGTACCTTGTGCCCGTTGCGCTGCAGAAGCTGCATGACCTTGACCGGCCGCTCCCGCCGCCGCTGCACCGCCGCGAGTTTCTCGACCGGCGCCGTTCCCTGAACGAGGTCCTGGGCGATGGCGTTGAACAGTGCGACGGCGTCCTGGATGGCGAAGTTCACTCCAACACCGAACATCGGGGACATCGCATGGGCAGCGTCACCAATCGCGATGAACCCGGGACGGTACCAGCGCGAGAGCCGGTTGATTTGGACGGAGAGCAGCTTGATCTGGTCCCAGTCCGTAAGCGTGGTGACGACTGGGCGCAGGACGGGTGCAGCGTCGCTGATCCGCTTTTGAAGGGCGCCGAGCCCTGCCCCTCGAAGCTCGTCGAAGCCGCCCTTTTGGATGACCATGCCCGACTGGTATTTGTTGCCGCGGTCAATGGTGAGGACCATCCCCCGCGCAGATATGTAACCAAGGGTTGCGGGTGGCGGGTTTGGCGGCTTGGGCAGGTTGAACCACAGCACGTCGATGGGCACTCCGAAGTCATCGGGAGTCAGCCCTGCAGCGGTACGCAAGGCGGAACTACGTCCGTCGGCAGCAACGGTGAGCGGCGCACGGATCTCCAGTCCGCCGTCGGACGTTACTGCCCGAACACCGCGCACCTGGTCCTGCTCGAGGATGAGTCCGCTCACCTCGGTGCCCATGCGCAGCTCGAAGTTGGGGAATGCCGCGGCTTCGCCGGCGAGGAAGTTCAGGAAGTCCCACTGCGGCGCCAGAACGAGGAAGTTGTCGGGCCCCGGGAGGGTGCCGAAGTCGACCAAAGTCAAGCGCTGGCCGTCGAGAACGGCGTCCATGGTGGGCAACCGGGTGAGAGGCAGTCGCAGGAACTTATCGCGCAGCCCGAGTTCCCCGAGCAGGCTCACGGTGGACGGATGCACCGTGTCGCCGCGAAAGTCGCGCAGGAAGTCCCCGTGTTTCTCGAGCACCGTGACTCGCAGGCCGCTGCGCGCGAGCAGGTAGCCGAGCACCATCCCTGCCGGACCGCCGCCGGCAATCACGCAATCCCGTTCGATATCGCTCTCCACAGACATATCATCGTGTCCTTTTGCGGGAGGTGATAGAGCGTTGGGGAAAAACCCGCGGGAGGTGATAGAGCGTTGGGGAAAAACCTGCGGGAGGTGATAGAGCGTGCGGGGTGGGGAGGCCGCCGTCGGGCCGTTGCGTGTTAAGTTGAAAAGCACGGAGGCACCGGCTGGAAAGAGAAATCTCCCTTGGACTCACCCGCACCACTAAGAATCCTGACCGTCTGCACGGGCAACATCTGCCGGTCCCCGGTGGCTGAGCGCCTTCTGCAGGCGGGGCTCAACCAGGTGCTGCCGGGCGGTTTCGAGGTGGCGAGCGCAGGGACCCGTGCCATGGTGGGCCACCCCATGCAGCCGATCTCCGCGGACATTGTGCGCACGTTCGGCGGCGACCCTGGGAATTTCGCCGCCCGCCAGCTGACGCCCAAGATCCTGCGGGACGTGGACCTCGTGCTCACCATGACCTCCGGACACCGCGGCGAAGTCCTGCAGCTCGACGCGTCGCTCCTCAAAAGGACGTTCACCATCCGCGAGTTCGCCCGGATGCTTGACGTCCTCGACCAGCGCGCTGCCGCTGCGGAGGGCAGGGAACCGGAGCCAGGAACGCCCGACGACGGCGACCCGCTGGCAGTGAACCACACCTTCTGGCGGAGCTTGCCGGCCCGGGCGGCCGGTGTGCGGCATCTGTCGCTGCCCGCGGACCCGGCCGAGAACGACATCATCGACCCCTACCGCCGGCCGCCGGAGGTGTACCGGCAGATGGAGGACGAACTCGCGCCTGCCATCGTGTCCATCCTGCGCCACGCACGACTCAACGCTCCTGTTCGCGGGACGCGTGCGGGCTCGCTGTAGCGTTACGGCGATCCGGGCACCTTTCCGGCGACCCCGACGACGGCGCCCCACCTGACCCGTCCGTCGCCGTCGTCCGGCCGCCCGCGCCTGGTCCGCCTGTCGCCGTCGTGATGCCGCGGCGGAAAAGCTTGCGGGATTTCTGCGGATTCCCCTGATGTATCGCGGTTCCGCCGTTGCTAACTTTCGGGGATGGGCAGCCACTAACGGCCAGCGCATAGTGCTGCCGGACCCCGACTTAATCGAAAACATCCCGCAGATGACAGTTTGGACACGTATGTAGCCAGCGGCGGCCCGGCGGGCGGACACTGATCCCACCATCCCACAATGATGTGAGGCACAATGAGCACGCCAGGCGGTTCTGAACCATCCGGTACCAACCCCGACAACCCCCATCCGCACGGCCCTGTCCTGCTCGCGCACGGACGGCGGCGGTGGATCGCAGCACTGCTGGCACTCGTCCTAGTGGTGGTCGCCGCCGTCGCGGTCATCAGCCTCAACCGAGCCGGCACGGAGGCGCAGCCCGCGGCGGTACAGACCGAAACCCCGTCGCCCACGCCCTTCGGGACACCGTCAGAAACTACACCTCCTGCCCCGCCTCCTCCCCCGCCACCGCCACCGCCACCACCCATTCCGGAGCATCCTGCCGTACCCATGAACGTGCTGGTAATCGGCAGCGACATGCGGGGCGTCGCGAGGGATGCTGCAGCACACACGGCAGCGACCGGCCAGCCCATGGACCATCGTTCAGACGCCCTCATGCTAGTCCACGTCCCGGCTGACCGCCGGACCCTGTACATCGTCTCCATCAACAGGGATATGTGGGTGGGCATCCCCGGCTTCGGCGGGGGAAAGATCAACGCCGGCCTACAGTACGGCGGCATCGACATGACTACCCAAACGGTGCAGCAGCTGTTCGGGATCACCATCGACCACACCCTGATGCTGGACTTCGGCGGCCTCAAGCTTATGGTGGACGGGCTGGGCGGCATCGACGTCAACGTCCCCGTCCCGTTCCAGTCGACGCACGATACAGGGCACGTTTTCGGTCCGGGCGTGAACCACCTGGACGGCCAGGCTGCGCTGGAATTCTCCCGGGAGCGGTACGCGTTCGTGGACGGCGACTTGCAGCGGGTGCGCAACCAGCAGATTCTGCTGCGCGCCGTCCTTGCCCGCCTTACCGCCGGCGGCACATTGAATGATGTGACAGCTGTCAGGGGCTTGGTGGACTTCGCGTCCTGCTGCCTCACCGTGAACAAGGGCTTTGACCCGGTGCAGGCGGCCATCCTCGCCTACAGCCTGCGCAACCTGGACGCCAACGCCATTGAAACCATGACCTTGCCGACGGCCGGCTCCGGATTCATCGCGGGCCAGTCAGTACTGTTCCCCGATTACGGTGCCATCAACGCTGTGGGGGCCGCACTGCGGGAGGGCCGGATCGGGGACTTCGCGGCCGTGCCGTAGGGCGGTTGTTCAGCCCGGGCTTACCCGGTGTTCACCGGCGGGAAAGCGTCCGTGCGCCGGATGCCGGAAGGCTAAACGGCATGACTGACATTTCTCGCCGCACCATCGTCAAGGGATCCGTCCTCGCCGCCGCACTGGCCGCCACACCTGCAGCTGCGCAGGCGGCCGCCGCACGCCAGTCTCCCGCCGGCGTGGCGCTGGTCAGGAACCGCCTCACCCTGCCCAGCGGCATCGCCACCGGCGACGTCACCTCCGACTCTGCCGTGCTGTGGTCCCGCGCTTCGGGGTCCGGACGGATGAAGGCGGTGCTAAGGGCGGTCGACGACGGCGGCCAGATCCTGCGCGGCCGCGGCTCCTTCGAACGCACCCTTCGCGGTCCGCGCGCCACCCAGGCTTCCGATTTCACCGCAAAGATCCACGCCGGGAACCTGCCGTCCAACACACGCTTTGCCCTCGAGATCAGCTTCGAGGACGACGGCGGCGCGGCCGGCGAGACCGTTCGCGGCACCTTCCGCACGGCCCCCGATGCCGGGACATTCAACGGCAAGGGCCGCACCGGCGACACAAGCTCCGGAGGTGACGTGCCGGCGTCGTCCGCCCAAAGCTTTGTATGGACCGGCGACACCGCAGGGCAGGGCTGGGGCATCAACGAGGAGATCGGCGGGATGCGCGGCTACCGGGCGATGCACCAGACGCGGCCGGACTTCTTCATCCACTCCGGCGACACCGTGTACGCCGACGGTCCCTTGACCGGGACCGTCGTTGAACGGGACGGCCAGGTGTGGCGGAACCTGGTGACCGAGGAGGTGTCCAAGGTGGCCGAAACCCTCACCGAGTTCCGCGGCCGGCACCGGTACAACTCGATGGATGCCAACATGCGCGCCATGTTCGCGGACGTCCCGGTAATCGCCAACTGGGATGACCACGAGACCACCAACAACTGGTACCCCGGCGAGATCCTCGACGACCCCCGCTACACGGTGCGCGACGTCAATACCCTCGCAGCACGCGGCCGGCAGGCGTGGCAGGAGAACATGCCGATCGCAGATTCCGCGGCGCTGTGGCGGCCGGGAACGTTCGACGACGCGGGTCAGTACCAGCCCGCGCGCATCTACCGGAAGATCAGCCGCGGCCCGCAGCTGGACATCTTCTGCCTGGACATGCGCACCTTCAAGTCGCCCAACACGGACGGCAAGGAGCCCTACGCAACGCCCATCCTCGGCCAGGAGCAGATGGACTGGCTCATCCGCGAGGTGTCCACCTCCAAGGCGACATGGAAGGTGATTGCTGCGGACCTCCCGCTGGGTATCATCGTGCCCGACGGCGCCGTGAACCAGGAGAGCCTGGCAAACCGCGACGCCGGTGCACCACTGGGCCGCGAGCTCGAGATCGCCGAGGTGCTGAGTGCGTTCAAGCACAACCGGGTTAAGAACGTGGTGTGGCTGACGGCCGACGTGCACTACTGCGCTGCCCACCACTATTCCCCCGAGCGCGCGGCCTTCACGGACTTCGACCCGTTCTGGGAGTTCGTGGCCGGTCCCATCGCGGCCGGGTCCTTCGGCCCCAATGCGATGGACGGGACGTTCGGCCCCGAGGTGGTATTTTCGAAGGCCGGCCGCTTCCCGGGTGAATCACCGCGCGACGGCGAGAACCAGTTCTTCGGGCACGTGCAGCTGGATGACGACTCCTTTACGGTGAGCCTGCGCAATGCCAACGGCGGCACCGTGTTCACCAAGGTGCTAAGGCCGGAGCGGTAGCCCTTGGGGAATGCCAAGGTGCCAAGCAACGAGGGGTCACTCCAGGCCCAATGTTCCGTGGCTTTTGGGCACCTAGTGACCCCGCGTTGCAATGGTGGGGCCGTGCGGCTTTTGGCGGCAGGCCGCCGTCGTCCGTTTACTTTCCCTGTTCCTTGGGTACGCCGCTGGTAATGTTCCTGCATTCGGAAGGCACACGGACGGGGTGATTCTTGTGAAAGAGGATGGGCTTACTGAGGCTGTCCAGGAAGCCGGGGCGGTGGAGCTGATCCTGATCCGCCACGGTGAGAGCGAAGGCAACGTGGCCGCAACTGATGCGCGGCTGGCGGGGGCCGAGGTCATCGAGGTGCCCGCCCGGGATGCTGACGTGAACCTGTCCGGTACAGGGCAGGAACAGTCAAAGGCCCTGGGCGCGGCGCTGGCACGGATCACGGAGGATCTCCGGCCGGACGCCGTGGTCTCCTCGCCCTACGCCCGCGCACGCCAGACGGCCGAGATCGCCATCGAGGCCGCAGGCTGGCCCCTGCAAGTGCGGACCGATGAACGGCTGCGGGACCGCGAACTCGGCATCCTGGACCGGCTGACCCGCCGGGGCGTCGAAAATCGCTTCCCGGAAGAGGCAGAGCGCCGCGAGTGGCTGGGCAAGATGTACTACCGGCCGCCAGGCGGCGAATCCTGGGCTGACGTGGCGCTGAGGCTGCGGTCCGTCCTGGATGAACTGAACAACCTCAGCACCGGACACCGGGTGATGCTGGTCTGCCACGACGCCGTGATCCTTCTGTTCCGGTACGTGCTGGAGGGAATGACGGAGCGGGAGATCCTGGACCTCGCGGCGAGCACGTCGGTGCTTAATGCCTCCCTGACCCGGTACGTGCGACCGTCGGGCGAGGGGCCCTGGACTTTGGAGAGTTTCAACGTGGCGGACCACCTCACCGAGCAGGGTGTGACCGTCACCGAACACGCAGGGGATGCCAGTGTCCACCCAAAGTGAGTCCGTTGCCGCCGCTTCACCTACCCTGGTGACGCCGTCGCTGCTGCGCGACTGGCCGCTGCCGGCGCCGGGCGAGGACAAGTATTCACGCGGCTCCGTGCTGGTCATCGGCGGTGCGCGGGCCACCCCGGGTGCCGCTCTGCTGGCAGGCACTGCTGCGCTGCGGGCCGGTGCCGGGAAGCTCACCCTTGCCGTGGCGGAATCCGTCGCCATGCAGCTCGGTGTGGCGCTGCCTGAATGCGGGGCGATGGGACTCCCAGAGACCGCAGAGGGGTCCGTGACCGGCGAAGGACTGGACCGGATTTCTTCCTACCTCGACCGTGCCGATGCCATCCTTGTGGGCCCCGGGCTGGACGACCCGGACCTTGCAGAGGATCTGCTGCGGGCGCTGTTGGAGCGGGAAGGGGACGGCTCCGGTGATACAGGCTCTGGTGATTCAGGCCCTGGGGAGGGAAAGGCGGGAGGTAGCCCCGCCGTCGTACTTGATGCCTATGCCCTGGGCGGCCTCGTGAAGCTGGCGGACCGGCTGGACCCGTGGAAGGGGCGCCTGATCCTTACACCTAATACGAAGGAGGCGGCTGTGCTGCTAGAGCGGGAGGTGGAGGACCTGACGGCGGATGTGGTTGAGATCGCCGATAAGTTCCAGGCTGTGGTGAGCTGCCAGGGCTTCATCGCCCGGCCCTCCGGCGGAGACGCACCGGAGGAATCGGAGCTCTGGAAGATGACCACCGGCTACGGCGGGCTGGGGACCTCGGGCAGCGGGGACGTCCTGGCCGGGGTGATCGCGGGCCTGCGGGCACGGGGAACCACCAGCGCCCAGGCGGCATGTTGGGGCACGCATCTTCATGCCGCAGCGGCTGACAGGCTTGCCAGCAGGCTCGGCCCCCTCGGTTTCCTTGCCCGCGAGCTGGCCGACGAACTGCCCGCGCTGATGCTGGAGCTGAATACTTGACTCCACCCTGACGGTTCCCGCCCCGGCATTGGACGCCCCCGTGCGTGGATGCCTCCGGGCGTGGGATGGCCCCCGGCCGAAGCCGGGGGCCACCGTATCGGGAAGTTCGGGCCTCACCTGCCGATGCGCAAAAGGCGCTGTGGCGTGCTCAGAATGGCTATCCGCCCCAAGAGGCAGTCAACAATCAATACCCGACGTCCCGATCCTTGTTGGCGACTAGGCGGAAATTTCCTGCTTTGCCCCCTTGGTCTCAATCTCGATCTTGCGCGGCTTGGCCTTTTCGGCGACAGGAATCCGCAGCGTCAGGACACCGGCGTCGTACGAAGCCTTCACGTTGTCAGTGTCCAGCGTGTCCCCGAGGATCAGCTGGCGGCTGAACACGCCGCGCGGCCGCTCGGAGGCGATCAACTCGGTGTCCTTGCCTGCAGGCTCGGGACGCTCCGCCCGCACCGTTAGGACATTCCGTTCCACATCCAGATCCACTGAATCCGGGGTGACACCGGGCAGATCAAAGGCGACTACAAAGTCCTGGCCTTCACGCCACGCGTCCATCGGCATTGCTGCCGGACGCGCTGCCGTGCCGAGGACCTGCTGGGCCAGCCTGTCCAGCTCGCGGAACGGATCGGTTCGCATCAACATGGCTTCCCTCCTCGTAAGAGACGGTCCAACACCTGTTTTGGTACCAGCCGATCTGTATTGGCTGATACAGATTTTTTAGCACCAGTCAAACAGATCCGCAAGCGGTTTTTGGAAAGAATTTCTACTGCTTTCGGGCGGTGCAGCAGGCACGGCGAAGGGGCCTCGCGGTGTGCAAAAGGCCCCTTCAGCACGCGGTGTATTGCTGTTCTAGCTGCGGGTGGGATCGGGACGGAGCGGCGCAGGTCCCGGGTCCGGGACGGGCAGCGGACCGGGCGGCTCCGGCGTCGGGAACGGATTGGGGGCCGGTGGCCCGGGATGGCCGGGCTGGGTGGGATCAGGCTGGTCCGGGCCCGGTTCCGGCGGAAACGGCTCGGGCTCGTGCACTGGCGGGATGGTCATAAACTTCCCCTCTCACGCTGGGCGGATGTGCCTTAGCGTGAACAGGATACGCCTGCCGCCAGAAGCCCACTAGGGTGCCCGCCTCCCCCCGAGGTGCTCGCGCTTGGTTCATAGAGCAGCCGGTTCAGACAAAACCGGGTAGGGCAACGCCCCAGAATCCTGGAGGAGGTGATGACGGGTTGGCCGAAAATGTGCGGGAGGTGATGGGGCGTCTGGGTTGGCGGCAGGGGGGTTATCGTCCGGTAGCGAACGGCCGGTCCATTGTCGGCGGGGGTCTATATATTGAATTCATGACCCAGACTCCGCTGCAGGATTCCACCAGCACCGCCGCCACCACGCCCACTCCCCCGGTGGCCAAGAAGATCCCCTCCGAGCGCATTCACCACGGAGACACCTTCGTGGACCACTACGAGTGGCTGCGGAACAAGGAATCCGACGATGTTGTGGAGCACCTCAAGGCCGAGAATGCCTACCAGGAAGCGGTCACTGCGCATCAGGAGCCGCTGCGCGAGGCGATTTTCCAGGAGATCAAGGGCCGCACGCAGGAGACGGATCTGTCCGTCCCCCACCGCAAGGACAGCTGGTGGTATTTCAGCCGCTCGGTGGAAGGCAAGGAGTACGGGATCCAGTGCCGGGTGCGGGCCCAGAACAGCGGAGACCCCGTTGCGGACTGGACTCCCCCCGCAGTGGAGCCCGGCGTCGGGATCCCCGGCGAGGAAATCCTGCTCGACGGCAACATCGAAGCCGAGGGGAAGCCGTTTTTCTCGGTGGGCGGCACGGCCGTGACGGTGGACGGCAACCTCTATGCGTACGCCGTGGACAACGCCGGCGATGAACGCTTCACCCTGCGCATCAAGGACCTCCGGACCGGCGAACTGCTGCCGGACGTCATCGAGAACATCTTCTACGGCGTCGCCTTCTCCCCCGACGGCACCCGCATCTTCTACACAGTGGTGGACGACTCCTGGCGCCCCTACCAGGTCAAGGCCCACACTCTCGGAACGCCCGTCACCGAGGACGTGGTGATCTACCAGGAAGACGACGTCGCTATGTGGCTGGGCTTCGAGCTCTCCGCCGACCGTCGCTACCTCGTGCTGGGCATCGGCTGCTCCGAGTACAGCGAGACCCGCCTGCTCCGGTTCGATGACCCGGCCCAGGAGCTCACCACCGTGATCTCCCGGGACGAGCGCGTGCTCTATGAGGCCGAGCCGTTCCTGCTGCCTGGCCCGGACGGCATGAAAACGGAACGCATCCTGCTCACGCACAACCGCGGCGCCATCAACTCCATGGTCTCCCTGACGGACCCGGCCGAGATCCGCAAGCCGCTCGCTGAGCAGCGCTGGGACACCGTCGTCGAACATTCCGACGACGTCCGCGTCAATGGTGCGGGCGTCACCTCCACACACCTCATCGTCTCCATCCGCAAGGACACCATAGAGCGGGTCCAGGTCATGGGGCTGGGAGGCCTGGGGACCGAGGCCCAGGAGGCACCGGTGGAGCCCGCGTTCGACGAGGAGCTGTACACCGCGGGAGTTGGCGGTTCGGACTACGAGGCTCCGGTGATCCGGCTCGGCTACACGTCCTACTTCACGCCGTCGCGGGTCTACGACTTCGTTCTGCCCACCCCCGGGCAGCCCGCCGGCGAGTTGCTCCTTCGGAAGGAAATTCCGGTCCTGGGCGGCTACGACGGCAGCGACTACGTGGCCACGCGCGAGTGGGCCGAGGCCAGGGACGGCACGCGGATCCCGCTTTCGGTGCTGCGCCACAAGGCCGTGAAGCAGGATTCGACGGCGGCTGGCCTGGTGTACGGGTACGGCTCCTACGAGCTGAGCATGGACCCGGGCTTCGGTATCGCGCGGCTGTCCCTGCTGGACCGGGGCGTGGTGTTCGTGATCGCCCATATCCGCGGCGGCGGCGAGCTCGGCCGGCACTGGTATGAGAGCGGCAAGAAACTGGCGAAGAAGAACACCTTTACCGATTTCGTGGACGCAACGGACTGGCTGGCGCATTCCGGTTGGGTGGACCCGTCCCGGATCGCGGCCCTCGGCGGCTCGGCCGGCGGGCTGCTGGTGGGTGCCGTAGCCAACATGGCTCCTGAAAAGTACGCCGCCATCGTGGCCCAGGTGCCGTTCGTGGATGCCCTCACCACCATTCTGGACCCGGAACTGCCGCTGTCAGCCCTGGAGTGGGAGGAATGGGGCAACCCGATCACGGACCCCGAGGTCTATGCCTACATGAAGTCGTACTCCCCCTATGAGAACGTCGGCCCTGCCCGGTACCCGAAGATCGCCGCGGTGACGTCCTTCAACGACACCCGGGTGCTATACGTGGAGCCGGCAAAGTGGGTGCAGGAGCTGCGGAACAGGACCACCGGTCCCGAGCCGGTGGTGATGAAGATCGAGATGGACGGCGGCCACGGCGGCGCGTCCGGCCGTTACGTCCAGTGGCGCGAAAGGGCCTGGGACTACGCCTTCATCGCCGACTCCCTGGGCGCCACGGAACTGCTGCCGGGAGCCGGCCTGAAGTAGGACTCGAGGGTACGACGGCGGGTGCCTCCCGCCGTCGTACGTCCGCCGCTGCCCCGCCAAAGTGCTGGGACGTCAGGACTGTGGGTGTTCGACCAGCCACTCCGCCAGGGTTTCGAGGTTGGCGCGGACGGTCCGCCCCTGGGCGCGTTCCACCAAGGAGTCGGCCAGTTTGCCAAAGACACCGCCCAGGCCGGACTCGGCGTTGATCCGCTGGGTCAGGCGGGTGCCGCCGTCGGCCGGCTCCAGTGTGAGCGTTACGGTGAAGTCCAGCTTGCCTTCAACGGAGCGGGACACCATCCGCCGGGGCGGGTCGAACTCGGTGATCTCGACGGTCCAGTCGAACTGCCGTCCCATGATTTTGCTGGTTCCGCGGCCACGGGTGCCGACTCCCAGGGGGCCGTCGCCGATCTGCTCCGACGCGGTGACCGAGGAATCGTAGACGGCGATGTTTTCGAACTTGGAGAGGAAGTCAAAGACTTCCTGCGGCGGCCGGGCAATAACAACACTTTCTTCTACAACAGGCACTGAGTTCTCCTTTGAAGGGCACCTGGTGCCGGCACGGCTCTGCCGGCAGGAAGGCAGGCACAGCGACAGATTGGACCCTCCGGCAGCCGGAGTCAATGCCCTGCCGCTAAGGCTGAGCACTGCTGCAAGGGAAGCTGCGTGTGCCCCCTCGAACCCGCGTGACCAGCGGTAACACGTCCCGCCGTGGGACCCGGCCTCCATTAAAAAAAGCTCATCATGCTTACTATTGTCTGGCGCTGGCTGCCCGCTGGGGGCAGGCCACCCGGCGCCGGATCTGGAGGTTTGCGTGAGCATGGAACAGGAAATGCGTCCCCTGACCGACGATGAACTGATGTCGGAGCAAGCAACAGCCCTGCCGGACAAGGAAGTTGCGTCCGTCCTTGATTTGAACGCGGATCTGGACCTGGGCATTGATGCGGCAGCACCCATCGACCTTGCCGTGGCGGCCAACGCCAACGTGGCCGCACCGATCGACGCGGCAGCCTCAGCCAACATCCTCTCCTACGGTTCAGACGCGCAGGCACTGGCGGACCAGGGCGTCATGATCGAACAGGGCATCGTGGCCGACGCGAACGCCGAATCCACTCAAGACAGCACCATCAACCAGGGAAACGACACCGTTGACGACGGCGGCACCACGGCGGGCACCGGGACCACTGAACCGGGCACCGTTGCGGGAACGGCCGACGCCGGGAGCCTCCTCCCCGACGGAACGGCCACCGACGGCATCGTCCCCGAGGACGGCCTGGGCGGCACTTTGCCCAACGTCGGCGCACTGCCGGTGGATCCCGCCGCCGCACTGGACGGGGACCTGCTCAACGTCAACGTGGACCTCGCGGCCGACGCCGACATCGCCGCACCCATTAACGGCGCTGTGGCCGCGAACGCAAACGTCGCCGCCCCCATCGACGCCGCCGTCGCCGCGAACATCGGCTCCATCGACAGCCAGGCCTACGCTGTGGCCGAGCAGGACGCCATCATCTCGCAGCACATCGAGGGCGAAGCCAACGCCTCTGCGGACCAGCATTCCAACCTCGAACAGTAAGCGCAGATGACCCACGCCACCGGCGGGCCGCGCCCCGAGGCCGGCCCGCCGGCGTCCCCTGCCTCCCTTGCCGAGCACCCGCTGCAGGTTCCCTCCCGTGCCGACGGCGTCCAGCTGTTGGGGCAGTCCGAGGGGTCAGGTTACCGGGAGCCGCCTTCCCTGGTCCGCCGCGCGGACGGCCAGACCCTGCAGCTGACCCGGCTGCTGTACCTGGTCCTGGAAGCTGCAGACGGAAACCGGAGCGTGGAAGAGATCGCGCAGCACGCCACGGCGGGTTCCGGACGGCTCATCAGCGCGGACAACGTGCGCACGCTGATGGACTCCCAGCTGCTGCCCATGGGCTTGCTCCGCCTGGCCGATGGCTCCGAGCCGGAAGTCCGGAAGGCAGACCCGCTGCTGGGCATGCGCTTCCGCTACACAGTGACTGACCCGGAACGCACACGGAAAATCACGGCACCCTTCGCGGTGCTCTTCAATCCGCTGATCGTCGTGACCGTCACGGCTGCGTTCCTGGCCGCCTGCTGGTGGGTGCTGATGGTGAAGGGCCTCGGCTCGGCCACCCACGAGGCGTTCGCCAACCCGGCACTGCTCCTGCTGATCTTCGCAATCACCATCCTCTCCGCCGGCTTCCACGAGTTCGGGCATGCCGCCGCAGCGCGCAAGGGCGGCGCCACACCGGGGGCCATGGGTGCGGGCCTGTATCTCGTGTGGCCCGCCTTCTTCACTGACGTCACCGATTCCTACCGGCTGGGGCGCGGCGGCCGGCTACGCACAGATTTTGGCGGCCTGTACTTCAACGCGATTGTTGCAGTGACGATCATGGGGTTGTGGTGGGCCACCGGCTTTGATGCCCTGCTGCTGGTAGTGGTCACCCAGATCCTGCAGATGGTCCGGCAGCTGCTCCCCCTGGTGAGGTTCGACGGTTACCACATCCTGGCTGACGCCACCGGCGTACCCGACCTGTTCCAGCGCATCAAGCCCTCCCTCCTGGGCCTGCTGCCCTGGCATTGGGGAAAACCGGAAAACAAGGTGCTCAAGCCCTGGGCCCGGGCCGTGGTGAGTGTGTGGGTGCTGGTGACCGTGCCGCTGCTGCTGTTCAGTGTGGCAATGATGGTGCTGGGCCTGCCGCGGCTGCTGGCCACGGCCTGGAGCAGCGCCGCGCGGCAGCAGGAACTGTTCACCGAAAGCCTCTCCGCCGGCGACCCGGCGGGCGCCGCAGTGCGGGCCCTGGCCATCGCGGCCGTGGCCCTTCCCATGCTGGGCATGCTCTACATTCTGTTGCGGCTGCTGCGGCAACTGGTCAGGGGGCTCTGGCACAAGACCCGCGGCAACGTCCTGCAGCGCACCGCCGCCATGGGGGCTGTGGCGGCGCTGCTCGCCGGACTGGCCTGGGCATGGTGGCCCGACGGCGGGACGTACCGTCCGGTGCAGCCTTACGAACGGGGCACGCTGGCGGATGCAACGACGTCGATCCTCCCTGCTGCGGACACCGTCCTGCGGGAAGGCAGCAGCGGAAGGACCGTGGCACTATGGCCCGAAGGCGCCGCTAAGCCAACCCGGGAGAACCCGCAACTGAGCATGGTGCTGGTGCCGGTGGAGGCTTCGCCCGGCTCCGGCCCGGCTTCATCCCCTTCCGCTTCTCCCGCTGCGGCTGCCCCGCCGTCGTGGGTCTTCCCGTTCGACCGGCCGGCGGCGCCTGAGCAGGACGGCAACCAGGCCCTGGCCATGAACACCACCGACGGTTCCGTCACCTACAGTGTGGCCTTCGCGCTGGTGTGGACCGAGGACGGGGATCCCGTTGACACCAGGAACGAGGCGTACGCCTTTGCCAGCTGCACCGGCTGCGCAGCGGTGGCGGTGGGCTTCCAGGTGGTCCTCATCGTGGGCCAGGCGGACGTGATCGTCCCGGAGAACCTCTCGGCCGCAGCCAACTACAACTGCCTCGAGTGCGTCACCTATGCGCTGGCCAGCCAACTGGTCCTCACGCTGGATGGTCCGCTCAGTGAATCCAGCGTGGCGCAACTGACGGCCTTGTGGGCAGAAATTGCCGAGTACGGGCGGAACATCCAGAACGTGCCGCTCTCGGAAATCCAGGGCCGGCTCGCCGCCTTCAAAGACCAGATCACGGCCATCGTCCAGGCCGATCCACGTGCTGCCCAGGGCTCCACCCAAACCGTCACTCCTGGCCCAACCGATGTACCGGGGGCAACATCGGTCCCCACAACTCCGGCTGTGCCGGTTACACCAGCCCCAAGTCCACCCGGAACGGGAGCCCCGGCACCTGCTCCGGCAGGAACGGGGGCCGTAACGGCACCGGCGACGCAGCCCGCCCCCGGCTACGCACCGCCGTCGTACGCGCCCGTTGAGACGCCGGTCCCGACGGGGGATACTGGGGGCACAGCCCCCGCTGGCCCCACCACCGCAAATCCCAGCTAGGAGAGCAAATGTCGTTGAGCAAGGGAACGTCCGTGGAATGGAACACACCGCAGGGCAAAACGCACGGGAAGATCGTGGAAAAGAAAACCAGCGACTTCGAGCTGGACGGCAATACGCACCGTGCCAGCGAGGACGAGCCCCAGTACGTGGTGGAATCGGCCAAGACCGGCGCCCGGGCCGCCCACAAGGCCTCCGCCCTGACGGAAAAGAAGTAGCGCCGTGGCCGCACAGCACGAGGTTGTAATCATCGGCGGTGGCAACGCCGGCATCTCCCTGGCCGCCCGCCTGGAACGCTACGGCGTCAAGGACGTGGCGGTCATCGAACCCCGCGACCACCATTTCTTCCAGCCGCTGTTCTCCCACATTGCCGGCGGCAGGGCCGCAGCCAAGGAAGCCGTGCGGCCGCAGGAACCCCTGATTCCGAAAGGCGTCACCTGGATCCGCGATTCCGCCACGGGCGTGGACTCCGACTCGAATACCGTCACGCTTGAGTCCGGAGCCACCGTGGCATACGGCCAGTTGGTGGTCTGCCCGGGCCTGCAATACGACTGGGACGCGGTGCCCGGCCTGGCCGAGGCTGTGCATTCCCCGAACGGGGCTTCCCACTACGAGTTCGAGCTGGCGTCCAAGGCCTGGAAACTCCTAAGCGGCCTGAAATCCGGCACCGCCGTGTTCACCATGCCCGCCGGCCCCATCAAGTGCGGCGGCGCAGCCCAAAAACCGATGTACCTTGCCTGCGACTACTGGCGGGAGCAGGGCGTCCTGGACCAGATCCGGGTCGTGATGGTCCAGCCCTACCCCACTGTCTTCGGGGTGGCGGAGGTGGACCGGGAACTGGACCGCAAGATCGCCGAGTACGGCATCGACCTGCGGACCAACAGCGAACTGGTGTCCGTCGATGCTGCGGGCCAGAAGGCGACCGTGCGGAACATCGAGTCCGGCGTCGAGGAAAACCTGCACTACGACGTCCTGAACGCCGTCCCGCCCCAGTCGGCGCCGGACTGGCTCAAGGCAACCGACCTGCCCGCCCCCGCTGATGCGGGCGGCTTTGTGGAGGTGGACCGGCAGACCCTCCGGCATATCCGGTTCCAGAACGTCTGGTCCCTCGGCGACGCGGCCGGGACCACCAACTCCAAGTCCGGCGGTGCCCTGCGCAAGCAGACAAAGGTGCTGGCCAAGAACCTGGTGGCCGCCCGGAAGGGGAAACCGCTGCCGGCCAAGTACAACGGCTACTCCGTGTGCCCGTTCACGGTGTCGCGCAACACCGTGGTGTTTGCCGAGTTCGACGACCGGTACCGGCCCATGCCTACGATCCCCCGTGTGCCCACCTGGAACGAGAGCAAGCTGTCCTGGGTGGTGGACAGGGACATCTTCCCGCAGGTGTACTGGAACCTGATCCTCAAGGGCCGCGCCTGAGGGGTGCGACCGCAGTTTGGGAAAAGGCAGCGTCAAGTGAGAGAGCGTTTCCGAAAAAGGCGCAGTAAGTGAGAGAGCGTTTCCGAAAAAGGCCCAGTAAGTGAGAGAGCGTCGCTAGGGGTTTCGTCGTTTTAGGGCCTGGTCCGCTTTAGGGCCTGGTCGACGCGCCACTCGTCGGCCAGGACCGCGTAGACCAGTTCTGTTGCCCACTGGCCTTTGTAGTGCCACTTGTCCACGTGCCGTGCTTCCTGCCGCATGCCCAAGCGGCAGCAGAGCTCCGCGGACGCCGTGTTGAGTTCATCCAGGCGCGCCTCGATCCGGTGCAGGCCCAGCTCTTCAAAGCCGAGCCGGAGCATCGCCGCTGCGGCCTCGGTGGCGTAGCCCTTGCCCCTGGCACCCGGCGCCAGGGCCCAGCCCACCTCGCCTTGGGCCCGGCCCGGCAGCCATTTCAGCACCACCTCGCCCTGCAGGCCGGCCTGGTCCGCCGACTCGATGGCGAGCGCCACCCAGTCGCCCTCGTTCTCGAAAACGAAGTTGGCGTACCGGCCCACGCGCTCCATCGACTCCGTGTAGCTCTTGGCCGGTCCGGGCAGGAACCGGGCCGTCTCCGCCAGCGAATGGTACGCGTGGAAGGCGTCCAGGTCGCTGCCCTCGAAGCGGCGCAGGATCAGCCGCTCGGTGCGGATCGGCAGCGTGATCTTAGGCATGGGAAGGAGGCTAGCGGGCAGATCCGGATCCTACGACAGCGGCCGTCGCCTCCGCGATGGCGCGTTCCTCGTCGGTGGGAACCACCAGGACGGGGATGGCGGACTGCGGGGTGGAAATGACGCGGGGTTCCTTGGACCGCTCGGCGTTCAGGCCGGCGTCGAGCTCTATGCCCAGGGCACCCAGCTTTTCCGCCACGAGCGCGCGGAACTGATGTGAGTTCTCGCCGATGCCGGCGGTGAACACCAGTGCCTTGGCTCCGCCCACGGCCACATGGTAGCCCCCGATGTATTTGGCCAGCCGGTACGAGGTCACGCCGAGCGCAGTGGCCGCCTTGGCGTCGCCGGCCTCGGATGCCTCGACCACCGAACGCATGTCGTTGTTGCCCGCCAGGCCCTTCAGCCCGGATTCGCGGTTGAGCATGGTGTCGATGTCTTCAGGGGTCCAGCCGGCCCGGCCGAGGAACACCAGGATGGAGGGGTCCAGGTCGCCCGAACGGGTCCCCATCACCAGGCCCTCCAGCGGAGTGAAGCCCATGGACGTGTCCACGGAATGGCCTCCCCTGATGGCCGTGACGGAGGCGCCGTTACCCAGGTGCGCGATGACGGCGTCGAACTCCTCAACCGGAAGGTCCAGCAGCGCGGCGGCGCGGCGGGTGACGTACTCATGGGACGTGCCGTGGAAGCCATAGCGGCGGATGCCGTGGTTCGTGTAGAGCTCGTCCGGGACGGCGTAGCGCCAGGCGTGCTCCGGAAGGGTGCGGTGGAAAGCTGTGTCAAACACGGCCACCTGCGGCATGTCCGGCCACTTTTTGGTGATCGCACGGATGCCCAGGACGTTGGCCGGGTTGTGCAGGGGCGCCAGCGGGTTGAGCCGCTCGATCGCGCGGGTGACCTCGTTGTCGATCAGCACCGGCTCGGCAAACCGCTCCCCGCCGTGCACTACGCGGTGCCCCACAGCGGCCAGCTCCAGGTCTCCCAGTTCCTGGTGGATGGCTGCGTCCACCTGCTCCAGCGCCTCGGCGTGGTCCCGCGGGCCCTCGATCTCGCCGTCACCGTCGCCACCGTTGCCCACGCCGATCTTTTCGATCAACCCCTCGGTCAATACGCTCCCAGCGGCGACGTCGCGCACCTGGTATTTGAGCGAGGACGAGCCGGAATTGATGACAAGCACGAGCATGCGGGGCCTCCTGAGGCTGGCTTCTGCAGTTCAAACCACACTATAGGTTGCCCTGGTGCGACGCAGTTTCCTTGCGATTGGGAGCGGGCTGTGCCTAGAGTCGGCGGACAGGCTGGACCACGCCCCGAGAGGACAATTCCATGACGAACGAGCCCGCTTCGATCGACGAGAACGACCCCACCAACACGGGTTCCAGCAGCACGGCGCCCCTCAGCCCGCAGGCGGACTCCGACGCCGGCCCGGGCTCCGGTACCAAGGATCCCGCTGGCGTTGAGGGTGCCAACCCTGCCCTGGACGACACCGGCAACGTCAAGGCCGCCGAAACGGGCGAAGCCCCGCAGGCCCCCGAAAACACAGAGGACCTCGACCTGACGCCGCAGGGCCTGTCCGACGAGCCGGCCAAGCAGGAGGACCCGGAGAGCCTGGCCAAGCCGGACAACAGCTAATCCCTGCAAAAGGGCCACGCCGGCACCCAAGCCGGGTGCCGGCGTCGTCCTTTTGCTTTCAGGGCCCTGGCCGCTCTTACGAGGCCGGCGCCTGCGCCTGGATGGCCGTGATGGCTACGGTGTTCACGATGTCCTCAACGGTGCAGCCGCGGGACAGGTCATTGACCGGCTTCCGCAGCCCCTGCAGGACAGGCCCGACGGCGACCGCCCCTGAGCTTTGCTGCACCGCCTTGTACGTGTTGTTGCCGGTGTTGAGGTCCGGGAAGATGAACACGGTGGCCTGCCCGGCCACTGAGGAGCCCGGCATTTTGGATTCGGCGATGGAAGCGTCCACGGCGGCGTCGTACTGGATGGGGCCTTCGACGGCGAGGTCGGGCCGGCGCTGGCGGACCAGTTCAGTGGCCTGCCGCACCTGGTCCACGGCCGAGCCGGAACCGGAACCGCCGGTGGAGTAGGAGAGCATCGCCACCCGCGGCTCGACGCCGAACTGGGCTGCGGTCTCGGCCGATGCCAGCGCGATATCCGCCAGCTGCTCCACGTTGGGGTCCGGGTTCACCGCGCAGTCACCATAGACCAGCACCCGGTCCGGCATCAGCATCAGGAACACGGACGACACGATTTTCACGCCCTCGCGGGTCTTCACGAACTCCAGTGCGGGCCGGATGGTGTGCGCGGTGGTGTGGGCAGCCCCGGACACCATTCCGTCCACCACACCCAGCTGGACCATCATGGTGCCGAAGTAGCTGACATCCTGCATGATCTCCAGGGCCTTGGCCAGGTCCACACCCTTGTGTGCCCGCAGCTCCGAGTACTGTTCCGCGAACTTCTGCCGCAGGTCGGAGGTGGCGGGATCCACGATGTTGATTCCGGACAGGTCGATACCGCGGGCAGCGGCCAGTTCCCGGACGTCCGATTCCGGCCCGAGCACGGTCAGGTCGCAGACATCGCGCCGGTGCAGGATTTCCGCCGCGCGCAGGATCCGCACATCAGTCCCCTCGGGGAGGACCACGTGGCGGCGCTGCGCCCGGGCCCGTTCGATGAGGTCGTGCAGGAAGCGGAGCGGGGTCATGCGCTCGGCCCGCGGCAGGTGCAGCCGCTCCACCAGCTCAGCCTCGTCCACGCTGCGGGACCAGAGTCCCAGGGCCGAGGCCACCTTGCGGCGGTGCCCGGACCAGATCTCGCTCCGGACTTCCGAGACGCGGCGGGCCGTGGTGTAGGTGTCCTCTTGGGCGGCGAACACCGGGAACGGCGCCTGGGCCAGGAGGGGATAGATGTTGGCGTCCGGCGCCAGCCCGCCCGTGAGGATGAGCGCTGAAGCCACCGGAAACTCGGGCGAGAAGGACGACGCGAGGCAGGCCACCATCACATCGGCGCGGTCCCCCGGCACGATCACCAGGGCGCCCTCGTCCAGCACGTTCAGGAAGTTGCCCACGTTCATGGCCGCCACCTTGACGTCCCGGACGTCGCGCTCCATGTCGGCCCGGCCGGCAATCTGCCGGACGCCCAGCGCGGCGGCCACTTCACCGGTGGTGGGGCGGGCGATTTCCTCCAGCTCGGGCAGGACGTAGACGGGCCGGTTGGAGGCGCCGGGCTTGACGGCGGCGGCGATAGCGTCGACGTCGTCCGGATCAGCGCGGTTCACCATAATGGCCAGCAGCGCGCATTTCTCCGCGGCGAGCTCCTTGCGGGCAACCTCGACGGCGGCCGCCGCCTCCGCCACGGTTCGTCCCTTGGCGCCGACCACGGCCACCACGGGGGCGGCCAGATTGTTGGCCAGGCGCGCGTTGAGGTCGAATTCGACGGCGGCGTCCTGGCCCGTGAGGTCCGTGCCCTCCACAATCACGACGTCGCAGTGGCGGGACATTTCGGCGAAGATTTCCACGCAGCGGGAGTCGATCTCCTCGCGTTTGCCTTCGGCGAGCAGGAACCGGACCTCCTCGTGGGTGAGGCCGCCGCGGCAGCGCTCATCCTCCAGCGCAAACCTCGATTTCATAAGCGCCACCATGGGATCGTCCGCCGCATTCGGGCCATGCACCACGGGTTTGAAGAAGCCGATCCTGTCGGCATGGCGGTGCAGGGTGTCCGCCAGGCCCAGAGCCACGAGGGATTTGCCCGATCCGGGGGTGGTTGCGCTGACGTAGATGCTTTTGGCCATGGTCCGCCCTTTTGCTGGTGTGCTGGTGCCGGTCCTCCCATCCTTGCACTTCCCTCTCCACACGATGGCACTTGGCGCTCCGCGAGATGGCTCTTCGCGGCAATCCGGAAGCCCGGCAATCCGTTACTTGGCGTCCCGCGGGAAGACATTCCCCTTGACACCGCACCCCCTCATGGGATTACCTAATGAACATTCGGTAAATAGAGCTGGAGGCAATAACGCATGGCTGAAACAACGGTTTCCGGGGCCATCCACCCCATCCTGGAAAACGACTACGCCTCCATTTGGATGGGAATCGAGGTCCTCGCCGTCAGCGAAGGGCACGCCACCATCCGGATGACCCTCCGCCAGGAGATGCTCAACGGCTTCGGCATGGCGCACGGCGGAATGATCTTCGCCTTCGCGGACTCCGCCTTCGCCATGGCCTGCAACCCGGTCCACCCGGCACCTGGCGAGGAAAACAACATCACTGTGGCCGCCGGCGTCGACATCAACTTCCTCAAGCCGGCCTACCGCGGCCAGGTGATCACCGCCGTCGCCGACCGCCGCTCCAGCACCGGGCGCAGCGGCCTGTACGACATCCAGATTTTCGCTGCCGACGCCGGCGCGCCTGCCCCGGGCGAACTCATCGCCGAGTTCCGCGGACGCAGCCGGACCATCCCCAAGAAGTAGGACAACCATGACCCTCCACGCCTCCGAAACCCCTGCCCCGACCGCATCAACGTCCGCCGCCGCGCCAGGCGCCGTCCTGGACCGCGAGGAGACAATCTCCCGCGACGAGCTCGAGGCCCTGCAGCTCATCAGGCTCCAGCACACGGTGGCCTACGCCTACGAGCGCGTGCCTCTGTACAAGCGCAAGTTCGACGACGCCGGCATCCACCCCGCCGACCTGCGTGAACTCAGCGACCTGGGCAATTTCCCGTTCACCACCAAGGAAGACCTGCGCGCCGAATACCCGTTCGGGATGTTCGCCGTGCCACAGAGCGAAGTAGCCCGCGTGCACGCCAGCTCGGGCACCACGGGCCGGCCCACCGTCGTCGGCTACACCAAGCAGGACCTGGCGGACTGGGCCAAACTTGTGGCCCGCTGCTTCCGCGCGTCCGGTATCCGTCCCGGCATGAAGGTCCACAACGCCTACGGCTACGGCCTGTTCACCGGCGGCCTGGGCGCCCATGCCGGAGCGGAAGCCCTCGGCTGCACTGTCATCCCGATGTCCGGCGGGCAGACCGAACGCCAGATCCAGCTGATCCAGGACTTCAAGCCCGACGCCATCCTGGCCACCCCCACCTACCTGCTGACCATCGCCGATGCCATGGCGCACATGGGCATCGACCCGGCCTCCACCTCCCTCAAGTTCGCCGTCCTCGGCGCCGAGCCGTGGACGCAGGAGATGCGGCACGAACTCGAAGTCACCATGAACATCAAGGCCTGCGACATCTACGGGCTTTCGGAGGTGATGGGCCCGGGCGTCGCCGGCGAGGCCGTGGAAACCCAGGACGGCAGCCACATCTGGGAAGACCACTTCCGTCCCGAAATCATCGACGCCTTCAACCCGGTGGTGGGCAAGGAAAACGTCCTGCGCGACGGCGAACACGGCGAACTCGTGTTCACCTCGCTGACCAAGGAGGCGCTGCCGATCATCCGGTACCGCACCAAGGACCTCACCCGGCTACTGCCCGGCACCGCCCGCCCCGCCCACCGCCGGATGGGCCGCATCACCGGCCGCAGCGACGACATGATCATCCTGCGTGGCGTAAACCTGTTCCCGTCCCAGATCGAGGAAATCGCCCTGCGGATCCCCGAACTGAGCCCGCACTTCCAGCTCGAGCTCACCCGTCCCGAGGGCCAGCGGATGGACCAGCTGACGGTCCGGATCGAACGCCGGGACGCCGTGACCGCCGAGCAGGGTACGACGGCGGCACGCGCCTTGCAGGAGCAGATCAAGATCCACGTGGGTTCTTCGTGCGCCGTGGATGTGGTGGAGCCCGGCACCCTGGAACGGTCCAACGGCAAGCTGCGCCGGATCTATGACCTGCGGCCCAAGGGCTGACCTGCCGGCAGCCTGCACCGGCTGACCGACCGTTCATGAGAAACTGACCAGTATGCCCAGTACCAGTGAGATATCCAGTACCGAGTTGCCGAATACCGGGATGCCCAGTACCGCTGCACCGACCAAACGCGGCCGCCCCGGTTACGACCAGCAGTCGGTCCTGCTGATCGCCGTCGACGTCTTCAACAGGCACGGTTACGACGCCACGTCCATGGGCATCCTGGCCGAGAACCTGGGCATCTCCAA
>JBKJVX010000005.1:0-41523 GCA_046717065.1 Arthrobacter sp. | reverse complement strand
AGCGTGTCAGCGCTTTTTCTTCTTTGCAGATCGCCTGGCTGAATCCTGGGCCGCAGCCTTGGCGGGATTTCCTGAGCGGCCGGAGGACCGGGTTTCCACCCGGGTCTGGGTGCCGCCATCCTCGCGGGGAGCAGTGTACTGCAGCTGGGCAGGCTGGGCCGGCGCTTCCAGTCCGGCGGCCCGCACCTGCGGCTCAACGTGCTCGGTGTGTCCACCTTCATCGTCAGCCACTACGACGTCCTGGGCAGGAGTGACTTCCACTTCGAGGTTGTAGAGGAAGCCCACGCTTTCCTCCCGGATGGCCTCCATCATGCTTTGGAACAGGGTAAAGCCCTCACGCTGGTACTCAACAAGAGGGTCACGCTGTGCCATTGCGCGCAGGCCGATCCCCTCCTTGAGGTAGTCCATCTCGTAAAGGTGTTCCTGCCATTTGCGTCCGATCACTGACAGGACCACGCGGCGTTCCAGCTCGCGCATGCTTTCGGAACCGATGGCCTCTTCCCGCGCCTGGTAGACCAGCCGCGCGTCGGACAGCAACTCCTCTTTCAGGAACTCAACCGTAAGCCTGGACTTGCCGCCGGCTTCCTCGATGATCTCGTCGGCCGTGACGCTGACCGGGTACAGCGTCTTGAGGTTGGTCCAAAGCTGGTTGAAGTCCCAGTCGTCGCCGTTGCCCTCCGCTGTGGCAGCATCGATGAGGGCTGTGATGGTGTCCTCAATAAAGAACTGCACCTTTTCGTGCAGGTCATCGCCTTCAAGGATCCGGCGCCGGTCACCATAGATGGCCTCGCGCTGGCGGTTGAGGACGTCGTCGTACTTCAGGACGTTCTTGCGTTGCTCGGCGTTGCGGCCCTCCACCTGGCCCTGAGCCGAAGCGATGGCACGGGAAACGAGCTTTGATTCCAGCGCGACGTCGTCCGGCACTGAACTGTTCATCAGGCGCTCCGCGGCGCCTGAGTTGAAAAGCCGCATGAGGTCGTCAGTCAACGAAAGGTAGAAACGGGACTCGCCGGGGTCGCCCTGCCGGCCGGAACGGCCGCGCAGCTGGTTGTCGATGCGTCGCGATTCGTGCCGTTCGGTACCCAGCACGTACAGGCCGCCCAGGTTCAGAACTTCCTCGTGCTCGTCCTTGACGGACTGCTTGGCAGAATCAAGCGCGGCCGGCCAGGCGGATTCGTATTCCTCGGAGTTCTCTTCCGGATCAAGACCCCGCTTCGCCAGCACCGCCACGGCAGTGAATTCAGCATTGCCGCCGAGCATGATGTCCGTACCACGGCCGGCCATGTTGGTTGCCACGGTAACGGCACCCTTCCGGCCTGCCTGCGCCACGATAGCTGCTTCCCGTGCGTGGTTCTTCGCGTTCAGGACTTCGTGGCGGATTCCTTCCTTGGCAAGGAGCCGGGACAGGTATTCGCTCTTTTCCACGCTCGTGGTGCCCACCAGGACCGGCTGGCCCTTTTCGTGCCGTTCGGCAATATCCTTCACGACGGCGTCGAACTTGACCGCCTCGTTCTTGAAGACCAGGTCCGACTGGTCGATCCGCTGCATGTCTCGGTTGGTGGGAATGGCAACCACGCCGAGCTTGTAGGTGCCCATGAATTCCGCTGCTTCGGTCTCGGCAGTTCCCGTCATGCCCGAGAGTTTGCTGTACATACGGAAGTAGTTCTGCAGCGTTACGGTGGCCAGAGTCTGGTTTTCCGCCTTGATCTCCACGCCTTCTTTGGCCTCGATGGCCTGGTGCATGCCCTCGTTGTAGCGGCGGCCGGCAAGGATGCGCCCGGTGTGCTCATCGACGATCAGGACCTCGCCGTCGAGGATGACGTAGTCCTTGTCCCGCTTGAACAGTTCCTTGGCCTTGATGGCGTTGTTGAGGAACCCGATAAGGGGCGTGTTGGCGGATTCGTAGAGGTTCTGGATGCCGAGGTAGTCCTCGACCTTTTCGATGCCGCTTTCGAGGACACCGACCGTGCGCTTCTTTTCGTCGACTTCGTAGTCCTTCTCCGGCTGGAGCCGCAGGACCACCTTGGCGAATTCGCTGTACCAGCGGTTGGTGTCACCCTGGGCGGGTCCGGAAATGATGAGCGGGGTACGGGCTTCATCGATGAGGATGGAGTCGACTTCATCGACGATGGCGAAGTTGTGCCCGCGCTGGACCAGTTCGGATTTGTCCCAGGCCATGTTGTCGCGGAGGTAGTCGAAGCCGAACTCGTTGTTGGTGCCGTAGGTGATGTCCGAGGCGTACTGGTGGCGCCGCACGGCCGGATCCTGGTTGGCGAGGATGCAGCCGCTGGTCAGGCCGAGGAAACGGTAGACGCGGCCCATGAGGTCGGACTGGTATTCGGCCAGGTAGTCATTGACGGTGATGACGTGGACGCCTTTGCCGGTGAGCGCATTGAGGTAGGCAGGAGCAGTTGCCACCAGTGTCTTGCCTTCACCGGTCTTCATTTCCGCGATGTTGCCCAGGTGCAGGGCTGCGCCGCCCATCAGCTGAACGTCGAAGTGGCGCATGCCCAAGGTCCGTGAGGCCGCTTCCCGGACCGCGGCAAAGGCCTCGGGAAGCAGGTCATCAAGCTTCTCCCCATCCTGGTGGCGTTCGCGCAGCCGGTCCGTTTCCTCGCGGAGTTCGGCATCCGTGAAGGTCTTGAACGAATCTTCCAGGGCGTTGATGGAGTCGGCATAGTTCCGCAGTTGCCGGAGCGTTTTTTTGTCACCCGTGCGGAGAAGTTTTTCGATAAGTGATGCCACGTGAAGATGCTCCCAGTCTTATGCCGCCGATTCTGGCGTTTTTAGTCTACGGGAGAGACACCGCCCCGGGGCCCGTTTGTTCCCTCAGAGCGGATACGGGCTATAAGCCGGCAACGGCCTTCGCGAGCGCCCCGGACAAATCGCCGCGGCAACCGACCTCCACGTCAGGGAGTCCCAGCCAGTCCGCCATCAACCGGAGCTCGGCGGCGAGTTCGACGGCGGTGTCCACCGGGGCGCCGGGCTCGGCGAACGCGGACTTGGCCAGGAGTTTCCCGCCTGTGCGGTCGGCTTTGAGGTCCACCCGCGCGACAATCCGGTCCCTGAGGAGGAAGGGAAGCACGTAATACCCATAACGCCTCTTGTGCTCCGGTGTGTAGATCTCGATCCGGTAGTGGAAGCCGAACAGTTCTTCCAGCCGGCGGCGTTCAAAGACCAGGGAGTCAAACGGACTCAGCAGTGCCCGGCCGGCCGCCTTGCGTGGAAGGGTGGCTTCCACGTGCCGGAACACGTCGCGGTTCCAGCCGGCGACAGTTACCCGCTCCAGCCTCCCGGAATCCACCAAATGTTCCACGGACGCCGCCGCGGCCTTGACCGGGGTGCGGAAGTAGTCGGCAAAGCACCGCACGGTTCCGATGCCGTGGGCCTGGGCCGCGGCATCAATGAGGCGGTGCAACGCAGGCGTGCAATCAAGTTCGCCCTGCCCTGTAAGGGGCACGCCCTGCAGCACCCTGGAGGTCAGGGTGTACTTGCGTTCAAACTGTTCAGTCCTGGAAGCCGCCGAAACCAGGCCCTCCTCAAACAGGTGTTCCAGTACCCGCTTGACGGCACTCCAGTTCCAACCCCAATTGACCGCCTGCTTTTCCTCGACGTGGCCGATCCTCGCCGCGATCTCGGCAGCAGTCATCGGGCGTGCGGACGCGAGCGTTTCCAGGATCCTGGCGGAGATGGTGGACCGCACACCCGGGTCCATACCGGCGGCGCCCACCCATGCCCTTTTCTGCCAGAGGCGCAGGTCGGGAAAGTGCTCGGGGCGGATATAGCTGGCCTCATGGGCCCAGTACTCCACCATGCGCCGCGGATGGGTGCCGGACATCCTCTGGAGGATGGTGCGGTCGTAGTTCCCCAGCCTGGAGAAGAAGGGGAGGAAGTGGCTCCGGGCGAGAACGTTGACGGAATCTATCTGGACGAGCTGGAGCCGGGCAAAGGTGCGGCCCACCGTCCGTGATGTCACGGGGCCGGTGGGCCGTCCTTTGTCGAGTCCCTGTGCTGCCAGAGCGATCCGCCGGGCCTGGTCCAGGCTCAGCGTGGCTGGCACATCAGTCCTCTCTGTGGATGGTGTTCACCACCCTAGGCGTTTGCTGCTGCATCGTCCGAACGGTACGCAATGATTTTTTCTTCGACCACGGTGTCACCCGGTTCGCATTCGTGGTCCAGGGTGATGACCCCATAGGTCCAGCCGCGGCGCCGGTACACGACGGACGGCGTATTCGTAGCCTTGTCCACGAAAAGGTAGAAGTCATGCCCGACGAGTTCCATGTTGTCCACGGCATCGTCGAGGGAAAGCGAAGCGGCTGGGAAGACCTTGCGCCGGATCAGGACCGGGGAATCGCCGGCAGGGATGTCGTTGTCAACATCATAGGGAGACTTCTCTGCGGGGGCCTGCGCCGTTTCGTTCCGGTGGCTCGCCTCGACGTAGATCGGTTCGTGGGCGCTGGCGGGCTCCAGCGTGGCGGTTGCTTCGCGGACAGCCTTGGGTGTGTGCCGTCCATGATGGACCTTCTTGCGGTCCTTGGCGCGGCGGAGCCGCTCAAGCAGCTTGTTGTAGGCGAGGTCGAATGCCGCGAACTTGTCAGCGGCGCTTGCTTCGGCACGGATCACCGGTCCCCTGCCCAGAACTGTTACCTCAACGGTCAGCTGGTCGCCGGTCTGCCGGGAACTGGTCTCCTTGGAAACCTTCGCATCAACCCGCTGGACTTTGTCCCCCAGCGACTCGATCTTTGAGATCTTCTCCCCGGCATATTCACGGAACCGGTCTGAAACTGTCAGATTTCGTCCGCTGATCATAAACTCCATGGTGCCCTCCAAATGACTTCGGTGACACGACGGCAGCACTTCCCTGGGCCGATCTGTTTGACAGTCAAGCCCCTCTCCGAGCCGCCATCGACAGGTACATTCTGTTCTTGGTACCCACCACCGACGTTAGTTCATAGCCATCCTTTATTCATCCTTTCCTGGTTTATTTTTTTCTAAGTCATGCCCCCTTCCGCGGCCTTCAGGGGATGCGGCGCCCGGGCCTGAAGAGTCGGGCGGGCGTGTCGCAGCCAGCACGATTGCGCCGGTCACTACTGCACCGGACACGTGCAACGCCCGGGCTGCTTCCGCGAGGGTCGCGCCTGTAGTGAGGACGTCGTCGACGATGATGCAGCGCTGCCCGGTTACCTGGTTCCGGCCACGTTGGCGGACCTGCATGGAGCCCCGTACGCGCTTTGCGCGGCCGCCACGGTCGAGGCCTTTTTGCCCGCCGGGCAGTTGCAGGCTGCCCGACCCGGTCTTTCCCAGCACGTCCCGCACCGCGAGCCCGGGCACCTGGCGTGACACCTCATGCAGGAGCAACTGGACGGGGCTGAAACCGCGTTTTAGGAAGGCCGCGTTGCTGGTCGGCACCGGGACCAGACAACTCACTTCCGTTCCGGGTGATGCCGAACGGACAGCACCGGCGAGCGCCCGCCCCAGGCTGCTCCTGAGCTGATACTGGCCGTGGCGTTTGAAGGATAACAGTGCCTGGGCGAGCTCCTCCCGGTAAACACCGGCAGCCACGACGGGCAGCAGCACCCTCCCGCCAACATCCATCAGGGCAGGTGCTCCGCTTTCGGCACGGAACGGGCGGCACGTGAGGCGTCGGATACGGCGGTCGCACTGACCGCAGAGGGCCCGGTCCTCGGCTCCGCAGCAGACGCAGTCCACCGGAACAACAAGCGCAAGGAGGTCGGCCGCAGCCCCCGCTGCCTGGTCCAGCAGGCGCAGGAGAGCACTCTGATATTCGGAGCGGTGGCTGGCGGACCGTTCGGGTGCCGGCACAAGGTCCGGGTCCAGCGGAGCCCTCCTCCCCGCCCCGGCCTCAGTAGTGCATTTGTTGCTCACCGCATAAGGATCCGCCCGCACGTACTCCGAGGACAGGATGCTCCCCGCCTATGTGGACAACGCCCGCCGGGGGCAACGGCATCATCCGGGGAACGACGGCTCGATGGGTCCCTTGATCTGGGGGGACCAGCCATTTCCGAGCCGCTGGAAGACGCCTTCCGCAGACTGCGCATAGATTTCCTCAGCCCCGTTTCCGGCGCTGAGTGCCACCAGGCCGGGCCACGGGGCCAGTTGTTGCGGCTGCCCCGAGGTGAGGGACAGCAGCTCAGGCGTGACGTTCGACGCTGCGGCACCCTTCATCACGGCAACGGTGGTGTCACTGACCCAGGCGCCCTGGTCCGGTTCGCTGTTGGTGGCCAGGGACACCGGCGGTGTCAGCTCCCGCGGTGTTCCGTCCGCGCCGCGGATAATGCCGGTCACCTGCACGCGGGTCTTCCCGTTTTGTTCGGAGATCACCAGCGCCCGGACTCCTTCCCGCGAGATCCGGAAGTCCTTGACGGTTCGTCCCGCCAGCCATGCGGGCGCCAGGGTTACCGACGGTACGTTGGCTCCCTCGGCCACGCCCGTGGGGCGGTACGCAACAACTTCGGTTCCCCCCGAAGCTCCCGGCCCTGCCGACCACACCCATTCATTCAGGCCGAAGGACGGCCGGGTCAGCGTGCTCCGTGTAGTCAATGCCCTCGCAGGCTGGCCAGGATTGATGCTGTACAGGGTGGTGCGGCTGTCATTAAGGAAGGCCGCGGTCTGTGACACCGGGGATTCTGCGGGAAACCGCGGGTTGAGGGAAGATACCGGCTGCATATCCGGCAGCGGTGACACCCTGTTGTTCTCGTAGCGCACCAGATCATTGCCGCTGACGGCAATCTGGCGTGAGGGCACGCTTTTGTCCAGCACCGGCGGGAGGACCGAGCCGTTGTCCTCGACGCGAACCAGGTCCTGGTTCGCCCGCAGCTCGACGTTGACGACATCCGGCTGGCTGCGGAAGGTCAGGGTCAGCTGCATCTGCATCCGCAGGCGGTCTTCGGGCGAGGTTTCAGTGAGTTCCTTGGCTGTCAGGTCCACCTGTGCCGCGCCTGAGACAACCGGCACCGATTCCCGGGCCAGCTTGATGCCCGAGGGGAAGGCGCTCACCACGGCACCGCGCAGGTACGGGGCAGGCCCGGCCAGCAGCGCACTGGTCATCGCTTTGACGGTCTTGTTCTTGATGAACCAGCGCACATCAGGCACCGCGTACGTGAAGCTGGGGTCATAGAAGTAGATGGGGTATGCGCCGTAGATGACCTTGAAGGTTTCTTCGGCAATGGCGGTGCCATCCGGAAGGGCGGAAATCCGCCATTCCCCGTCCACCTGGGTAACCGTCACCGGGATCTTCTCGACGGTCCCCTCTGGGGACTGGGTGGCTATGCCGTCGGCGTCAACCGTGTAGGCGACGTCGAGCTCATAGTTGTAAACATTCTCCGCCTCGCCCGGCACAACCCGTGCTTCACGGTAAACAAGGGCGCGCTGGTCCGGCTTCCAGGAGACGGATGCCGCCTGGGTCAGATACTGGCGTGCGACCGCGTAGTCGTCCTCATAGCCGCTGCCTGCCCGGTAGAAGTAGTCGATGATGGTTTCGGGCGTAGCGCCGTCCTGCGGCGCCGCCGGCAGGAACACGGGTGCGCTGAGGTTGCCGGCGCTTCCCTCACTGCTTTTGCCCACCGGTCCGGATGTGGGAATGCGGGCGCAGCCGGCCATCAGGACGGCCAGCAGGACCAGCAGTAGAGCCACGGGTTTTGCCCGGCACAGGGTGTAGCCCGTCATGTGGTCTCCTTCGACGTGGACACCGGAACAGACGGCGCTCCGCCGGCTTCCAGCACCAGCATGTTTTTGTTGTCCGCCTCATCAGGGAGCGTGATGTCACTGGGTTCCAGCTGAACCGGCGACCTGTCGATGTCTTCGCCCTGGCGGAGAGGCAGTGTCAGCCGGAAGTTCGCCCCGTGGCCCTTCTTCCCCCACGCCTGGAGCCAGCCGTTGTGGAGCTTGGTGTCCTCCATCGCTATGGACAGGCCAAGGCCGCTGCCCCCGGTGGTGCGGGCGCGGGCAGGGTCTGCCCGCCAGAACCTGTCAAAGACGCGGGCGGCTTCCGTCGGTGCCATGCCGATGCCGTGGTCCCGGACTGCTATCCCGACGGCGGTCCGGCTGGCTGCCACCGTGACCCTTACCGGCTTTCCTTCGCCGTGCTCCACGGCATTGAGGATGAGGTTCCGAAGGATCCTGTCGATCCTGCGGGCATCCATTTCCGCGATGATGGCGCCGCCGGGGGTGCTGAGGATGATGTCGGAACCGTACTCGGCGGCGACAGGCGCCGCCCCTTCAATGACGTGGGCCACCACCTGCAGGATGTCCTCCGGCTCGGCGTCCAGCATGGCCACGCCAGCGTCGAAGCGGGAGATCTCCAGCAGGTCCGACAGGAGGGACTGGAAACGCTCCACCTGGTTATACAGGAGCTCGGCGGAGCGTTTGTTGATGGGGTCGAATTCTTCCCGGGCATCGTAGAGCACTTCGGCAGCCATCCGGACGGTGGTCAACGGTGTCCGCAGTTCGTGGGAGACGTCGGACACGAAGCGCTGCTGCATCTGGGACAGCGTGGCCAGCTGCGTGATCTGCTCCTGGAGGCTTGCTGCCATGTGGTTGAAGGAGGCGCCAAGGCGGGCAACCTCGTCTTCGCCCCGGACCACCATCCGCTCCTGCAACTGGCCGGCCGCCAGCTTTTCGGACACCATGGCCGCGTGGCTGACCGGGCTGACGACGTTGCGGGTGACGTACCACGCGATGGCGCCGATCATCAGGACCAGTACGGCACCGCCTGCCCACAGCACGCTTTGGATCTCATCGAGGGTCTGCTGCGCGGTGTTCAGATCGTAAATAAGGTACAGCTCATAAACGGTGCCATTGAAGGTCACCTTGTTGCCCACGGCAATGCCGGGACGGTCCTCAGTGCCAACCGGGATCACGGTGGACGCCCAGTACTGGTCCTTGCCCGACTCCTGCACGGCCTGACGCAGCTCAGGCGGGATAACGCTGACTGTCAGCTGGTCCGAAGCCCGTGACTCCACCCACCGGTTGCGGGGTTTGGTCTGTTCCGGCATGGCTTCGAAGACATACCTCCGCTGGATCACCGAGCCCCGGCCCTCCACCGCGTTGAGGGTGTCGTACACCAGGGTGATCACGCTGGACTGATCGGTGACCTGGGCGCCGTCGAAGGTGTCCTGGACCTGCTTGACGTTGTAGCGGGTCTCCGACTCGGCCTGGGTCAGCCGCTCCTGGAACAGGTTGTTGGCGATCTGGTTGGACAGGTACGCGCCAACCACCGCAAACGAGGTGACCGCGAGCATCAGGGTGGTGAGGACGGTGCGGAACTGCAGCGACCGGCGCCACCGCCGGTGCAGGGCGCGCCCTATATAGCGGACTGCCGGAAGGAACCGCCGGATCCCTGTTCGAACCAGCCGGGCAACGCGCAGGCACACGATCAGGGTGCGCCGCCGCCAGATCCGGGCGCGGAAGGACAGCCTCTGGAAACCGGCGGTTACGGCGTCGGTATGCTCCGGGGCCTTGCGGGGCTCAGGGCGGTCAGGCCCGCCGTGGGATTCCGGAGAATTTCCCGCAACGGGCGCGTTGGCAGGTCCCCCCTTGGGAACTGCGGGGTCAGGCCCCTGCTTTGTAGCCGACACCACGCACCGTTAATACAACTTCCGGGGCTTCCGGGTCCTGCTCGATTTTTGACCGGAGGCGCTGGACATGGACATTGACCAGCCGCGTGTCGGCGGCGTGGCGGTAGCCCCAGACCTGCTCGAGCAGCAGTTCGCGGGTAAACACCTGCCACGGCTTGCGGGCAAGGGCCACCAGGAGATCGAACTCCAGCGGCGTGAGGGAGATCCGCTCATTGCCCCTGCTCACGGTGTGCCCCGCGACGTCGATGGTGATGTCCGCAATCTTCAGGGTTTCCGGGGCCTTCTGGTCACCGGGCCGAAGCCGGGCGCGGACACGGGCCACGAGCTCGGCCGGCTTGAACGGCTTGGGCACGTAGTCATCGGCACCGGACTCCAGGCCGCGGACGACGTCGGAGGTGTCTGCCTTGGCAGTGAGCATCACGATGGGCACGTCAGACTCCGCGCGGATCTGCCGGCAGACTTCAATGCCGTCCACGCCGGGAAGCATAAGGTCCAACAGGACAAGGTCCGGCCGGGATGAGCGGAAAACGTCAAGCGCCTTGGCGCCGTCGGCGCAGAAGACCGGCTCGAAGCCGTCATTGCGAAGAACAATTCCGATCATTTCGGCCAGCGCTTCGTCATCGTCTACCACCAGAATGCGTGCCTTCATAGTTATATATTCCCTTATCAGGCAGGCTTTGTCCTGTTCAGGGCGCTGCGGCATGGCGGAATGCTAGGTGGCCCGCCAGCGGAACTATAGGCTGGGACGAAGCCGGACGTTCCCGGCGCCCACCGTGTGCTGCGGCCCGGGCGCCGGCAGCCGGGGCACTGCTACGGGGGAAGGAACACGGGTGTCACAAGAGGATCCGGGCGCGCAACAGCCCCAGGGCTGGGACCGGTCCGCTGAAGGCGGTGGCGCCGGCAGCCAAGACCCCGGCGCTGACGGCGACCCGGGCGCCGGCAGCCGAGGCAGCGACGACGGCGTACCGGGCTACGGCGCGAATGTGCAGCCCGTGCCCCCCACTTATGGCCAGGCAGGTTGGGGTGCCGCGCCCGCGTGGGGCAAGCAGCCTGAATGGGACGGCCAGCCCGTTTGGGGACCCGGGCCGGGGCACCAGCCGTGGGCAACCCTGCAATCCCCGTACCAGTACCCGGGCTACGGCAAGCAACCCTACGGCCAGCCCCGTTACGTAGCCCCGCCCAAACCCGGCATCGTTCCGCTGCGCCCCCTGATGTTCGGTGAGATCCTGGACGGCTCCTTCCAGACGATCCGGCGCAACGCAAAGGCCATGCTGGGCGCCGCCGTCCTCGCGCAATCGTTCGCAGCCATCCTCGCCGCCGTGATCACGGCAGTGTCAGCCACCTCCCTGGTCTCCTTCGAAACATGGGCGGAGAGCGCCAGTCCTGCCGACATTGCCTCCCTCGGCCTCGGATTTCTGGCCGCCATCCTGCTGGTAGTAGTCCTGACGCTCTTTATCTCGGCCGTGCTGCAGGGCGCAATGGTGGTGCCCGTAGCGAGGTCCATCCTCAACCGCCCCACCGGATTCCGGCAGATGTGGGGCCTGGCACGTTCGCGGGCCTGGGCGCTGGTCCGCCTGGCCGCACTGATGATGGTGGCAGGCCTGCTCGGGTTTCTGGTGATGGCAGCGGTCGCCGTGGGGCTGGTCGCCGGTTTGGAAGGCGCGGGCGCCCTGCTGCTCATTCCCTTGGTGCCGGCTTTTATTGCCGTGTTCGTATGGATCTATATCAAGCTGATGGTGGCCCCTGCCGCCGTCGTCATTGAAGAACTTGGCGCCCTTGATGGCCTGCGCCGCTCCTGGGCACTCACCCGCGCCAACTGGTGGCGGATCTTCGGGATCACCTTGGTGGTGGGCATCATGGTGGGCATCATCGGGCAGGTTGTGATGATCCCGGCGAGCCTGCTGCCCACCTTCCTTGGCGGCTTCATCTCGCCGCACGGCGGCACTGAGCAGGAGGTCACCATCGCCGTTGCAGTCGGCGTGGCCACTGCCGTCCTGGGTGCACTGATCGCCGCAGTGGGGTATGCCTTCCAAACGTCTGTGATGGCGTTGCTCTACATGGATCTTCGAATGCGGAAGGACGGGCTGGACATCGCCCTGCTCCGCCTGCTGGAAACCGGCGCCGATCCGGAAGGAATCCCCGGACGCGGGATGACTGCATCGGGGCCGGGCCCTCGTCCCGGGACAAGCCCCGGCGGAGCCTGGCCGAATGTCCGCTGAACCTCCGGTGCTCCCGGGGGCTGAGGAAGCCCGGCGGTGGGCAGCTGAGGAACTCGCTAAATCCGAGTACCGGGACGCCGAGCCGGGTTGGCTGGACTCGCTGTGGCGAAGTTTCCTGGACTGGGTGCTGTCCCTTGACGGGCCGGCCGGCGAAGCGGGCCCGGTGCCGAGCCCGGTCATCGGACTCGTCATCGCGGTAGTCATCGCCGTCGCCGTGATCCTGGCCCGGCCCCGCCTGAACCCGAAGACCCGGCAGCGTAAGGAAGTCTTCGAGCCGGACACTGAACTGGCAGCTTCCGGCTACCGGCTGCGCGCGGAAGCCTCGGCCGCGGCGGGCAAGTGGGGGGACGCCGTCGTCGACCGCTTCCGTGCGCTGGTCCGATCTGCGGAAGACCGTACGGTCCTTGATCCGCAGCCGGGCCGGACCGCTGATGAAGTGGTCCTCGCCCTGTCCGTCCCGTTCCCGGCTGAAGCGGCACGCCTCCACCAGGCCGCCAGGACTTTCGACGCAGTGCGCTACGGAAACTGGACGGCGGGCAGCTCTGACTACCAGGCGATAGAGGGCCTGGACCAACATCTCGAGGCAACCAGGCCCGCCAAGAACTCGAAGCAGCAGGATGGCGCCCTGCAGCAGGATCCGGCGGCGCTGCCATGACCGGGATGGTTTCCGAGGCTACGGACAGGGAGGGCCCGAGCGCCGGAACCGGGATTGCCGGCAGGAATCCGCTTCGGTGGCTCCGCCGGCACCGCGCCCTTGCTGCCGTGGCAGCAGTCGTGGCCATGGCCTTGGGGCTGGTTATCTGGGGACAGCTCGCCCCCAAGGGCGACGGTGTTCCCTTGTCCGTCCATAACCCCGGACCAGAGGGGGCACGTGCTGTCGCCCGGATATTGGGCCGCCACGGGGTTGACGTCCGGGACGCCGCCACGTTCGAGGACGCGATGGCCGCCCTTGCCGACGGCGACTCCCCCACGCTCCTGCTGTACGACCGGGACGGGTTCCTGGATGACTCCCGGCTGCACGACTTGTCCGGCACCGCGAAGCGCGTGGTGGTTGTATCGCCCCGGCTGCAGACGCTCGCCGCGCTGGACAGCGGGATCAGCCAGGCCGGCGTGGTGCCGGAGGCATCAACCGTCCTGGAGCCCGGCTGCGCGCTTCCGGATGCAGAAGCCGCCGGTGCCGTCTCCGGCCAGTCCGGCTTCGTGTACGACGGCGGGACGTCCTGCTATCGGCCTACGGGCTCCGCCGCCGGGCTGCTGACGGTAAGCGGCGACGGGCACCTCTCGGTCCTGGGCAGCACGGCCATCCTCAGCAACGAACGGCTCGACGAACTGGGCAACGCCGCCCTCGCGATCCGGACCCTTGGCAGTTCAGCGGACCTGGTCTGGTACCTGCCGTCCGTGGCCGACCTGGAGACGTCCGGTTCGCCGCAAACGCTCGATGAGCTGGCACCGGACTGGGCCCGTTTCCTTGGCCTCTGGCTCGCCCTGGTGGCCCTGGCGGCCATCCTGTGGCGGGGCCGGCGCCACGGGCCGCTGGTTTTCGAGCCGCTGCCCGTGGTGGTCAAGGCTGTGGAGACGGCAGAGGGAAGGGCCCGGCTCTACCACGACTCGCATGCGATCGACCAGGCACGGGACAACCTGCGGGCCGGGACGCTGGTGCGGCTGGCCCGGAAGCTGCGGCTGGGGCCGGGTGCCACCGCGGACGACACTGCAGAAGCGACGGCGCGGTTCCTGGACCGGCCCTCCCAGGACATCAAACAACTGCTCAACGAACGTCCCCGCGGCGAGGCACGGCTTGTGGCCTGGTCGCAGGAACTGGACACCCTAGAGAAAGAGGTCAGTAGCCGATGAGCGAACAAGGCAGCGGCCCCCGGGTCCTTGACGATACCCATGATTCCGCCCGTCAGGCGCTGCTGGACGTGCGCCATGAGGTGGCGAAGGCGGTGGTGGGGCAGGATGCCACCGTCACCGGCCTGCTGATTGCCCTGCTGTCACAGGGGCATGTGCTGCTGGAAGGTGTGCCGGGCGTGGCCAAGACGCTGTTAGTGCGGGCCTTGTCCGCGGCCCTAAGCCTTGACACCAAACGGGTGCAGTTCACCCCGGACCTGATGCCGGGTGACGTCACCGGTTCCCTGGTGTACGACTCCCACAGCTCCGAGTTCTCGTTCCGGGAGGGACCGGTGTTCACAAACCTCCTGCTCGCCGATGAAATCAACCGGACCCCGCCCAAGACCCAGGCGTCGCTGCTCGAGGCCATGGAGGAGCGGCAGGTCTCGGTTGACGGCGTATCGCGGCCGCTGCCCTCACCATTCCTTGTTGCTGCCACCCAGAACCCGGTGGAGTACGAGGGCACGTATGCCCTCCCCGAGGCACAGCTGGACCGTTTCCTGCTGAAGCTCACCATGCCTTTGCCGGAGCGCCGGGACGAGATGGAAGTGATCCGCCGCCACGCCGCCGGTTTCGATCCGCGTGACCTTGCAGCCGCCGGCGTCCGGCCGGTGGCAGGTGCGGCGGACCTTGAACGGGCCCGGCAGGCGGTGGCCACCGTTGCGGTGGAGCCCGAAATTATCGGCTACATCGTGGACCTGGCCCGGGCCACGCGGTCGGCACCATCCTTCCAGTTGGGCGTCTCGCCCCGCGGCGCCACGGCATTGCTGAACACATCGCGGTCCTGGGCATGGCTCTCGGGACGGGGTTTCGTCACACCCGATGACGTCAAGGCGCTGGCCCTGCCCTGCCTGCGGCACCGGGTGACGCTGCAGCCTGAAGCGCAGATGGACGGGGTGCGGGTGGACGATGTTCTGGCCAGCATCCTCGCTTCCGTACCCGTTCCGCGCTGATGGCCATTTCCGGGCGTTTTGTGGTGCTGGTGCTGCTGGGACTGGTGCCGGTCCTGCTGGTGCCCGGCTGGGGCACGGTCTTCCTCGTGGCCGGCTGCCTGCTGGCCCTGGCAGCCGTGGACCTTGTCCTGGCCGGCTCGCTCCGCCCCGTCCGGGTAGTGCGCCGGGAGCCCGGCAACGTGACGCTGCATGGGACCGCAAACTCTGTGCTAATGGTACGGAACGATGGACGGCGCCGGTTGCGCGGGACCGTACGTGATGCGTGGCAGCCCTCCGCCGGCGCACAAAATCCTGTCCAGTCCATCAACGTTCCGGCAGGCGAAGGCCGGCGGAGCAGTGTGCGGCTGCAGCCTGCCAGGCGCGGAGACCTCAAAGCCCCCCACGTCACCGTCCGCTCCTACGGTCCATTGCTGCTGGCAGCCCGCCAGCGGACCATCGACTGCCCCGGCGTACTGCGGGTCCTGCCTCCTTTTAATTCCCGGCGGCACCTGCCGTCCAAACTGCGCAAGCTCCGCGAGCTCGACGGCAAGGCCGCCGTCCAGATCAGGGGTGCCGGCACCGAGTTTGATTCCTTGCGTGACTACGTCCGCGGCGACGACGTCCGATCCATTGACTGGCGGGCTACGGCCCGCCGGTCTGCCGTAGTGGTGCGCACCTGGCGGCCGGAACGCGACCGGCGCGTCGTGATGGTTTTGGACACGTCCAGGACCTCGGCAGCAAGGATCGAGGACGAGCCCCGCCTGGATACCGGAATGGAAGCGGCCCTCCTGCTGGGAGTCCTTGCGGAAAGGGGCGGAGACCGGGTGGACTTCCTGGCCTTTGACCGCCGGACGCGGGCCAGGGCGGGATCTGCCGGGCAGGGTAATCTCCTGGGCCAGCTGGTCCAGGCGATGGCCCCGCTGGAAGCCGAACTCATCGAACTGGACTGGTCGGCGATCCCGGGGCAGGTGCGGGCCGTGTCCGCCCACCGGTCCCTGGTGGTGCTGCTGACCTCCCTGGAGGGCGGCGCACCGGAGGAGGGCCTTATTCCCACTGCGGTCCAACTCGCCCGCCAGCACGTCGTGGTGGTGGCGGCCGTCCGGGACCCCCGGCTCGGGATGATGCTGCGGGAACGTGACAGTGCCGCCGGTGTCTTCCGCGCCGCCGCCGCCGAACGCGCGCTCTTGCAGCGCGCCGCAGTCACCGCCGAACTCCGGCACCATGGCGTGGAAGTGGTGGATGCCGAGCCGCACGAGCTCCCGCCACAGCTGGCGGATATGTACATCAGGCTCAAGGCTGCAGGTAGATTGTGAAGTCCCTATCGCTGTCCGTGCCCCTCACGAGGAGGTCCCCCATGAACATACCGATCTACCAGCAGGCCCTGGGTTCGGACTTCAGCCGGCTGCAGCCCGAACTGCAGGATTACTTTGCCCTGGTGCCGGGCAGCGGCCAGTACGGCGTGGGCGAGGGCACGTTCGACGTCGTGGGCTGCCGCCAGGACTGGCTGCGTCCGCTGCTGCGGCTGGCCGGCGGGGAGGAAGCTTTTTTTCCGGAGTACGGGGAGAACATTCCGTTCCGGATCGAAAACCACGCGCACCAGGATCCCTTTGGCCGTTCCAGCCTCACGGCGCGGCGGGAAATCCGCTTCCCGGGGCGTACCCGCATCTTCCAGGACACCACCAGCATGGCACGGCACAACGGGGCGTCCCGGCTGGTTGACTACGTGGGGAGGTACCGGCGGCTGGTGACGGACCTGAACCTGAGCGTGACAGCGCAGGGGCGGCTCCGGGGCGTTTCCGAAGCTTCGAGGCTTTTCCTTGGCCCCCTCCGTATCCCCCTTCCTGCCGCCCTGGACGCCAAAGCCTACGCTGAACAGTGGTGGGACCCGGCTGAAGGCGGCAAGGGGAAGCACCACATCCAGGTCAAGGTGATTCAGCCCCAGATCGGCCTGGTGCTGGTCTATGCCGGCAGCTTCGACTACAGGCTGCGTGCATACACTGGCCGGAGCGCCGCCCAGAGCTTCCTGCCGCGGTACGCGCAGCCGGACCGCTGGGAAAACCGGGTCTGACGCTCCTAGCCCTGTGCCAGCTGGTTCAGCCCATCGGCGAGCTGCGTGATCCGGCCCAGGAACGCCGTAGCCTCCGCCGGGCTGCGCCCGGCAAGTCCTGCAGAGGGAGTGACGCGTACAGTGCTGAGGGCCGTTGCCGGCAGGCCGAGCTGCCGCCACGGGCGCCATACCGCCTCGACGCTGTCAGCCACCCTGGGCAGGGAGTTCCCCGCTACGTCCAGCGCCCCGATCCACAGGCGTTTGTCCGCTTCCACGGCCCCGGCCAACTGCTCCCATTGCCGGGCAGTCAGCGCCTTCAGTGGAACCGCAATGCCGTCGGCTCCGGCCGCGAGGATCTGTTCGAAAGGCGCTTCAATTTCGGGAACGGCGATAACGACCTCGGCGGCGCCGGCCGCCCGCAAAGCGTCCAGGACAACACGCCAGGACTCCCGCGCCTCGGAGGCTGCAACCGCACGCAGCGTGCGGTACCCGCTGGAGGTGGGAATGGTGCCGGCCAGGACGGCTGCGACGTCGGGCTCATCCACCTGCACTACCAACCGCGCACCGGGAACAGCTGCCGAGACCCGGGAAAGATAAGCGCCGACGCCGGCAGCAAGGGAAGCTGCGAGATCCCGCCGGGCGCCGTAGTCGATGAGGGCGCGCTCGCCGTTGTGCAGGTGGAGGCCGGCCGCAAGGCTTAGCGGGCCCACCAGCTGGACCTTGACCTCCGCAGCCGGCTTCTCCTCGGCACCGGCCACGTCGGCCAGGACGTTGATGTCAGTGGCAAGGGCCGAGGCAGCGCGGCGGAAGTCCTTGCCGGGTCGGTCCACGAGCCGCCAACCATAGGGCTGGACGTCTACGGCCAATTCCTCGAGGAGGCAAGCGGTGCGGCCCAGGGCATCCGACCCCACGCCCCGGTCCGGCAGTTCGGCGAGGAATGGCAGATGGGGGCTGCCCAGCTCGCCCCGGATGATTTTTGCTGCCTCCACCGGGTCCTCGCCGGGCCAGGGCCCAAGTCCGGTGGCCGTTACCTCCCGCGGCGGCGCGTCGTTCCCGCGTGTTGCGCCGGACCCGGCTTCGTGCCGTTCTCCGGTCCTCACGCGAGTGCTGATGCTTGCGGGTGCTGCCCCGAGGCGGCCTCATGGTCTTCGGCGATCGCCTCGTGATGCCGGATGACCTCGCCGATGATGAAATTCAGGAACTTTTCTGCGAAGGCAGGATCGAGATGGGCGTCTTCGGCCAGCCTGCGCAGCCGGGCAATTTGGGCGGCCTCACGCCCCGGGTCGCCTGCGGGCAGCCGATGGGTGGCCTTGAGGAATCCGACTTTCTGGGTTGCCTTGAAGCGCTCAGCCAGGAGATAGACCAGCGTGGCGTCGATGTTGTCGATGCTGGAGCGGATGGACAGCAGCTCAGCCATCACCGAGTTGTCCACCTGGCCCGCCAAGGAACTGGCGGAGGGGTCGTAGTCATCGGAGTCAGGAGCGTGGAGGTTGTGCTGCGTCATGGTCCAAGTCTATGGGAGGGCTCCTGTTTCGACCGGGTGTTAAGCGCCGGTGCCGCTAGCCGGCACCGGCGCTTAACGCCTGTTTAGGGGCCACCGCATCAGATGCCGAGCAGTGCCCGGTGTTCTTCCCGCCGCCTCGCCTGTTCCTGCGGATCCGGTACGGGAAGGGATGCGATGAGCCGCCGCGTGTAGTCATGCTGCGGGTTTCCCATCACCTGGCTTCCGATCCCCTGCTCCACCAGCCTGCCCTTGTAGAGGACGCCCACCCAGGAGGACAGGATGTCCACAACGGCGAGGTCATGGCTGATGAAGAGGCAGGCGAAGCCGAACTCCTGCTGGATGTCCTTGAACAGCTCCAGGACCTTGGCCTGCACTGAAACGTCCAGGGCCGACGTCGGCTCATCGGCTATCAGCAGCCGCGGGTTTAGGCTGAGGGCCCGGGCCAGGGACGCGCGCTGGCGCTGGCCGCCGGACAGCTCGTGCGGGTACCGTCCTGCGTACGACGCCGGCAACTGGACTGATTCGAGCAGCTCGCCGACGCGTTTGCGCGCCTGCGCCGGGCTTGGCTTCGTGTGGATGACCATGGGTTCGGCGATGCAGTCCCCGATGGTCAGTTGCGGGTTGAAGGAAGCGGCAGGGTCCTGGAACACAAAGCCGATGTCCTTCCGCAGCGGCTTGAAGGTTCGCTCCCGAAGGTTCAGCATCTCGTATCCCAGCACGCGGAGGCTGCCCCCGGTGGTCCTGTTCAGGCCCGCGATGGCCCGTCCGATGGTGGTCTTGCCGGAACCGGACTCCCCCACCAGTCCGAAGACTTCGCCCCGGGAAAGGGTGAAGCTAACCCGGTCCACGGCCTTGAACGCCGGTGTTCCGAGCCTACCCGGGTACTCGATGGTCAAGTTGTCGGCTTCCACCAGGACTTCCTCATCCTGGTGCGCCCGGGCGGTAAGTCCTTGCGAGGCGGAGTTGTGCCCGAGGTGCGGTACCGCGGCGAGCAGCTTTCGGGTGTAGTCCTGCCGCGGTTCCGCAAACAGGGTGCGTGCGGGCGCCTCCTCGACGACGTCCCCCTGGTACATCACCACCACGCGGTCGGCGAGGTCCGCCACCACGCCCATGTTGTGGGTGATGAGCACAATGGACGTGCCGTACTTGTCCCGCAGGTCCCGGAGCAGTTCCAGGATCTCTGCCTGGACCGTGACGTCCAGCGCGGTGGTGGGTTCGTCGGCAACAATCAGGCCGGGATTCAGTGCCAGCGCAGCGGCGATGACCACCCGCTGCTTCTGTCCTCCGGAGAACTGGTGCGGGTAGTAGTTGACGCGGTGTTCCGGATCGGGGATGCCCACCTTGCGCAGCGCTTCAACGGCCCGGGACTTGGCTTCCTTGGCGGAAACCCGCTTTCCTCCGCTGCCGGCGTGCGCACGGATACCCTCGGCGATCTGCCAGCCCACCGTGAACACCGGGTTCAGCGCCGTGGAAGGTTCCTGGAAAACCATGGCCACGTCACGGCCGCGGATCTGGCGGAGGCGGGCGGCACTGACACTGATCACGTCAGCCCCGTTGATCACCACCGCACCTGAACTGCTGGCCGTTTCCGGGAGCAAACCCAGGATGGTCTTGGCGGTGACTGTCTTGCCGGACCCGGACTCCCCCACGATGGCGAGCACTTCGCCTTTCCGCACCTCCAGGCTGACGTCCTTGACGGCATGGACGGGACCGCCGTCGGTGGCGAAAGTGACCTGGAGGTGTTCGATGTCGAGAACCGGGCGGTCGCCGTCGGACTGCCCCCCGCCGGAATCCCGCCCGGACAGCGGGTCGATGTTGACGGTCATGATGCCCTCACTTCTGTTGCAATGGCAGCGGTGTCCACCGGCGCCGGGGAGCTGCCCCTTGTGCTCTTGCGCCCGCGCAGGCGCGGATCATTCAGGTCGTTGATGCTCTCGCCCACCAGGGTCAGGCCCACTACGGTCAGCACGATGGCCAGGCCGGGGAACATGCCGGTCCACCAGATCCCGGAAGTGGTGTCGGCGAGGGCCTTGTTGAGGTCGAAGCCCCATTCGGCGGCCGAGCTGGGTTCGATGCCGAAGCCAAGGAACCCCAGTCCGGCCAGGATGAGGATGGCTTCGGAGGCATTCAGCGTGAAGATCAGCGGAAGAGTGCGCGTGGCATTGCGGTAGATGTGGCGGCTCATGATGCGGATGTTTGAGGCTCCCACCACTTTTGCGGACTCCACGAACGGCTCGGCCTTCAACCTGACAGTCTCGGCCCGAATGACGCGAAAATACTGCGGAATGAATACCAGCGTGATGGCAGTGCCGGCAGCGAAGATGCCGCCGATGAGGCTGGACTGGCCTCCGCTGATAACGATGGCCATCACGATGGCCACCAGCAGCGATGGAAAGGCGTAGACGGCGTCGGCGATGACCACCAGGATCCGGTCGAGCCACCCGCCCAGGTATCCGCTGACCAAGCCAAGGACGACGCCGACGACGATGGACATGGCCACGGCGACGACGATCACCAGGATGGCGGTCTGCGCACCCCAGATCACCCGCGACAGGACGTCGTAGCCCCCAACTGTTGTACCCAAAAGGTGCTTGCCACCCGGGGCTTGCTGGGTGGGGAAGTTGCCGTCGGCGTCGGACAGCTGGGAGAAGCCGTAGGGCGCCAGCAGCGGGGCGAAGAGCGCCGTCAGGACAAAAGCGCCGGTCAGGATCAGGCCTGCCACCAGCATGCCGCGCTGGAGGCCAACGCTTTTGTTGAAATGCGAGACGACCGGCAGGCGCCGGTACCAGGGCGCCCGCGGACTTTCCATCGGGACGGGAACGGCTGGAATGCTCATGTCAGTACCTCACGCGGGGATCGATCAGCGCGGCGATAATGTCCACGATGAAGTTGGTCAAGGCGACGATGATGGCGAGCAGCACCACGATGCCCTGGACCGCCACGAAGTCGCGTGCTGTGAGGTAGTTGGCCAGCTGGAATCCCAGGCCCTTCCACTCAAACGTAATTTCGGTCAGTACCGCGCCGCCGAGCATCACAGCGATCTGCAGCCCCATCACGGTGATGATCGGGATCAGGGCCGGCTTGTAGGCATGCTTGGTGACCAGGCGGTATTCGCTCACTCCCCTGGACCGGCCGGCCTCCACGTAATCCCTGCCTAATGTCCCGATGACGTTGGTCCGGACAAGGCGCAGGAAGATTCCTGCCGTCAGGAGCCCCAGCGCCACCGCGGGCAGGACAGAATGGGCCATGACGTCGCTGAGCGCTGCCATGTTCCCGCTTCGGAGCGCGTCAAGCCAGTAGATCCCGGTGGGGGCTTCCAGGGATGTCAGGGCGAGTTCGCTGGATGTTTTGGCCCTGCCTGCAACCGGCAGCCAGCCCAGCCACACTGAGAAGGTCAGCTTCAGCAACATGCCCGCGAAGAACACGGGGGTGGCGTAGCAAAGAATGGCGAAGACCCGCAGGACGGCGTCGGGCGCCTTGTCCCGGCGGTGCGCCGCGACCATGCCGAGCGGGATGCCTACCAGGAGGGCGACGAGCAGTGCGTTGATGGTCAGCTCCAGCGTTGCTGAGCCATAGGTTGAGAGCATTTCGACGACGGCCCGGTTGTCCGTGAGGGTGCGGCCGAAGTTGCCCGTGGCCAGCTGGCCGAGGTATTCGAAGTACTGGACCAGGAGGGGCCGGTCGTAGCCGGCCGCCTGGATGCGCTCTTGAAGCTGGTCGGCAGGCAGCCGCCCGCCCATGGCCGCAGTAATGGGGTCACCGGTAATCCTCATCAGGAAGAAGACCATGGTCACCAGGATGAAGATCGTGGGGAAGATCAGCAGGAAGCGGATCAGGATGTACTGGCCCAGCCCCCCGCCGGAAGACTTTTTCGTGGCCGGGAGGAGGCCGTCCGCGTCGCTCAGGGGCGCGTCAATGAGTGTTGTCATGGGTACCTAAAGTTGTCGTTGCCGGCGCTGCGGCTCCAGCAGGAGTGCAGCAACCGTGACCAGCAGACGGGGCGGGACACGTGCACCTGCCTGCAGGCGCATCACGTCCCGCCCCGTGTGCGGTCAGAACCGGATGGTCGATGGACCTACTTGGACATCACGCCAAGACGGGTCTTGAACGACGCGTCCAGGGTCTTTTCGACTCCCTGGACATCCGTTCCGGCCACCATCACCTGGGCACCCTGCAGCAGCGGCAGCGTGGAGAGATCCTTGGCGATTGCCTCCTGGGCCTGGCCGAGCAATTCGCTCCGCTCCGCCTTGTCCGTGGTTACCAGCTGCTTCTTGACGATGTCCGTTACGGCAGGGTTCTCGTAGTGGTTGCCGAGGAAGTTGCCGGGGATGAAGAACGGGGTCAGGTAGTTGTCCGCGTCGGAGTAGTCCGGGAACCAGCCGAGCTGGTACACCGGGTAGGCATCCGCGCGGCGCTCCTTCGTGTAGGTGGTCCACTCCGTGGACTTGAGGTCCACGGTAAAGAGACCTGACTTCTCGAGCTGTTCCTTCACGAGGGCGTACTCATCTGCGGCGGACGTGCCGTACCGGTCCGTGTACTGCAGCTTGAGGTCAACCGGGGAGGTGATGCCGGCGTCGGCCAGGACCTTCTTTGCCTTGTCCGGGCTGGGCTTGCCGCTGCCGTCACCGTAAAGGCTCTTCAACGGCTCCGCCGCACCCTCGAATTCCTTGGGGACGTAGGAATAGACGGGGGTGTAGGTGTTTTTGAACACCTGGGAGGCGATGACATCGCGGTCAACGAGGTGCGCGATGGCCTGGCGCACGGCCAGCGACTTCGCCGGATCGGCTTCGGGAGTCTTCGCGCCGAACGGCATGGTGTCGAAGTTGAAGACCATGTAGCGCAGTTCCCCGCCGGGGCCCTTGTGGACCTTGACCTTGGAATCCTTTTCCAGGTCGGCTACGTCAGTTGCCGTGAGGATGCGGCCTGCGACGTCGATGTTGCCCTGCTGGACGTCGAGTTTCAGGTTGTTCGGGTCCGCGTAGTGCTTGAGCGTGGCGCCGTCATTGGCCGCTGCGCCCAGCATCCCCTGGTAGTCCGGGTTGGGTTTGAAGCTGACCAGCTCGTTCTTCTTGTAGCTTTCGATCGTGTACTGGCCGGCAAAGGGCTTCGCGGCGATGATGGCGTCATCGTCCATGATCTTGTCCGCGGGAAAGACTTCCTCGTCCACAATGGGTCCCGGGTTGGAGGCCAGGACGCCAGGGAACACCTGATCGTTCCCGGCAGCGAGGGTGAACACCACGGTGCTTGGGTCCGTCGCCTCGATTTTCTCCATATTTGCCAGGAGCGAAGCGGGGCCGTTGGGATCGTCGATGGCCTTCACGCGATTGAACGAGAAAACGACGTCGGAGGAGTCAAGGGTGTTGCCGTTGGCGAACTTCAGGTCCGGTTTAAGCTTCACCGTGAATTCGGTGGGGCTGGTGAAGGAAGCCGACTCAGCGATGTCCGGGGTGGCATCGGCGGTGCCGGGCTTGTAGTTGAGCAGGAAGGGATAGATCTGGTTCATCACCATAAACGAGCCGCCATCGTAGGAGCCGGCGGGATCCAGCGTGACGACCTTGTCAGTGGTTCCGTAGGTGATAGCCCCGCCGCCGGCATCGCCGGTGGAGGTTCCGCCGCCGCCTGAGGGGCCCGTGCAGGCAGTCAATGCGAGTGCGGAAATGCCTGCCAGCGCGATCGCGCCGTGCAGTGCCTTGATGCTCTTCGTCATCTGTGAACTTTCTGTTCGATGAGTACGCGCCCCTCCGGTCGCTTCAGGGTGCCTTTGCTTCGGCGGGAGCGCGCTGTGCTGATGCCTAGATTCAATCAGAGAGTCAACCCCCAACACGGGCGATTTTGTGAGTTGAGACACAAAATTTACCTGAATGATGCGGTGCTCTCATTTGCGGGCGGCGCAACGAAGAACGCCGCCCCGGCTGAACCGGGACGGCGTGTGGAAATGCTGGTTCTAGAGCACGGCGCGCTGGAGTGAGCGTGCGGCGTCGATGGTGGCCTGGCCCAATACCCGGCTGCCCTGGTAGAGGACCACCGTCTGCCCGGGTGCGACGCCGCGCAGCGGCGTGGTCAGCCGAACTACCAGTTGAGCACCGGCACCTTCTTCGTGCGGCTCCATCCGGGCCGTCGCGGGGACGGGGTCGCCGTGCGCCCGGACTTGGGCGTAGCAGTCGAAGTCCTGGCCCGTTTCCACTTCCGCAATGGGCAGGCCGGCCCAGGACACCTTGATGCCCCTGATTTCGTCAATGGCAAGCAGGGCTTCGGGACCCACCACCACCTTGTTTTCCTTGGGCCGGATCTCAAGGACAAACCGGGGCTTGCCGTCGGCGGCGGGTGTGCCCAGTTTCAGGCCGCGGCGCTGGCCCACTGTGAAGGCGTTGGCGCCGGGGTGCTCCCCCACCTTGGTGCCGGTTTCGTCCACGATGTCGCCGGTGGTCATGTCGATCTTTTCGGCGAGCCAGCCGGCGGTGTCGCCGTCGGGGATGAAGCAGATGTCGTGGCTGTCAGGCTTGTTGGCCACGGACAGCCCGCGGCGTTCAGCTTCCGCACGCACTTCGGCCTTGGAGGGCGTGTCGGCCAGCGGGAACATGGAGTGCCTGAGCTGCTCGTGGGTCAGGACGCCCAGGACGTAGCTCTGGTCCTTTGCCCAGTCAGCGGCGCGGTGCAGTTCGCGGTTGCCGTCGGCGTCCTCGATGACCTTGGCATAATGTCCGGTGCAGACGGCATCGAAGCCCAGGGCGATCGCCTTTTCCAGCAGCGCCGCGAACTTGATCCGCTCATTGCAGCGCATGCACGGGTTGGGGGTGCGGCCCGCGGCGTATTCGTCGATGAAGTCCTGGACAACGTCCTCCTTGAAGCGTTCGGAGAAGTCCCACACGTAGTAGGGAATGCCCAGGACGTCGCAGGCGCGCCAGGCGTCCCGGGAGTCCTCAATGGTGCAGCAGCCGCGGCTTCCGGTCCGCAGTGTGCCGGGCATGCGGGAGAGCGCCAGGTGGACCCCGACGACGTCGTGCCCCGCCTCGACGGCGCGGGCGGCGGCGACGGCGGAATCAACTCCACCGCTCATGGCTGCTAGGACTCGCATACTGGCTCTCTGTTGGGGGTGTTTCCGGCTCTTGCCCGTGTGGTGCCGGAGGGTGCGGGCTCGACCTGCTGCCGAAGCTGCAGGCAGGGTTCCGGGAAAACGAACTTGGCCTATCTATTCTACGGCCTCTTGCAAATGCACGGTCAGCGGGCGCCCGAACCCTGCCGGGCAACGGTACCGGCCGTCTGGATGGAGGACTCGTGGCCGGCCATTCCGGCCTGCCGCGCCCGCGCGTAGGCATTGGGAAGGGCCGCCAGCAGCGCATCGACGTCCTCTGCCTTCGAGGAGTGCCCCAGAGTGAAGCGCTGGGCGCCGCGCGCCGTTTCCTCGTCCAGTCCCATCGCGAGCAGCACGTGCGAGGGCCGCGGCACGCCCGCGGTGCAGGCTGACCCGGTGGACGATTCCACTCCGGCCAGGTCCAGGAGGAACAGCAGGGAGTCCCCTTCGCAGCCGGGAAAGGTGAAGTGGGCGTTGCCGGGGAGCCTGCCGCCGGCGGGTGCACCGCGCGGGACTGCTTCCGGCACCTGCTCGCGGACGCCGTCGATCAGGCGGTCGCGGAGTGCGGTGATGCGCTTCGATTCAGTGTCGAGGTTCCCGACGGCGGTTTCGGCCGCCGCGGCGAACGCTGCGATCGAGGCGGTGTCCAGGGTGCCTGAGCGGACGTCCCGTTCCTGGCCTCCGCCATGCTGAACCGGGGTGAGTTTCACCGACCTTCCAAGCAGCAGGGCGCCCACCCCTACAGGTCCGCCAATCTTGTGCCCGGAGACGGACATGGCATCCAGGCCTGATGCCTTGAAATTAACCTGCAGCGATCCGAACGCCTGGACTGCATCGGAGTGGACGGGAACAGCCGCCGCATGCGCCAGTTCCACCACACGCTCGACGGGCTGGATGGTACCTACCTCATTGTTCGCCCACATCACGGTAACCAGGGCGATGGTGTCCGGGTCACGGGAAAGCTCAGCCTCCAGGAACGCCAGGTCCACCAACCCGTCGCCGTCCACCGGAAGCCAGGTGACCTCGGCGCCCTCGTGCCGCTCCAGCCACTCCACCGTGTCCATCACTGCATGGTGCTCGACGGCGGAACACAGGATGCGCCGCCGCGCGGGGTTTTCGCCGACCCGGGACCAGTACAGGCCCTTGACGGCAAGGTTGTCCGATTCGGTGCCGCCGGACGTGAAGATCACCTCGGAGGGATGGGCGCCTGCCGCTGCGGCAAGGGCTTCCCGTGCGTCTTCCACGGTGCGGCGTGCCCTGCGGCCGGAGCCGTGAAGGGAGGACGGATTTCCGGTGCGTGCAAGTTCACGCGTCAGGGCAGCCAACGCCTCGGGAGAAAGAGGGGTGGTGGCTGCATGGTCGAGGTAAACGGGCACCCTGTAATTCTAGCCGTCCCGCCCCGCAGGTCCGGGGCGCAGCATGTGGCGAATTCACGCCGGCGGCATGATCCTGGCACAGCAGTGGCCGGGCAGGTCTGCAGGTGCGACGCGGTCCGGGGAGGCGTCGAAGCGGCTTGCGGCGCCCCTCAGGAAAGCACCGTTCATGGTGCACACCACCCCCGGATGCCCGTCGGAAAGGCGGCGGAAAGGGCAGCTTGGCAAGAGGAAACCGCCGTCGCCATCCGGCTCCGGGCGGTAGCCGGACTGCACGAGGAAATCCTCCAGGGTCTCCTACCACATCAGCACTGCACGCCCCCGCCACCACGAGCAGGGCCCCGGCTCGGCTGGCCTTCCTGTTGCTGCGGACCGTTTTTACCGTCGCACCCATCGTCTTCGGACTGGATAAGTTCACGGATTTCCTCGCGGACTGGACCGACCTCGCGCCGCTTGCCACGGCCCTGGTACCGGTGCCCGCCCAAACTTTGATGTACGTCGTCGGGGTGGTGGAAATTGTTGCCGGCATCGCCGTAGCGGTCCGTCCGCAGTTCGGGTCGCTCCTCGTGGCCGCCTGGCTGGGCGGAATCATCCTCAACCTGCTGCTGCTCGGAGCCTTCTTCGACGTGGCACTTCGAGACTTTGGGCTGCTCGTCGGCGTCCTGGCCCTCAACCGGCTGTCCCGGTGGACCGACAAGCCCTCCGGCAGCTAGGCCGAAGGCGGCAGCACCGGCAGGAACCTGGCCACCTCACCGCGTGCCGCGGCCAGGGATGCTGGGTCCGGGCATGACACGGAAACGTAGACCGATGATTCCGCAGAGCCAAAAAGCCTGGCCAACACCGCTGTAGCCCTGCCTCCGGCCGCCGCAGCCTGTTCCAGAACCAGCACTTCAACTGTGCGGCCCGGGGAGGAGTCATCCCCTCCCCACCGCAGCGTCCCGGCTTTGAGGTAGTCCGGGAGGATGGTGGGATCCAGGTACTGGAACAGAGCCACAGTGGACTCGTGGTCCCCGCCCCGGGCCAGCACGGACTGGTTGGTCCGGACCTTTGCGGCCACCAGGCAGCCATCTGCCTTTAGATATTGGCTTTCGCCGGCAACATCGTCCTTCACCATCGTCCAACCGGGCGCGTCCTTCAGGCCGTCCGAAATGCCCACCGGTACTCCATGGGCCAGGATGCCACCGGCAGAAAAGGGCAGGTCCTGCGCCGCCACTGCCTCAGCGTCATGGCCCGGAGTGATGGTGGGCGTGGCAACTACGGGGGCGCTTTCCACGGGTTCCGGCGCCGCAGGGTCAGGAAGGCCAATACTGCAGCCTCCGGTAAACACGGCGCCGAGCACGGCAGCGGCCAGCGGCACTCTTCCCGCACGAACCCTGCGGGCCCGGTCCACCGTCGTCGGCTTTTGCATGCGCACCCCACCACATTCCCTGCCCGGCCCCCGCGGCCGTCATCCCCAAGAGTCTAAACGCCGTCCCCGCCCGTCCGAATGGGCAACAGGCGGGCGGCCGGGAACCCTGAACGCCGGCACGATCGTTGTCAGGGCAAGGGCCGATAAGCTGGGCCGACAGGGCTGCCCCCGCGGACTGGCCATACCGACAGAAGGATGAGTGCTTGACCGAGAGCAGCTCGCATTATCAGGTGCTTCGTGTGGCAGTCACCGCCACCGAGAAGGAAATTAAGGTGGCCTATCGGCGCGCCGCCCGCGTTGCCCACCCCGACCACGGCGGGGACGCGGCCGCTTTCCGCCGGGTAACCAGCGCCTACGAAACCCTGATCGATCCACAACGCAGGAAAGCCTACGACCGCTCCTACGCAGCCGGCACCGCCGGGGAAAACCAGGATTCGGAGCCGCACTTTGATGCTCCGCCGGCGGGCAGCCGGGCTTCGGCCACCGTGCACAGGCCCGGCGGCAGCCGCAACACTGCCGGAGACCCTCCGGTCTACGTTCCGCCCTACGGTCCAGCGGATGGCGACATAGTTCCGCTGATCCCGTTGGCTGAGGCAAGTCAGCAAATTCACGGCATGCCGCGGAAGCGCGGGATCTTCGGGGCCGAAGCGCGGATCCAGCGCGAGATGCGCACCGTCCAGCTCCTGACCCGCCAGGTACTCCCCGCCATCCCGGCGGCGAGGCTCATCAACGGGCTCCAGTCACCAGCGGATAACAGCCACATCGATCACGCCGTGCTGTCCGGCTACCGGCTGGCGTTGATCGGCTCCATGCTTTTGCCCAAGGGCGCCTATGCGTGGGACGGCAGGACCCTGAACCACGGCGGACGCTCGGTTGCCCCGCCGCAGCTGGCGCACGTAGTCCGTGCCATGCAGGACATTTTTCCGGAATTGAACGTCACCGGCTGGACGGTGGTGCACAGCCCGGGCGGGAATCTCCACGAGCCGGTGATCGACCAGCATCGCCGTTCGGCCGGCGCACTGGAGACCGTCCGGATTGTGAATGCCGCGGGCATGGTCCGCGGCCTGAAGGAGTTCCTCGCATCCGGGCCGGCTCCCAACACTGTCAACGTTCCTGTACTGGCCAGGTTGCTGCGCGGCATGCACTGACGGCGTTGACTAGGATGGGATGGTGTTCCGCATCCTCTTCCACGCCCCCGAAATCCCCGGCAATACCGGCAACGCCATCCGCTTGGCAGCCATCACCGGCGCTGAACTGCATCTGGTGGAGCCGTTGGGGTTCGACTTCTCGGATGCGAAACTCCGCCGGGCCGGCCTCGATTACCACGACCTCGCCGTCGTCACCGTGCACCAGAGCATGGAAGACGCCTGGCAGCACCTCCAACCGGAACGCGTTTATGCCTTTACGTCGGACGGAGCCGCCAGCTACGCGGACATCGCTTACCAGCCGGGCGATGTCCTGATGTTTGGCCGGGAATCCGTGGGCCTGCCACCGGAACTGAAAACGGATTCCCACGTCACTGCTACCGTTCGGCTGCCCATGCTGCCCGCCTTGCGCTCGCTCAACCTCGCCAACGCCGCTTCCATCGCCGTCTACGAAGCCTGGCGCCAGCAGGGATTTGCCGGCGCACGGATCTAAGGCCGCGGGTCTGCTTCACTCGGCTTTCACTCGGCCCGGCAGGATGCTGCCGCAAAGCGCCGCTAATCAATATTGGCCCCGGCCCATCCACCTCCGCAGCTGCGCCGAATAACTTCTGAGAACATTCCACAGCGATTAAGGAGCGGCAGGTGACACTTCTCCGGGAAGGTTCCAGGTCAGGCCACCGCATCACCCGCGGCACTGCTAAGAATTCATCTCCTGGAGACTTATGCTTGGTAGTGATGGAAACTCCCAACGCGCCTCATTCCGAGGCTCCGGCCACGGTGGCGGAAACGCCGGCCGACGTCAACCAGCGACTTGTTGCCCTGCTGCAGCAGATAGCCGGCGGCGACCGCACTGCATTCGCGGAGTTTTACCAACTGACGTCCCGGCGCGTCTACGGTATGGCGCGCAGGGTTCTCGTAGACGCTGAGCTCAGCGAGGACACAACGCAGGAGGTATTCCTGCAGGTCTGGCAGAACGCGGCCAAGTTCGATCCGGCCGCCGGCAGCCCGCTGGCGTGGCTCATGACCATTTCGCACCGGCGTGCTGTGGACAAGGTCCGGTCGGCCCAGTCGGCCACCGACCGTGAAGCCCGGTACGGTGCCAGCACCCAGGACATCGACCACGACAGTGTGTCCGACGAAGTGGGAAGCAGGCTCGAAGCAGAGGCTGTGGTGCGATGTCTTGGCACGCTGACGGAGACGCAGCAGGAATCGGTTCGCCTCGCGTACTACGGCGGGCTCACTTACCGCGAAGTCGCAGAACGCCTGAACGCCGCAGTTCCCACCATCAAGTCCCGCATCCGCGACGGACTAATCCGCTTAAAGACCTGCCTGGGGGTGAGTTGAAATGACCGAAATGAATAACGGACGCGGCGGCGGCTCTGGCGCCTTCGGGGATACCGTCTCTGCTGACCTCGCCTCCGGCCGCGCCGTTGACCTGGCCGAACTGTACGCCCTGGATGCAGTGACGGACGAGGAACGCCGTACCATTGAGCAGTACATTTCAACGGCACCGGTGGCCGAACAGGACTCCTTCTACGAACGCGTCCGCCAATCCAGGGAAACGCTGACGCGCACGTTCAAGGCGGAGGAAGAACCGCCGGCTGGCCTTTTCGACCGGATCGCCGCCCAGTTGCCGGCCCAATTGCCCGCCCAGGACGCGCCACGGGATACCGGCGTGCCCACTCCTTCTGCCGGCTCCGCTTCCTTCCCCGGTGTTGGAGAGGATTCCAATGATGAACTGGCCAAGGCGCGGCAGCGCCGTGAGGAACGACGCCGGCCGGTCGGCGCCCGCCGCTGGCTCGCCGGAATCGCAGCGGCAGCAGCGATAGCCCTGGGCGGAGTTGGCGTCGGGTCCTACATCGCGGACCAGAACGACCCCCTGAACCAGGTGGTCCGTGCAGGGGACCTGCGGGAGGCCTCAGTGGACGTTGCCGGCGGCGGTACTGCCACCGTCCAGATTTCCTCGTCCGAGGACGCAGCAGTTGTCAGGATGAAAGACGTTCCTGCCCCGCCCGAGGGCAAGGTTTACCAGATGTGGCTGATTCCCAAGGACGGGTCAGCACCCGTCTCACAGGGGCTGATGGACGCGGAAGCACTCTCCAAACCTGCAGTAGTGGAGGGCATCTCCTCAGCCGCAGCGCTCGGGATCACCGTCGAGCCCGCCGGCGGCTCCGAGTCCCCCACCCTGCCCACCGTCGCCGCCGCCCCCTTGGACGCGTAGCACCGGCCCGGCGAAGCATCACAAAGGCGCCCGGCGGGCATCCGGAAGGAAAGCCGCGGGGCGCCCTTCGTGTGTTCGCCGATCGCCTAGAAACCAGCTATGGTTCCGGGCCCGTTGACCGCTACTACATGGAACGCTTCAGCGCTGTGCCCGGCGGGAAGCCCGGCACGGGCAGCATTAGCGTGCATGCCCTGGCGTACTGCTGACTCCATGGCCTCGACGTCCGGGTGCTGGCTGACGTGTACGTGAATGGCATCGAGTTTGGCCTCCACGTGCGCGGTGACATCAACGAAGTGGTTTTCCCGTTCGTCCGGCCCCGCGTACAGCCAGAGCCACGGAAGCTTGTACGCCTCCAGCCCGGCCTCTGCGAGTTCGGGATAGGCAAACGGATTCTCCAGGGCCGGATAAACCGCGCGTGTCACGGCCTCCCCTACGGCAAGGTGGTCCGGATGGCTTTTCTGGATCCGCCGCCAGTTCCGTTCCGGATGCATCGCAAGTACGACGTCGGGGCGAATTTCGCGGATGAGCTTCACCACTCCACGCATCACCTCGTGCGAGAGTTCGAGGTAGCCGTCACGCTGATGGAGGTAGTGGATGTCGGTCACCCCGACCAGTTCGGCAGCGCGGCGCTGTTCGGCGTCGCGCATGGCAATGATGTCCGCCCGGTGCGCCGGGTCGAAGCCGCCCGCGTCGCCGTCGGTCATGATGCAGTAGCTGACCTGCACACCTGCCGCCGTCCAGGCCGCGATGGTGCCGGCAGCACCGAAATCAATGTCGTCCGGGTGGGCCGCAAAACAGAGCACCCGTCCAATCCGGTCCGTGGCCGGGTTGAACGGGCTCTCCGCCTGCGCAGTGAAGGCAGCCAATAATCAGCCCTTACGCTTCTTGATCTCTGCAGTGGCCTGCGGGAGGACATCGAAGAGGTCTCCGACAATGCCGAAATCCGCGATCTCGAACACGGGGGATTCGGCGTCCTTGTTCACCGCGACAATGACCTTTGCGGTCTGCATGCCGGCCTTCTGCTGGATGGCACCGGAGATACCTGCCGAGATGTACAGCTGCGGGGAAACGGTTTTGCCGGTCTGCCCCACCTGGGCATCGTGGCTGATCCAACCGGCGTCGGTGGCTGCGCGTGAGGCTCCGACGGCCGCTCCCAGTGCGTCTGCGAGTTCCTCCACGGGTCCGAAGTCGCCGTCGAGGCCGCGTCCGCCGGCCACCACGATCCGGGCGTCGGTCAGGTCCGGGCGGCCGCTGGCAACTTTCTGCTCGCGGGCGGTGATCCGGGCTGCCGCTTCAGTGCTGCCCACCGGAACGTCAACCGTGACGGTTTCCGGCGTGCCGGGTGCGGCAGCCGGTTCCGGGACCACGTTGTTGGCCTTGAGGGTCAGCACGGACACGGGTGTGGTGGTTTTGCACGCGGTGTTATAGGAACCGGCGAGGACCGACTTGTGGGCTGTTCCGTCAGGATCCACGGTGACAACGTCGGTAATAACACCGGCGTTGAGGCGGATTCCCAGGCGGGCGGCAATTTCCTTGCCCTCCGGAGAGTTGTCGAGCAGCACGGTGGTGGCTCCGGTGCTCTGCGCTGCGGCCGCAAGGTAAGCGGCCTTGGGTGCCACGAGGTAGTCGTCCAGGTCCTGCGCGGAGGGGCGAAGGACAGCGCTGACGCCGTACTCGCCGAAAGCAGCTGTTACCTCGTTGTGCAGCTCCCCGTTCAGGGCAACAACGCTTTCCCCTAGGGAACGCGCCAGCGTCAGCAGCTCAAGGCTGCTCTTCTTGAGCGAGTTGCCGGGGTTGTCAATGAAAACAAGTACTTTTGCCATGTCGATGTCCCTCTTAGAGCAGCTTCTGGGCGGCCAGGAAGTCAACCAGCTTGATGCCGGCGTCGCCTTCGTCGGTGATGATGGTGCCGGCGGTGCGCGGCGGCCGTTCCTCGGCATTGGTCACTGTGGTCCACGAACCGGCATGCCCCACCTGGGCGGGATCCACTCCAATGTCGGCGAGGGACAGGGTCGTGATGGACTTGCGCTTAGCGGCGATGATGCCCTTGAAGTTGGGGTACCGCGGCTCGTTGATCTGGTCCGTCACTGATACCAGCGCCGGGAGGGCTGCCTCGACGGTTTCCGAGCTCGTGTCCGCGTCGCGCCGCGCTACGAGCCGGCCGCCGTCCACCTCCAGGGACGACGCGAACGTGACCTGGGGAAGGCCAAGGCGTTCGGCCAGCTGCGCGGGGACCAGGGAGGTCTCGCCGTCGGTGGAGGCCATACCGGTGATGATCAGGTCCACAGGCGCATCCTGGCCCAGGTACCGGACAGCTGCCGAAAGTGCCAGTGACGTGGCGGCCGCGTCGGAGCCTGCCAGGGCCTCGTCGGTCAGGTGCACGCCCTCGGTGGCGCCCATCTGAAGGGATTTCTTGACCGAGTTGACTGCACCGGCGGGGCCCATGCTCAGTGCGATGACCTGGTTGCCCGCCTTGCTGCCGCCGCGCGCCTCGGCCAGCTGCAGTGCCGCCTCGAGTGCGTATTCGTCCAGCTCGGACAGGATGCTTTCATCACGGTCCGTCGTGTAGCCCTCCCCGTTGAGGTGACGGTCGAACTGGGCGTCCGGTACATGCTTGACCAGGACGATGATCTTCAATGTCTTTTCCACTGTATCGACAGCAGCCTTCCATGCTTGTGGACAGCCAGCCGGGTAGGGTCATGGCCGCGGAATGCCCGGCGTACGGGTAGCTCCTAGCTAACCATATAGGCGCACCTGTGCGCCGCCTTCCGTTAACGCCTGTGTCAGCACTCCCTTGACGCCGGGGCCGGCCTTCTCCCACGGGGCGGAAACAACGACGGTGACGCCCCCTCCCGAAGGTGGGGACGCCGCCGTCGTACTGCTGCTGCGCGGTTGGCGCCGCGTACGGCACCTAGCTCGCTGCGGTGCCCAGCGTGACGTCGAACGTCTGTTCCTGGCCGTTGCGCAATACGGTGATCTTCACTTTGGAACCGCCGGGCTGCTCACGGACAGCCGCGGTCAGTTGCTCGGGTTCACCGACTGCAAGGTCGTTAAACCTTGTGATCACGTCACCCACCCTGATTCCTGCCTTGGCGGCTGCCGAGTCCGGTTCCACGGTGGCGACGTCTGCGCCCACAGAGAACTCTGAGGACGCGCTTGTGCCCTTCGGCTTGACGCTGACACCCAACTGTCCGTGCGAGGCCTTGCCCGTCTCGATGATCTCGTTGGCCACCCGCTTGGCGTGGTTGATGGGGATGCTGAAGCCCACTCCGATGTTGCCGCTCGAGGAGGACAGCGAGCCGGATCCGGCCGACGCGATGGCCACGTTGACGCCAATGATCTCGCCGCTGCTGTTCACCAGGGCGCCACCCGAATTGCCGGGGTTGATGGCGGCGTCAGTCTGGATCACGTTGATGGAGATCTGGCCCTGTGCCGCCGATTGCTGGCTCTGGCCGCCGTCCGGAGGCGCAAACTGGAACCCGCCTTCGTCGTCGCCCTCGGCGTTGTCGCCCTCTTCAGGGGCTGCGGCTGAGGCGACGCTGATGGTCCTGTTGAGCGTGGAAACGATGCCATCCGTCACCGTTCCGGTCAGGCCCAGCGGCGAGCCGATCGCAATGGCGGTGTCCCCGACGTTGAGCTTGCCGGAGTCGCCCAGGGTGGCAGGTGTCAGGCCAGAGGCGTTGTCCACCTTGATGACGGCAAGGTCTGACAGCGGGTCGGTACCAACCAGCTTGGCGGTGACCACCCTGCCATCGCTGGTGCGGACTTCGAGGGCGGCGTTGGCCGTCTGTCCGTCCAGCGTGACCACGTGCGTGTTGGTGAGGATATGGCCCTGGTCGTCCAGGACGATGCCTGAACCTGTACCGCCGGCGCCGTTGCTTGAAGCGCTGATGGTCACCACGCTCGGTGATGCCTTCAGGGCGGCAGCCGTTATTGCATTTACATCATCCTGGTTGTTGACGATGACCGTTCCGGGCTGGCTGTTGCTGCTGGCAGTGGCAGCGGAGCCCGGGCTGTCAAAGGCCTCGCCGCCCGCAACGGTCGCTACGCCGCCGCCCACCAGGCCGGCCGCGAGGATGCTGGCCACCAGGGTCCCGACGCCAAATGAGGCCTTCTTGCGTGGGGCATCCTTCGGATTCGGAGCCAGTCCCGGGTGACCACCGGGGGCATGGTGCTGGCTCTGGCCGTAGTAGCCGTCGTGGGGCTGGGACCCCTGGGGTTCATTGTGTGCAGGCTGGCCTGCATGCTGGCCGTAAGCAGCCTGCCCGTAGAACGGCTGGCGCTGCGGATAGGGCTGGCGCTGCGGGTACGCCGGCCGCGCTCCTGGAAGTTCCTGGGTGGGGTTATCCCCCGGGTTCGTCCGGTCCAGCTGTTCAGTCGGATACTGGCGCGGGCCGGGAGCCTCATTGGGTGGTTGCCCCGTGGAACGCGGCGCGGCCGTGCCATCCGCATCCTGAACCTCGCCAGGATTGTTCCCCGGCTGGGTTGAGTGCTGCTGCCAGGAATCCTGCCGCCCCGGGCCGCGGCTCTCCGGAGCGGCACCGGGGGTTTGGTTCTCAGTCATGGGACTTCCTTTCATCCTCGTCTGAATTAACTATGGACTCCCTCCCTGTAACAAGCTCGGATGTTTGCTGAGAGCTTGCTGTGGACTTCTTCGGGGACTGTTTTCGCCCTTCCCGCGGCGTTTCGCTGGTGGCATATTCGACTCGATGGACGGCCTGTGGGGTGCACCATAGAATCAAGATGATTGCCACAGCGACCTGCGGCTACACACACGCGTGGGGGCGCTGCTGCATTCTGAGACGACCGGTTCGTCCCGAATCGGTGTCAGGCGTGCTGAAGGGTTGCACATGCGGTCAAAGTTCAAACGTATTCTCGCCGTGATCGGCCTTACCGGCCTGCTGGCGTTTCCCGCCGCGGCGGCGTGGGCAGAGCCGCCGGTCACCCTGGATCCGGCAACAAAGATAGTCGATTCCGCCGGTGTCCTGGGTTCCCAAAAGGGCGAAGTACAGGAAGCCATCAAGAAGCTCGGCACTGACCACTCGACCGTGCTCCACGTCGTTACGGTCAAGAAGTTCGAGAACCCGGCTGATCGGGAAGCATGGACGGACGCCGTAGCCGAGAAGGCAAGCCTCGGACCTAACGCCTTGATTTTCGCGGTCGCCACCGATACCCGGCAGTACGTCCTGAACAAGGGCGGCAGCAAGATCACCGCGGCCCAACTCGAGAACATCAAGAGCAAGGCCATTGGTCCGCAGTTGGCTGAGGACAACTACGCCCAGGCAGCCATTAACGCTGCAGCGGCCATCGGTGATGCTGCCGGAGGCGGCAGCGGCAACGTCCCTTCTGGTGACGGTGCCGGGGCAGCCGTTCTGGTGGGAACCGGTGTGGTGGCCGCAGGTGGTGCAGGCGCTTACCTGTACTTCCGAAACAAGCGCAAGAAGGCTGCTGCCCAGGCGTCCAGCGCGAGCTACGGCCCGCAGGGTGACGAAGTTGATCCACTGGCTTCCCTGAGCGTAGAGGAGCTTCGCCGCAAGAGCGGATCCCTCCTTATCGAGGCCGATGACGCGATCAAGTCCAGCGAGCAGGAACTGATGTTCGCCCAGGCACAGTACGGTGATTCCGCCGTCGGCAACTTCACCAAGGCGCTGGAGGAAGCCAAAGGCCACATGACGGAATCGTTCAAGCTGCAGCAGCAGCTGGACGACCACATCCCCGACACCGAAGAGCAGCAGCGTACGTGGCTGGGCGAAATTATCCGCCGTTCGGAAGCCGCACTCGCCTCGCTCCAGGAGCAGAAGGCGGACTTCGATTCCCTCCGCGAGCTTGAGAAGAACGCCCCACGGGCACTGGCAGCCGTCAAGGCGGGGGCCCGTGAAGCGGATTCGAAGATCGCCAGCGCCGAGCAGTCCCTCACCGCACTGAGGGCCAAGTACGCGGAGAGCGCACTGGCGCAGGTCTCGGACAATATCCTGCAGGCCAAGGAACGGCTCGCTTTCGTGCAGAACGCCTCAGCCACTGCCGAGCAGAAGCTGGCTGAGGGCGAAGGAAGCCTGGCCGCCGTTGCTGTCCGCGCCGCAGAAGAGAGCCTGCACCAGACAAACGTCCTCATCGATGCAATCGCCAAAGTTTCGTCCAGCCTGGATGAGGCCCGAAGCGGACTTGAAGCGGCGGTAGTTGACACGTCCCAGGACCTCGCCCAGGCAAAGGCCATGATCCAGTCCGGCGCCCATCCCGAGCTTGCCGGACCGGTGGCGGCCGTTGAAGCTGCACTGGCGCAGGTCAAGTCCGAGATCCAGGGCGGGAAGATTGACCCCATCGCCACCCTGCAGCGCGTCGAAACGGCACACCAGTCGCTCGACCAGTCACTCAGCGGCATCAGGGATCAGCAGGAACAGGCGCGCCGGGCCCAGGCATCACTTCAGCAGACCATCATGTCCGCCCAAGCCCAGATCAGTGCCACCTCCGACTACATCACCGCCCGCCGCGGCGGCGTGGGAACAGAAGCACGCACCCGGCTGGCGGAGTCGCAGCGCAACCTGGACTACGCCCTGTCCATCGCACGCACAGATCCGGTGACGGCCCTTACCTACGCCCAGCAGGCGCACGCACTCGCGGCGCAGGCAGCCCAGCTGGCACAGGCCGATGTTGACCACTTCGACGGCTACGCCAACCAGGGCTACGGCCGCGGCGGCATGTTCGGCGGAGGCGGAGGCGGCGGACTGGGAGGCGCCATCCTCGGCGGCATCCTGATCAACTCCATCCTCAACGGAGGCGGTGGCGGCGGCTGGGGCGGCGGCCACAGCGACGGTGGAGGATGGGGCGGCGGCGATATCGGCGGCGGAGGGGACATGGGCGGCTGGGGCGGAGACTCCGGCGGCGGTGGAGACTTCTAGTCCGTGACACCTCCCCTGGCCGGAACGGCACTTGAACCGCATTGGCCTGGCACCCAGGCGCAGTACATAAGCGTTCACTGATTTCAGTGGTCAACACAGAGCAGGACGAAAGGTAACACCATGGTTAAACAGTCCATTTTCGGTCGAGTCGCGCAGCTGGCAAAGGCGAACATCAACTCCTTGCTGGATAACGCTGAGGATCCGCAGAAGATGCTGGACCAGATGGTACGGGACTACACCAACAACATCGCTGAGGCGGAGTCTGCCGTCGCGCAGACCATCGGCAACCTCCGGATGCTCGAGGACGACTACAACGAGGACGTCAAGAACTCGCGCGACTGGGGAAACAAGGCCCTCGCCGCATCCCGCAAGGCTGATGAATACCGCGCCAGTGGCAACGTGTCTGACGCCGAAAAGTTCGACAACCTTGCCAAGGTGGCCCTGCAGCGCCAAATGGCCGCTGAAAATGAGGCCAAGGGTGCAGAACCGAGCATCATGTCGCAGCGCGAAGTGGTGGACAAGCTGAAGACCGGCCTGGACCAGATGAAGGGCAAGCTCAACCAGCTGACCAGCAAGCGCAACGAACTGGTTGCCCGTTCCAAGACCGCATCTGCCCAGGCACAGGTCCACGACGCCATCAAGAGCATCGACATCATGGACCCCACCAGTGAAGTGGGCCGCTTTGAGGAGAAGATCCGCCGGGAAGAAGCCAAGGTCCGCGGGCAGCAGGAACTCGCCTCGTCGAGCCTTGACGCGCAGTTCAACCAGCTTGAGGACCTCGGGGAGCAGGTGGAGATCGAGGCACGCCTGGCTGCGCTGAAGTCGGGTGGCACATCAAAGCCTGCCATCGGCGCCGCCGGCTCTGCCAGCTCCGACGAGTCCACCGCGACCGAAATCGACTACGACAAGCTCTGACAAATGGCCAGGGAGCAGCCTCCCCAGTAGCACAGTAGGAAGGCCGGGGCCGCTGCCCCGGCCTTCCTGATGCCGGGGGTGTGTAGCGTGGTGGCATGGCTTTCTCCGACCCAACATCCCTCCTCTGGCTGCGCGACGACCTCCGGCTGGACGATAACCCTGCCTTGACCGAGGCCGCAGCGCTGGGCCTGCCCCTGACCGTCGTCTTCATTTTGGACGAGGAGTCGGCGGGGATCCGGCCGCTGGGCGGAGCAACCCGGTGGTGGCTTCACCATTCCCTGGCAGCGCTGGCCGCCTCCTTGGAAAACAAAGGTTCGCGCCTCCTGCTTCGCCGCGGGCCGGCGGCAGCTGTCATCAAGGAACTGGCCGCCGAAACGTCTGCCACGCACCTCTTCTGGAACCGGTGGTACGGACTGCCGGAGCGCACCGTCGATGCCGATGTGAGGGCCTGGGCCGGCGGCAACGGCGTTCACGCATCCAGCCACCAGGCAAACCTCCTGTTCGAGCCCTGGACCATTCGCACCGGCGCCGGCGGACCCTACAAGGTGTTCACGCCCTTCTGGCGAGCATGCCTCGCCCACGGCGACGTGCGGGACCCGCACGAGGCACCCCACCAACTTCCCTCCCCTGCCCTGAAAAAAGGAGGAGCACTTCCTGCCGGTGAAGACCTGGACAGCTGGAACCTCCTGCCCCGCTCCCCCGACTGGAGCAGCGGCCTGGCAAACACCTGGGAGCCGGGCGAAAAGGGCGCCCTGCGCCGCCTGGCGGATTTTTTGGACGGACCGGCCGAAGACTACGGAACCGGGCGCAACGTGCCGGGGGCGGAAGGTACCAGCCGCCTGTCCCCGCACCTGCGCTTCGGCGAGGTCAGCCCGTTCAGGGTGTGGCGCGAGATCCGGGAACGGTTCCCGCGCGGGATACCTGCCGACGTCGGAATTTTCCGTTCAGAGCTCGGCTGGCGGGAATTCTGCTGGCACCTTCTTTACACCAACCCCGAGCTCGCCACCCGCAACTACCGCCCGGAGTTTGACCGCTTTGAGTGGCAGCAGCTCAGCAGTGGCGAGCTGAAGGCCTGGCAACAGGGCCGCACGGGTTATCCCCTCGTTGACGCCGGGATGCGGCAGCTGTGGCAGACAGGCTGGATGCATAACCGCGTGCGGATGGCGGCCGCTTCATTCCTGGTAAAAAATCTCCTGGCGGACTGGCGCATCGGCGAGCAATGGTTCTGGGACACCCTCGTGGACGCGGATGCCGCCAGCAACCCCGCCAACTGGCAATGGGTGGCCGGCTCCGGAGCCGACGCGTCCCCCTACTTCCGCATCTTCAACCCGGTGACGCAGAGCAGGAAATTCGATGCCGCAGGCGCCTACCTGCGCCAGTACATCCCGGAACTTGCCGGCCTTGACAGTAAAGCAATCCACGAGCCGTGGAAGGCCGCCGACGTCCCCGGGTACCCGGCACCGCTCGTTGGGTTGCCGGAATCCCGGGAGAGGGCCCTGGACACCTACAGCAGGCTCAAGGACTGAAGGGCTGCTGCACCGCCCTGCGGGGTATTGGCCCTGCGGCGGATTACCGGCTGACCTTGCCCATCAGGGACGCTATCGGCCGCAGGAAGATGGGGCGGGCCAGGAACCAGGCCGCCACCATGACCACAACCGAGGCCAGGAAAACCCAGAACCCGAACCAGCCGTCGTCGTCCCGCACTCCGTACATGTGGTTGAGGTTGCGCAGCGCTCCTGTGGCGAGCACCAGGAAGACGTGCACCACGATGAAGGCAACAAAGTAGATCATCACCGGGAAGTGGACCGCCCGGGCCCACTCAATCGGGTAGGCCTTGTTGAGGCCGGTGGCCTTCTTCGGCCACGCAGACGACATCCGGAGACCCGTGATGAACGCCAGTGGCGCCGCGATGAAGACCGTCACGAAGTAAGAGAGCAGCTGAAGCGCGTTGTAGTTCACCCAGCCGTTCTCCGTGGGCCAGTTCAGGGAGGCGTACTGAAGGGCAGCGGACAACGCATTGGGGAAGACGTCCCAGCTGGTGGGAACAATCCGCATCCACTGCCCGGTGGCAAACAGCAGGACCGCGAAGACCAGGCCGTTGAGGATCCACAGGGCGTCCAGCGTGAGGTGGAACCAGAGCTCAAGGCTGATCTTGGTGGGCGGGTTCTTCGTCTTGATCAAGCCCTTGTTGTTGCGGGTCCAGTGCCCGCTGGGGCGCGTGGTGGTCCGGACCTGCCATCCAGTCCGGATGATCAGCAGGAGGAAGAACGCGTTCAGGAAGTGCTGCCAGGCGAGCCAGGCAGGAAAC
>JBKJVX010000004.1:0-11683 GCA_046717065.1 Arthrobacter sp. | reverse complement strand
CTAATGGCCCGCCCCACCGATTTAAGACTTGTTGTTACTCTGCAGCTGCTGCAGTCACAATGTTCACAACGCGACGACCGCGGCGGGTGCCGAACTCGACAGTGCCGGGGGTCAGTGCGAACAGGGTGTCGTCGCCGCCACGTCCAACGCCGGCGCCCGGGTGGAAGTGGGTGCCGCGCTGGCGGACGATGATCTCGCCTGCGGAAACTACCTGGCCGCCGAAGCGCTTGACGCCGAGGTACTGGGCGTTCGAGTCACGACCGTTGCGAGTGGAGCTCGCGCCTTTTTTATGTGCCATTTGGAAATGCCTGCCTTAAAATTCTGGGGAATCTGCTGAAAACCTGAACAGTAACGATTAGTTACTTGATACCGGTGATCTTGACCTTGGTCAATTCCTGACGGTGACCCTGGCGCTTCTTGTAACCGGTCTTGTTCTTGAACTTCTGGATGACGATCTTGGGACCGCGAAGGTCCTCAAGGATCTCGGCCGTAACCTTTACCTTGGCCAGGTCCGAAGCTGCAGACGTGACCTTGTCACCGTCTACCAGGAGCAGTGCGGGCAACTCAAAGGTGCTGCCGGCTCCACCTGGGACGCGGTTCAGGGTAACGAAGTCTCCAACGGAAACCTCTCTTGGCGGCCGCCTGCGCGGACAATCGCGTACACCACTTGGGAACTCACTTCTCTCGACGTTTATTACTAAATTTGCGTGCGGAACCGGCCTGTAAAAGCCTGGTTTCTCGCTGTGCCTCAACGCCGTGGGGTCATAACCCAAGTGTTGGCGTAAGCACCGAAGATCTAGAATACGCTAATTTTGCCTTCGGCCGCAAATGAGGCTGGTTCCGGCGGCTGGACTGTGATAGGTGCCACAGCTCAACTCCGGCGTCCGCACCGTGCCCCACCATAGTACCCGCAAGGCCACGGGCAGTGCGTCAGGAGTACAGGCGCGGCGCGTCGAAGAAGTCCACTTCCAGGCGGCAGGACTGCTTAAACGCCGTGACCATGGCGGCCCGCTCCGCGGCCGAGGCCAAGCGTGCCGCTTCGTCCACGATCGCAATGGCGTTACGGGTGGCGGCTTTGAAGTCTTCGTCCGCGTAGGTGCGCAGCCAGTCCGCGTACGGGTGCGCCGACGGTTCACCGGCGGCAACGAACCGGGCGTGAAGCGTTGCGCCCACCTCGGCGTAGAGCCAGAAGCAGGGCAAAACGGCCGCCGCCAGGACCGCATAACTGCCCGACGCCGATGCCGCCGTCAGGTGGTCCACGTAGGACTTCGTAACAGGGCCAAGCCCGGGCTGCACGGTTCGCGTGCCCAGCCAGGAGCGGTGCAGCTCGGACTCGACTTCCAGGCACTGCCGGGCAGAGGCCGCCCAGAACAGCTGCTCCGCCTCGGTGGGTGCCAGGGCACTGGCCCTGGCCAGCACGCGCGAATAGCCGTTGAGGTAAATGGCATCCTGCGCGAGGTAGTATGCGAACTCCTTCTCACCCAGGCTGCCCGAGGCCAGGTTGCGGATGAAGTCCAGGGTATGGATGTCGTCCAGGTCCTGCTGCGCCTCACGCCAGAGCATTGCGGCAAAGCTCCCTTCGGAAAGCAGCGGCCGCTGGTGGTGGAAGTGGTGCACCGGCCCGTTGCCTGTTCCCACCTCCAGTGTTCCGGATGCCTCCAGCGCACCGGCCAGCCAGGGTTTGACTTCACGGAGGGAAACCTCCCAGTCCCCCAGCCGTGCCTGGGCCGTTGCCATGGCGGAGGACAGTGAACAGCCAGTGCCATGGCTGTTCCGCGTTGCCACGCGCTCCCCCGGCACCACTACCACTTCATCGGACAGAAGGCCTGTGGTGTTAACCAACGCGTCGGGGCACTCGTCGCCGTCCAGGTGGCCGCCCTTGACCAGCACAGTGGCGCCGGTGGCAGCGGCGAGGGCGCGGCCTTGTTCCAGCGCCCCGGTCCAGGTGTCCTGCAGTTCGCCGCCAACGAGCATGGCGAGCTCCGCCAGGTTGGGGGTGATGAGGTGCGCCAGCGGAAGGAGCCCGCGCAGTGCCGCTTCGGCAGATTCCTGCAGGAGCCTGTCGCCGCTGGTGGCAACCATCACCGGGTCCAGGACCACGACGGCGGGGCGCACCTTCCGGAGCCATGCCGCGACTGCCTCGATCACCTCGGCACTGCCCAGCATTCCGACCTTCACGGCGTCGATGCCGATGTCGTCACTGATTGCATCCAGCTGCTCGCTCAGGAACGCTGCGGGCGGCACATGAACGGACCGGACTCCGCGGGTGTTCTGGGCGGTCAGGGCAGTGATGGCAGCCATCCCGTAGCCGCCGAGCGCGGCGATGCTCTTCAGGTCGGCTTGGATACCGGCGCCGCCGGAAGGGTCGGAGCCTGCTATGGAAAGGACCCGGGGTACGGGCCTGCCCGGGCTTGTTGGTGCCGCAGGAAATATTGCCGAGGTGGCAGTGGGCAATACAAGGGTCGTAGACAAGAGACATCCCTTCGCCGGTGCTAGCCGGACAGGTTCAACGGGTGTGAATCTCAGCCGGCTCTCTGCGCGGCACCCCGTGTCGGTTCCCCAGCCTAGCTTTTTTGCCAGGCGCAGGCCGAAGGTGACACTTTGCGACCGGGCGCCGTGCCTTGAAATGCCGGCAGGGCCGTTGCATCGCTGGCGCTACGCGCGAAAAATGCCCGGCCAGCCACTGCTGTGGCTGGCCGGGCATTTTACTGACCAGTGACGCTTAGAGCTCCGAGGCCGGAACCCCGACGCCCAGGATGATGGGCGCCTCGGCAGCCTTCCCGGTGCTGGCATTGCCGTCACTGGAGCCGCCGGCACCGGCCGGTTCGGGGGCCTTTGCCTCGTGGGTATGCCCCGTGCCGGCTGCCGCCACGTTTTCATGATGCTGCACAGTGGTCTCGTTGGCAGCTCCCTGGGCACGGCTGGCACTGCGGTTGCGCCGCGGCCGGCGCTGCCGCGACTGCTCCAGCGTGTGGTCGCTGTAGTCCTTCGCCGGTGCTGCAGCAGCGGGCACCTGTACGGGCGCCGCCGATTGCACCGGCTCCACCGGTTTCTGCTCTGGTTCTGCCTGCTCTGGCTGGTCTTCGGCAGGAGCCGGCTGGCCAAGGTGGGCGAAGGCTTCCGCAAGCCGGTCCAGGGTCAGCGCCGGCTTCTGCTGCTGCTCTTCAGCGTGCTCAACGAACGGCAACACCACCTTCTCGCCGCCGAAGGTCAGCACGGCAGCCTGACGCGCTTCGTCGTCGCGCTTCGCCGCCTCCGCTGCGGAAGCAGCGGCGGGCTGGTCGGCCGCCGCCTGCTTGGCTGCGGCCACTTCGTCGTCGTGCAGGTGGGCTGCATGCGCGGCGGCGGCAATGTTGGCAAGGGCCAGCCTCGTGGCCTCTGCCTTGGCATGCCGTTCAGCGTCCGAGGGGTCGGGGTGGACCGTGTGGACGTGCACGGCTGCTGCTGCCGCGGCAACCTCCGGCTGCTGGCCACCGCGGCCCCGCCGGCGTTTGCGGTCCGGGCGCGCGCCGGGCTGGTTGTTGTCGATGCGCTGGGCGTCGTTGCGGTGGCCTTCGCTGCGGGCTTCCGGCCTGCTGTCGGCCCGCTGGACGTGGTGCTCGGCGGCCACAATGTTGGCCCGCCTGTGCTCCACGGGGTCGTCATGGGTGACCACGCCACGGCCCGCGCACGCTTCGCACTGTTCGCCGAAGACTTCGAGGAGCCCGGTGCCCATCCGCTTGCGCGTCATCTGCACCAGGCCGAGTGACGTAACCTCCGCAACCTGGTGCTTGGTGCGGTCGCGTCCCAGGCATTCAACCATGCGGCGGAGAACAAGGGCACGGTTGGATTCGAGGACCATGTCGATGAAGTCGATGACGATGATGCCACCGATATCGCGGAGGCGGAGCTGGCGGACAACTTCTTCCGCAGCCTCAAGGTTGTTTTTGGTCACCGTCTCTTCGAGGTTGCCGCCGCTGCCCGTGAACTTGCCGGTGTTGACGTCCACTACGGTCATGGCCTCGGTGCGGTCAATCACCAGCGAACCGCCGGAGGGCAGGAAGACCTTGCGTTCGAGTGCCTTGTGGATCTGCTCGTCGATGCGCCAGGCAGCGAAGATGTCCTGGTCCTTGGTCCACTTCTCAAGGCGGCCCACCAGGTCCGGCGCTACGTACGTAACGTAGGCCTCGATGGTGTCCCAGGCTTCCTCGCCCGAGACGATCAGCTTGGAGAAGTCCTCGTTGAAGACGTCGCGGACCACCTTGATGGTGAGGTCCGGTTCGCCGTAGAGCAGTTCAGGGGCAAGGATCTTCGTGGACTTCGACTGGCTCTCGATGCCCTCCCACTGCGCGCGCAGCCGGTTGATGTCGTGCGTCAGCTCTTCCTCGGAAGCACCCTCGGCGGCGGTGCGGACGATGACGCCGGCCTGCTCCGGGAGGCGGTCCTTGAGGATGCGCTTGAGGCGGTTGCGTTCGACGTCGGGCAGCTTGCGCGAAATGCCGGTCATGGAACCGCCGGGCACGTACACCAGGTACCGGCCGGGCAGTGAGATCTGGCTGGTCAGGCGTGCACCCTTGTGTCCCACGGGGTCCTTGGTCACCTGGACCAGGACGGTATCGCCCGATCTGAGGGCGTTTTCGATGCGCCGCTGCTTGCCCTCGAGGTTCACCGCTTCCCAGTTCACCTCACCGGCGTACAGGACGGCGTTGCGGCCGCGTCCGATGTCCACGAAGGCGGCTTCCATGGAGGGCAGCACGTTCTGGACCTTGCCCAGGTACACGTTGCCGATCAGGGAATCCTGCTGGGTCTTTGATACGAAGTGCTCGGCCAGGACACCGTCTTCGAGGACGGCGATCTGGATTCTGTCGTCGCGCTGGCGCACGATCATCTGCCGGTCAACGGACTCGCGGCGTGCCAGGAACTCGGCTTCGGTGATGACGGTGCGGCGGCGGCCGGTGTCGCGGGACTCGCGCCGGCGCTGCTTCTTCGCCTCCAGGCGGGTGGAGCCCTTCACGCTGGTCACGCGGTTGTTGACGGCGGGCTCGGTGACCGCCCGCGGAGCGCGGACGCGGGTGACGGTGTTGGGCGGATCGTCATCCCCGCCGCCGGTCAGCTCCAGGTCCTGGTCCCCGCGGCGGCGGCGACGGCGACGACGGGACGTCACGCCTTCTTCGACCTGCCCCGCAGACTCCTCGTCGGCGTCGTCGGAGGTATCGACGTCGGCACCTTCGCCGCCTTCAAGGTCGGCGTCAGCTTCACGCTCACCGGTGCGGCTGCGTCCGCGGCGTCCGCGGCCCCGGCGCCTGCGGCGGCCCGCGTCCTCCGAATCGATCTCGTCGGCGTCGTCCTCGCCCGCTTCTTCAACAGCGGCGGAAACCGGACGCACCACGGTGCTCAGGTCCGGTGCCTGGAACAGCACGGACGTGGGAGACGCCGGCTCCATGAACAGGGTGCCGAAGGGGCTGGAAGGAGCCGCGGGCGCCTGCTCAGCCGACGCTGCTTCTTCGGTGGCCACTTCTTCGGTGGTTTCCACCGGTGCAGCCGCCTCGGCTGCTACTGCCTCATCCGCTTCGGGCTGCCCGGCCGGAACCACGCCGGCCTCTTCATCATGCGGGCCTTCGGCTGCCTGCATATCCGCCGGTTCCGCTTCGGCGGCAGGTGCGGAGGTCTTCCGGGTGGCGACCCGACGGCGGCGGACGGGCTTCGTTTCGGCGGCCTCGACGGCGGGCTCCCCGGCGGGCACGTCTGGAGTGTCTGCGTCAGCACCGGCAGCGGCCTCGACGCCGGGTACTGCTTCCGTTTCTGCCGCTGGGGATTCTGCCTCTGCGGCGAAAGCCGGGAGAGGTTCGGCGGTGTCCGCCTTCTTCCGGGCGCGGGTCCGCCGGACGGGAGCCTTGGCCTCCGGGGCGCCGGATTCGGCAGGACCGGTACCGTCTGCGCTGACTTCGGAGGCATCGACGCCGGCCGGGGCGCCTTCCGGAGTGCCGGCTCCGGTGACGTCGGTTTCCGGGATCAGGGCCTCGGCCTTGGGTGCGACCTTTCGGCGCGTCCTCGTGGCCTTCTTGGGTGCAGTGTCTGCCTCCGTGGCCGCTGCTGCGTCGTTAACGGCTAAAACTTGTTCATTATCCATATGTGGCAACACTCCTGCCCCTGACGTACCGCCACATCCGGCACCCATTGGGGCACATATTGTCAAAACCCGCAGGCGTTGACAGAAGTCAAGTGGATACCCCCAGGTTCGCACCGGCAGTGGGGTGCGGCAGCCCGTGGGGGCCGGCGGGATGTTCTGAAACCCGTTGTTCTACGTGCTACAACCAGGTGCCGCTCAATGGAGTCGCGGGAGACTGCGTCGGTGGAACCGATGCCTGCCCTGCTCGTCATTGGCGGTCTTGGGAACAAGCCACCGGACCGGAGTCCGAATGTGGATCGGCTTCCAGCCACGTTCATTCTCTCATACCCGGGCTAAGTCCCGGCGGAGGCAGCACCAAACGCGCTGGCGCATTCCCCGCGTCTGGACGGCCCTTCCAGCCTCCGGCGTTACAATCAGGCAAGGAGCACCGGATGAAAAGGACGCCACGCCAATGCCCAGCATTTCCCCCCTCAGCGGCACCCCTGCCCAGGAACGGAGCCTGAACCACCAGAGCGATCCGGCAGAAAGGGAAGCAGCAACTGGCCCGACGATGACCCGTAACCGGCCCTTCGGCTGGCTGCTGGTGATCACGGGCGCCATCGGCTGGCTTGCCTCCGGAACCCTGGTGCTGGAAAAGCTTGCGGTGCTTCAGGATCCCAACCACACCACGGTGTGCGACGTCAATCCCTGGATTTCCTGCGGCGACGTGATGAAAACATGGCAGAGCTCGCTGTTCGGCTTCCCGAACATGTTCATCGGCATCGTGGCCTTCGCCGTTATCATCACCGTGGGCATGTCGCTACTCGCCGGCGCAACGTATGCCCGCTGGTTCTGGGCGGGCCTGCAGGCCGGGGTCACGCTGGGTTTCATCTTCGTGGTGTGGCTGTGGTCGCAGGCGCTCTACGACATCCACATCCTCTGCCCGTTCTGCATGATTGTCTGGGCGGCCATGATTCCCCTGTTCGTCTGGGTGACCATCCGGAACGTGACCGCCGGCGTGATTCCGATGCCGGAAAACGCAGCCCGAATTTTGGGCGACTCCGGGTGGATCATCACAGCGCTTCTTTACGTGGCCGTCATCGCCACGATCTTCTTCGCCTTCATCCAGGTTTTCGCCGGAACCTCAGGGTTCTGAGCCCGCCCCAAACCCCGAAGAGTTCCAGATAAGGCCGGTGTTCTTGAAGAACATCGGCCTTATCTGGTGTACCCGGTGAACTTACGCCTGGAACCAGATCTTGATTTCGCGCTCAGCGGAATCGGTGGAGTCGGAGCCGTGGACCAGGTTCTGCTGGACCTTCAGGCCCCAGTCGCGGCCGAAGTCGCCGCGGATGGTGCCGGGGGCTGCCGTGGTGGGGTCGGTGGTGCCGGCCAGGGAGCGGAAGCCTTCAATGACGCGGTGGCCTTCGAAGATGGCTGCTACCACAGGGCCGGAAAGCATGAATTCCACCAAGGGCTCGTAGAAGGGCTTGCCTACGTGCTCCTCGTAGTGCTGCTCCAGCAGCTCGCGGGACGCGTCGACCTTCTTCAGCTCGGCCAGGGTGTAGCCCTTGGCTTCGATCCGGGCCAGGATGGCCCCGGTGAGGTTGCGGGCGACGCCGTCGGGCTTGATCAGGACGAGGGTGCGCTCAGTAGTCACAACTGCTCCAATGCGTTGGTAACGGATTTCGGGTCAAGTCTACGGGGACTTTGTTCACGGGGACTGCGGCTGCTGGCCGGGTCCGGCGGCCTGGTCAGGATGGGCGGCTTCCCATTCGGCCTGCTCGCGGGCCCGCTGCCCTGCTTCCCGGTCCAGCCGGATTCCGGTGCGGATCCCGTACCACCAGGCCACTGCGAACAGGACGCCCACCAGGAACATGGCCGGCTCGAAGATGCCGGTGAGGATCAGGACGAGCTGAAGGATCCACCCGAGCCCGATGCCCCAGGGCTTGGTGAGGAAGGCGCAGGCCGCAATCATCACGACGCTCAAAGCGATGCCAACGCCGAGGATAACCGGAGGCGGGAACTCCCCGCGGCGCAGCCCGAACACCGCGAGCGTGGCAAAAAACATCACGAAGGCTTCCAGGAGCAGCACCGTGGAAGCGAACAGCACCTTGGTGGAACGCCGCTTTTTGGGCATGCCAGGCCGCCATTCACGCTGGGCTTTGGTCAGCTTGGCCATCGCCTACGCCTCCGTCTTCCCGAGCAGGATCCGCGCCTCGGCCACCAGGGTGATGGAACCGGTCACCAGCACGCCGCCGGAAAGGTCGTCGTTTGCCTCGGCGCGTTCCACGGCCCATTCCAGGGCGTCGTCGAGTTTCTCCGCGACGTGCACGTTGTCCTCGCCGAAACCGAGGTCGATGGCGAGCTCTGCGAGTTCAGTAGCAGGGACGGCGCGCGGGGAGTTCGACTGGGTGAAGCAGTACTCCTCAGCCATCCCGCCGAGGGACTCCTTGAGCTGGCGGAGGATCTCCTCGGCGTCCTTCTCCTTGAGGATTCCCACCACCGGGACCAGCCTGGTGAACGTGAAGGCCTCCTGGAGGGCGGCTGCGGACACTTTGACGCCGTCGGGGTTGTGGGCAGCGTCAACCACAATGGTGGGTGCCGTGCGCACCACCTCGAGCCGGCCCGGGGAGGTGACCTCGGCGAAGCCTTCCTGCAGCACGTCGAATCCGAGTTCCTTTTCGCCGCCGAAGAACGCTTCGAGCGCAGCCACTGCCACCGCCGCATTCTGCGCCTGGTGGGCGCCGTGAAGCGGCACAAGCAAATCCGGGTAGCGCCCCGCGATGCCCTGGATGGTGACCATCTGGCCGCCAACCGCCACGGTCCGGGCTTCGACGCCGAACTCCACTCCCTCGAACTTGAAGGGCACGCCCACGTCCTTGGCCTTCTCCAGCAGGACCTGGGCTGCGTCCAGCGGCTGGGCGGCGCTGATGAGGTAGCCGCCGGGCTTAATGATGCCGGCTTTTTCGTAGGCGATGTCCTCAGTGGTGTCACCGAGGAGGTCGGTGTGGTCCAGGGAGATGGGGGTGACCACCGAAACCTGCCCGTCCCCCACATTGGTGGCATCCGTGATGCCGCCCAGGCCCACTTCGATGACTGCCACGTTGACGGGCTGGTCGGCGAAGATCGCAAAGCCCAGGATGGTGAGGCATTCGAAGTACGTAAGGCGTGGCTGCCCGTCGGCCTCCAGTTCGGAGTCCACAATCTGCAGGTACGGCCGGATTTCGTCCCAGATCCGGACGAACGTCTCATCCGGTACCGGGTGCCCGTCGATGCTGATCCGTTCGGTGACCTTGGACAGGTGCGGGCTGGTGTACCGCCCGGTGCTCAGGCCGTGGGCCCGCAGGACCGATTCGATCATGCGGGCGGTGGACGTCTTGCCGTTGGTCCCGGTGACGTGGATTATCGGGAAGGCCTTGTTAGGCTCCCCCAGCACGTCCATCGCCCGGAACAGCGGGGCAAGCCGCGGTTCCATCTTGTTTTCCGGCGCCCTGCCCAGCAGTTCGGCGTAGACGCTCTCTACGGAAAATTCGTCAGTCATGGATTATGCCTCTACTTTTTCGACGGCGATCTGCGGCTCCGTGCCGTCGCCGCTGGAATACAGACCAAGCTCCACGGTGAGAGTTTCGCTGACAATGAGGCTTTCATGGGTTTTCAAGGCGTCCACAACATCCTGGGCAGCCGTGATACTGGTCCGGATCCGGTCGCTGACATTCAGTCCGCCATCCTTGCGCGCCTGCTGGATCGAGCGGACCATGTCACGGGCCAAGCCTTCGGCCTCCAGCTCCGGGGTGACCTCGGTGTTGAGGACCACGAAGCCGCCGCCGGGAAGCACGGCCACGGATGCTGAACCGCCCTCAGACTCCGCCACTACTGTTTCCAGTGTGTACTCCTGCGGTTCCAGCTGGAGCCCGCCTGCGGTGACCACGCCGCCGTCGTCCACTGACCAGTCACCTGACTTGGAGCCCTTGATGGCGGCCTGGACGTTTTTGCCCAGGCGCGGACCTGCAGCGCGGGCGTTGACCACCAGCTTCTGCTGGATCCCGAACTCCTCCGGGGAGGCCGTGGCTGCGTCCAGCAGGCGGACCGAACGGAGGTTGAGCTCATCGGCCACGACGGCGGCGAAACCGCCCAGCGCGTCAGCACCGGGTGCCACTACCGTGAGTTCCTGCAGCGGCAGGCGGACGCGGAGGTTCGCTGCCTTGCGGAGCGAGGAACCGGTGGAGCAGATCTGCTGGACCTTGTCCATGGCCTGCACCAGGTCCGGATTCGCCGGGAACAGGTCCGCATCCGGCCAGTCGGCCAGGTGCACGGAGCGGCCGCCGGTGAGCCCGCGCCAGATTTCCTCGGAGACCAGCGGCAGGAGGGACGCCGCTACGCGGGTAACAGTTTCCAGTGCGGTGAACAGGGCGTCGAAGGCGTCCTGGTCCTCGTCGAAGAACCGCTGGCGGCTGCGGCGGACGTACCAGTTGGTGAGCATGTCCAGGTAGCTGCGCAGTTCATCGCAGGCCCCGGAGATGTCGTAGGTGTCCAGCTGTACCGTCATGTTCCGGACCAGGTCACCGGTGTTGGCCAGCAGGTACCGGTCCAGCGTGTCGGCGTAGCCGTCGTAGCGGAGCTTCGCGTCGTAGCCTTCCCCGCCGTTGGAGGCGTTGGTGTAGAGCGTGAAGAAGCTGTACACGTTCCACAGCGGCAGGATGACCTGGCGGACGCCATCGCGGATTCCCTGTTCGGTGACCACCAGGTTGCCGCCCCGGAGGATGGGGCTGGACATCAGGAACCAGCGCATGGCGTCCGAGCCGTCGCGGTCCAGCACCTCGGAAACGTCCGGGTAGTTGCGCAGGCTCTTGGACATCTTCTGCCCGTCGGAACCGAGCACGATGCCGTGGCTGATGACGTTGCGGAAGGCCGGCCGGTCGAACAGGGCCGTGGAGAGGATGTGCAGCATATAGAACCAGCCGCGGGTCTGGCCGATGTACTCCACGATGAAGTCGGCAGGGTTGTGGGTATCAAACCAGGCTTCGTTCTGGAACGGGTAGTGCACCTGGCCGTACGGCATGGAGCCGGAGTCGAACCAGACGTCCAGCACGTCCTCGACGCGGCGCATCACCGACTGGCCCTCTTCGGGGGTCCGGGGATCGTCCGGGTTGGGTCGGGTCAGTTCATCGATGAACGGGCGGTGCAGGTCAACCTCGCCGGCCTTGTTCAGCGGCAGGCGGCCGAAATCGGCCTCGATCTCGGCCAGGGAGCCGTAGACGTCGGTGCGCGGGAATTCCGGGTCGCTGGACTGCCACACCGGGATGGGGCTGCCCCAGTAGCGGTTGCGGCTGATGGACCAGTCGCGGGCGTTGGCGAGCCACTTTCCGAACTGGCCGTCCTTGACGTTGCCGGGGATCCAGTTGATGTCCTGGTTCAGTTCGGACATGCGGTCCTTGAACTTGGTGACCTCGACGTACCAGGAGGACACCGCGCGGTAGATCAGGGGGTTGCGGCAGCGCCAGCAGTGCGGGTAGCTGTGCTCGTAGCTTGCTTGGCGGACCAGGCGACCCTGGGCCCGCAGCACCTGGGTGATGGGCTTGTTGGCCTCGAACACCT
>JBKJVX010000003.1:0-75499 GCA_046717065.1 Arthrobacter sp. | reverse complement strand
TTGTGGGCGTCCAGGAGGCGCTGGCGCTTGCCGATTTCCTCACGGTTGGGGCCGGTGCCGCCGTCTTCGTAGCGGAGTTCGTACCCGATGCGGGCAGCCAGCTTTTCCACTGCCTCGTGGAAAGAGGTGTGGTCCTGTTTCTGCACAAAGGCGATGACGTCCCCGTCTTCGCCACACCCGAAGCAGTGGTACCTGCCCACCTGGGGGCGCACGGTGAACGACGGCGACCGCTCGTCGTGGAAGGGGCACAGGCCCTTGTAGGTCCCCAGCCCGGCACCCTTGAGCGTGACGTAACCGTCAACCACTTCCTTGATGTCCGTGCGCTGGCGTACTTCGTCGATGTCTTCACGTTTGATCAGCCCAGGCACAGAGCCATCCTAGCCCCGGGCACTGTCAGCACCGGTCCGGTCGACCGGCGCCTTATGGCATACCTCACCACAGCGACGGAAGGCTCCCCACCAGCCGTTCGTACATGGCCAGTGCCGAGCCGTCAGTGAGTGACGCCACCTGGTCGATCACCACGCGAAGGCGTGCGCCGTCGTCGGGCGCGTCCATCCAGTCAGCCGCGAACATCGGCTCAAGGTGCCGGTCGCCGGTGGCGCTCAGCGCCGTGACCAGGGCGTGCAGTACTTCGCGCTGGCGTTCGTAGATGGGCTGGCGGTGCTCGGTGGTCATCACAAAGGTGGTGGCCAGGCCCTTCATGACGGCGATCTCCATAACGGTCTCGTCCGGCACCATGAGTTGGGCGTTGTACCGGGTGAGGTTCTCCGGACCGTAAACGGCACGGGTGGTTTCCAGGGCGCTCTGGCAGAACCGGCCGATCAACTGGCTGGTCATGTTTTTTAGGGCCGCCATGGACTTGCGGCTTCCGTCCGCTTCGCGCACCCACACATCCGTGGCCTCCAGCCGCGCCAGGGCAGCATCGATGGCGGCGGGATCGTTGTGCGGCAGGTACCACTGCTTGGCGTACCCCACTACCCGGGCACGGTGGTCCGGGTTGTCCATCCAACGGAGCTGGAAGTGTCCGGCGACGATCGCGTCCTCGACGTCGTGCACCGAATAGGAGATGTCATCGGCGAGGTCCATCACCTGGGCCTCCAGGCAGGACCGGCGTTCCGGGGCACCTTCGCGAATCCAGTTGAAGATGGGCAGGTCGTCCTCATAGGCGCCGAACTTGCTGGTGCGCTGCCCGTGGATCACCGGGGCTTCCAGCGCGGACCAAGGGTACTTCGCTGCGGCGTCAAGGCTTGCCCTGGTGAGGTTGAGCCCGGCCGGCTGGTTGTCCGCCGTCAGCACCTTGGGTTCCAGGCGCGTCAGCAACCGGAGGGTCTGGGCGTTGCCTTCGAAGCCGCCGATGGCGTGTGCCACCTCATTCAAGGCCGATTCCCCGTTGTGGCCAAACGGCGGATGGCCCAGGTCGTGGCTCAGGCAGGCCGTGTCCACCACGTCCGGGTCGCAACCGAGGGCGCGGCCCAGCTCGCGGCCCACTTGGGCCACCTCGAGACTGTGGGTGAGGCGCGTCCGAACGAAGTCGTCGGTGTCCGGCGCAACCACCTGGGTCTTGGCGCCCAGCCTGCGGAGCGCGGAAGAATGCAGGACCCGCGCGCGGTCACGCTCAAAGTCGGAACGGTAAACGCTTTTGGGCGGTTCCTCCACCCAGCGGGCCGAATCATGGCTGTCATATCCCGGCAGCACCGGTGCGCTGGTCCTGGTTTCAGCCACCGGAAACGTCCAGTTCCGCGGCGGAAATGTCCCGCGACTGGTCCGCGTTCAGCGCCCGGGATTCCAGCCAGTCTTTGGGCAGGGCCGGCTTCTTTGGCGAACCGGCGCGGCCTCGGGGACCTTCGGCGTCGCCTCCCGGGTATGGCGAGTCGAGGTCCAGTTCAGCCAGGGTGTCCCGCAGCACCTGAAGGCTGGTCACCAGCGCCAGCCGGGTGCGCAGTTCGCCGCCCACCACGTAGCCCTTGAAGTACCAGGCGATGTGTTTGCGGATCTCGCGCAGGGCCTTGCCTTCGTCGCCGAAGGTTTCCACCATGAGCTCGGCGTGGCGGTACACCCCCTCGGCCACCTGGCGCAGGTTCGGCCGGAAGCGCGTGTCGCTGCCTTCGAACGCGGCTTGCAGGTCGCCGAACAGCCAGGGCCGGCCCTGGCAGCCGCGGCCCACCACCACGCCGTCCACACCTGTTTCGCGCACCATCCGGACGGCGTCTTCGGCGGACCAGATGTCACCGTTGCCGAGCACCGGAATGTCGGGCAGCGCCTCGCGGAGGCGCGCGATCGCGGACCAGTCGGCCTGTCCGGAGTAGAACTGTGCGGCCGTCCTGCCATGGAGGGCGACGGCGGCAACGCCGGAATCGCGTGCAATCCGGCCGGCGTCGAGGTAGGTGAGGTGGTCGTCGTCGATGCCCTTGCGCATCTTGATGGTCAGCGGGATGTTGCCCTTGGAGGCTTCCTTGACGGCGGTCTGCACGATCGAGGTGAAGAGGTCAATCTTCCACGGCAGGGCCGAGCCGCCGCCGCGCCGGGTCACTTTGGGAACGGGGCAGCCGAAGTTCAGGTCGATGTGGTCCGCCCGGTCTTCCTCCACCAGCATCCGCACGGCCTGGCCCACCGTCACCGGGTCAACACCGTACAGCTGGACGGAACGCACCTTCTCGTCGTCGTCGTGCGAAATAATCCGGAGGGATTCGGGCGTCCGCTCCACCAGGGCGCGGGAGGTGACCATCTCCGCCACATACATGCCGCCGCCGTATTCTCGGCACAAACGCCGAAAAGCCGAGTTTGTTATGCCGGCCATGGGCGCCAGGATCACCGGGGTGTCCACGGTGATGGGGCCCAGCTTCAGGGGCGGGAGTTCCAGCCTGGGTGCGGGAGTAGTTGCTGCAACAGTCACCTATCCATTGTTGCAAAGCCGGGCAAATCGGGAATGCCGTCAATTCCGGCCCCTCCCCAGGCAACCGGTGCCCGCAGTTCCGGCCCCTCCCCAGGCAACCGGTGCCGTCAGTCGCGCTCCGCCGCCCTGCGGCCCCGCCTTGTCTGCAGGGCCGCCGCGGCGAGCGTCCCCGTATCGTTGACATCGTCCGGGTTAACGGCGGAGTGTGTGGCCGCGCGGGCCGAACGTCCAGCGCCGGCCGGATGTACAGCGCCGGCCGCACTGTCGCCGTCGTCCGTTCCCGCTGAGTCTGTTCCTGCTGTGTCCGTTCCGCCGGCACCGGACTCCGGAAGCTCCGCTCCCCGCGAACCGGTCGCCTTGACCACCAGCACCGCAATCAGGGTGGTGACCGGGATCGCCAGGACCAGGCCGATGGAACCGACCAGGGTCCTGATGACCTCTTCCGACAGTTCCGCGCTGGTGAGTGTGTCAGCGAGCGGGCGGTCGTAGAGCATCACGATGATAAGGATCGGCAGGGCCGCGCCGGCGTAGGCGAAGGCGATAGTGTACACGGTGGAGGCGATGTGGTCGCGCCCGATGCGCATCGCTGAGGTGAACAGCTTCCGGGCGCTGCTTCCGGGGGCCAGCTCGTACAGCTCCCAGACGGCGGAGGACTGCGTGATGGTCACATCGTTGAGGACACCGAGCCCGGAGATGATGAGCCCGCACAGGATCACGCCCGAGATGGAGATGTTGGCTGAGGTGTTCACCAGGGTGGTCGCTTCGTGGTTGCCCACTCCGGCGAGGTTCGCGGCGCCGGTGGCCCAGGCGGCCAGGAGCGCCGTGATCCCCAGCCCGAACATGGTGCCCAGGAGGGCGGTGGAGGTCCGGGCCGAGAAGCCGTGGGCGAAGTAGAGGACCCCGATCATAATCACGGTGGATCCCACCAGGGCCAGCAGCAGCGGCGGTTTCCCTTCCACCAGGCCGGGAAGCATAAAACTGGCCAGCACGAAGTATGCGCCCACGAGTCCTATCAGTGCCCGCAGGCCCCGCCAGCGGGCCACCGCGATGACTACCGCGGCATAGAGCAACGCGAGCAGGACTATGGGCAGGGTTCGGACGAAGTCAACAAAAATGAAGGCCGGAGAACCTTGGGAGGCTGAGGCGCCCTGGGCGTTGGACAGGTTCAGGTAGCGGATCTGGTCACCGGGTTTGACCCCATGCGACTTCGCGACGTCCGGGTTGATGACCACCTTGACCGGACTTCCGCCCCGATCCGGTTCCGTGAAGGCAAACGTGCACTCGGATCCCTGCTGGTTTTGGCCCTGCTGGCTTTGGCTTTGTTCGCCGGAAGGCTGCTGGCCTTGCTGGGCCACTCCCTGCATGCAGTTTTCGGCGACCACGCTTTGGATGGTGCCGGTGTCGAACGTGACACCGGGCGCGGCGGAGTAGGGGTTGGCCAGGGAGATTCCCTCCTTGCTCCCCGAGGGCCAGAGCATTGCCATGCCGGCCAGGGTCAGGAGGGTCAGGGGAATCAGCACCGCCGCGAGGATGCGGTTTGCCTTCCGGCGCGCGGCCATCGCCTGGGGCGTCGGCTCCGAATGACCTGTAGAAGCGTGGGAGTGACCGGACCCCATCAGCAGTAGAACCTCATACGTTGAACTCTACGTCCGGCACCATAGGGTTGATAAATGCATCGCCAGAACTGGGAGGAACAGGGCATGGCCAACGGCAGCACTGAGCAAAGTGGGAGTTCCGGGGCCGCAGGAACGGGCGCCGAAAGGTCCCATCAGGCCGTCCTCAGCGTGATTCCGTCGTCCGGGCCTACCTTGGGCGTTGCCCTGGTGCTGCACGGCGGAAAATCGCACAGCCGCGAGCCGGTGGAGGCCCGCCACCTGAGCCCTGCGAGGATGGTCCCCTTCGCAAGGCACCTGCACCGGGCCGGCAAAAAGCATGGCCTTGAGGTCTGGTCCTTGCGCAACAGTGTGCGCGGCTGGAACGGGGCGGACATGACGCCGCTGCAGGACGCACGCTGGGCCCTGGAGCAGATCAGCAGCAGGCATCCCGGGGTTCCCGTGTTCCTGGTGGGCCACTCCATGGGCGGCCTGACCGCGGTGTGCGCTGCCGATCACCCACAGGTGGAAGCAGTTGTGGCACTGGCGCCCTGGGTCAGCCCCGGGACTCCGGTCTCGGCAGTGGCTGGCCGGAAGGTGCTGATCGTCCACGGCACCATCGACAGGTGGACCAGCCCGTCGGCATCGCTCGCTTTTGCCCGGCATGCCGCCGCAGATGCTGAATCCATGCAGTACGTGGCCCTGAAAGGCGCCGGGCATTTTATGTTCCGCAAGGTCCGGTTATGGCACACACTCTCCACCGGATTTGTCCTGAAGGCCTTCGGCGAATCAACCGGAGCGGACGTGGAATTGCCGCGGGGGTTTGAGCAACTGCTACCGGCGTCATCAGTTCAGGTGACCCTGTGAGTCCCTTCCCTTGGGTGGACTTTGCGGCCGCCCTGCCCTGGACGGCGCTGACCGTCGTCGCGGTCCTCGCGGTGACGTACGCCGTGGCTGTCCGGCAGGGGCGCCACTCGGTGATGGACGTGGCATGGGGCCCCGGGTTCGTGGCGGTCGCCGCGGTGTCCTGGTTCCTCTCCGCCGGGGAAGGCGATGACGCCAGGCGGCTGCTGCTCCTCCTCCTGACCGCGGTGTGGGGCCTTCGCCTGGGCAGCCATATCGGCTGGCGCGCCCGCGACGGCCACGAGGACCCGCGGTACGTGGCTTTGCTTGCCCCTGCCCCCGGCAACAGGGACATTTATGCGCTGCGGCGGGTCTATCTGCCCCAGGGGTTGGTGATGTTCTTCGTTTCCCTGTCCGTTCAGGTTGGAATGTTCGCCACAGGCGGGCTGGGCTGGCTTGCCGTCCTGGGCGTCCTGCTCTGGCTCATGGGGTTCTTCTTCGAGGCCGTGGGCGACTGGCAGCTGCAGCAGTTCAAGCGGGACCCGCGCCGGCGCGGAACTGTCCTGGACACCGGCCTGTGGCGCCTGACCCGGCACCCCAACTACTTTGGCGACGCCGCCGTATGGGCAGGATTGTTCCTGATCGCCGCCGACTCATGGCCGGGAATCCTGACCGTCCTCTCGCCTGCATTGATGGTGTGGACCCTGATGGCGAAGACAGGCAAGCCGCTGGCGGAGCAGGCGATGTCCGGACGGCCGGGGTACCGCGAGTACGTTGAAGCGACCAGCAGCTTCATCCCTTGGCCGCCCAAACGAAGCTGACGCACGCAAGTGACTCGCAGTTAACGTCCCGATACCGCGTTATGGGAGCGTCAACTGCGAGTCACTTGGATGCCTAGTCCGAAACGACCAGGGTTTCCGGTCCGGCGAGGCGGGCCTTGCCATTGTCCAGCAGCGGCTCGACGGCGGCGCGGAGGGCCGTCATCGAATCGTCCAGTTCCAGCATCACCGGGTGCTGGTAGGCAATCAGGGCGAGCATGTCCCGGACCGCCTCGGCAGCATCATCGGCGTCCAGCGCGGGCTCGTGGCCGACGAAGACGTCCGTGGGCGTTCCCGGCCCGGTATCCTCCTGGTTTGGTGCCGCGTCAGGGTTTGCCGGCGCCGCATAGCTGACGGCAAAGGCACGGATCCGGCCCTTCTTGCTTGGGGCCACACCGGCACCAAAAGCGGATTCCGGGCGGGCGCGCAGCACGATGGCGCCATGGGCACCGGTGAGGTCGTCCAGGAACAGCCGCTGCACCTGGCCCACGGACAGCACGCCCGGGGAATCCCAACCGTGGATCGCGGTGTAGTAGCGGCCCACAACGTCGGTCAGTTCCACTGAGCCGGTGGCCAGATCCATTACGACGTCGGAGCCGGCGTTTTCGTCGTTGGCCGGCCTGCCGCCGTCGTCATCCGCGGGGAACACCGGAAGCCGGAGGACGCCCGGTTCAACTACCACCAGCCGGGAGCGCTGGATGGGCGAAAGGCCGAAGTGCTCAGCGAAGGCGGCGCCTGGGGTGCCCGGCTCCACCTTGGCGCGGAGTTTTGACACGCCCGACGGCGACTGCTCCGCTTCCCGGCGCAGCATGGTCAGGAGCGTCGCGCCGATGCCCGAGCGCCGGTGGTCGCGCGCCACCTCGATGTAGGTCCAGAGCCGTTCCGGGTGCAGGGAGGCCTCGTAGACCACGCCCGCCGCGACCGGGATGCCGACGCCGTCCACTACATCCTCGGCGACGATGCAGCGGCGCCAGGGCGTGCCGCTGCCCCCGGCCGATGAGAGCGCCAGCGCGCCGCGGAACTGCCGCGCCTGGTACGTTTCAGGGCCGCCCCAGATCTCCAGGAGGGCCAGGTCGTCACCCTCGCGCCATGCGCGGTATTCGATGGCCACTGCTAGGCGCCGATCAGGCGTGCGGCCAGGTAGCCCTCCACCTTGTCCAGGGAAACGCGTTCCTGGCTCATGGTGTCCCGCTCGCGGATGGTCACGGCCTGATCCTCAAGGGTGTCGAAGTCCACGGTGATGCAGAACGGGGTACCGATTTCGTCCTGCCGGCGGTAGCGGCGGCCAATGGCGCCGGCATCGTCGAAGTCGATGTTCCAGTTCTTTCGCAGCTGAGCGCCAAGGTCCTTGGCCTTCGGTGACAGGTCCTCGTTGCGGCTCAGCGGCAGCACGGCGGCCTTGACCGGGGCCAGGCGGGGGTCCAGCTTCAGGACGGTGCGGACGTCCACGCCGCCCTTGGCGTTGGGGGCCTCGTCCTCGGTGTAGGCGTCCACCAGGAACGCCATGAAGGAGCGGGTGAGGCCGGCGGCCGGTTCGATGACGTAGGGGGTGTACCGCTCGTTGGTGGCCTGGTTGAAGTAGCTCAGGTCCTGGCCGGAGGCCTTGGCGTGGGTGGAGAGGTCAAAGTCGGTGCGGTTGGCGATGCCTTCCAGCTCGCCCCATTCCGAACCCTGGAAGCCAAAGCGGTACTCGATGTCCGTGGTGCCCTTGGAGTAGTGGCTCAGCTTTTCCTGCGGGTGCTCGAAGAACCGCAGGTTTTCCTCACGGATGCCCAGGCCGGTGTACCAGGACATGCGCTCCTTCATCCAGTACTGGTGCCATTCCTCATCGGTGCCGGGCTCGACGAAGAACTCCATTTCCATCTGCTCGAACTCGCGGGTGCGGAAAATGAAGTTGCCGGGCGTGATCTCGTTGCGGAAGGACTTGCCGATCTGGCCGATACCGAACGGCGGCTTCTTGCGCGAGGTGGTGAGCACGTTGTTGAAGTTCACGAAGATGCCCTGGGCCGTTTCCGGGCGCAGGTAGTGCATGCCTTCCTCGCTGGCCACCGGGCCCAGGAAGGTCTTGAGGAGGCCGGAGAATTCCTGCGGCTCGGTCCATTCACCGCGGGTACCGCAGTTGGCGCAGGCAATGTCCTTCAGGCCGTTCTCGGCGGGGCGGCCCTTCTTTTCTTCGTATTCTTCCTCGAGGTGGTCCGCACGGTAGCGCTTGTGGCAGGAAAGGCATTCCACCAGCGGGTCGGAGAAGACCTCAACGTGGCCGGAGGCTTCCCACACCTGGCGGGGCAGGATGACGGAGGAGTCCAGGCCCACCACGTCCTCGCGGCCGCGGACCATGGACTGCCACCACTGGCGCTTGATGTTTTCCTTCAGCTCGGCGCCGAGGGGCCCGTAGTCCCAGGCAGAGCGCGAACCTCCGTAGATCTCACCGGCCTGGAACACAAAGCCCCTCCGCTTGGAGAGGGAAATGACCTGGTCGAGAACGGATTTTGCTGCCATGGGGTAACTCCAATTTCTACAGGGCCGCTGGGTGCGGTCCGCGGTTTTCAGGCCCCGGGCAAGCCGGAGGCACATGACCGCTGGCTGCCGCGGGGGCGGATGAAGGAAAGATGCGAAAAAGCTGCGTGTCCTAGCCTACCGGTGCCTACCTGCGGAGCGCGCCCCGCGGCCAGGGCAGGGTTGCCAGGATGATGGCGGCCAGCGTGAGGATGGTGCCGAGCACTGTGGCCGGGGCAACCACGGTCCCCGGCGCCGGCAGGATCACGTCAAGGGCAAGCGAGCCGAGCAGCTGCCCGGCGATCATGCCCAGGCCCGTGACCAGCACGCCCAGGCTGCGGACCAGCAGCGCGCCCAGGCCGATGAACACGCATCCCATCGGGCCGCCAACGTAGTACCACCACTCCCCCGGCAGCGGGTTGCCCGCGCCAGCGACGGCCAGCTTGATGGCGTACGCCGTCCAGAGAACCACGGAACCGGCCACGAAATTGACCAGGGTGGCGGCGATCGGTGTGCCGTAGTGAACAGTGGCTGTTCCGTTCATGGCCTGCTGGAAGCTCATCAGGAACCCGGCGGCGACGGGGAGCAGGAGCGGAAGCAGCAGGTCCGCCGGCCCGCCGGCCGGCGCACCGCCTGCTCCCCCGGCGCCTCCGCTGAACCGGGGCGAAACTGCCCAGGCGACGGCGGCGATGGTCAGCAGGCAGCCGACAATCCGGATCCCGGTGACTGGCTTCCGGCCCGCCGGCCCAATCCCCAGCCGGTCCACGAGCAGCCCGCTGACGGTCTGCCCGGTGACTGTGGCAACCGTGAAGAGGGCCACGCCCAGGATGCCCACCGTAAAGGACTGCGCAAAGACGAACAACGCCCCAATGCCGCCGGCGAGGACGTAGATCCGGGGGAAGGCCCGGCTGCGGACGGCCGGCAGGATGCCGGCCAGACCGGCCCGGCCGCGCGGCAGGAGCAGCGAGATCAGGATCATCACCACGAGCCCTGTGCTGAAGCTCACCACGGAAGCGGCGATGCCGTCGTTCAACCGGGCACCCAGGGCACCGTTAATCCGGCCCTGCAGGGGAATGGCCAGGCCTGCGCCCACCGCCAGGGGAAGGCCTGCAAGCAGCGGCAGGCGATGGGTGGAGGTCACTGAATCCACCTTACGTCAGGCATTATTGCTTCATGAGCAACCGTGTTGAAGACATCCCCATCCGCGACAGCATGATCCGCCTTGGCCAGCTGCTCAAGCTCGCCAACCTGGTGGAAGACGGCGTTGAGGCGGCGGACCTCATCAAGAACGGGCTCGTCAAGGTCAACGGGGAGATCGACGACCGCCGCGGCCGCCAGCTGCACAATGGCGATACCGTCACGGTCAATGGGCAAACGGTCCGGGTGGTGGCACCCGAGGCAGGTTAACCTTCCGGGCCCGCACCCGTCGTCGTCCGCTTATTTTTTGAGGACTTCGTGGGTGAGGAATTCACCCACGTGGCCGATCTCCTGCTGGTTGATTCCGTGCCACATGCCCGTGTACAGGACCTTGGTGAGTTTGACGTGCTTGCGGACCCAGCCCATGGTGTAGTCGATCTTGTCCGGGGTGATCACGGGGTCCTGCTGGTCCCGGCCCCAGAACATGGGAACGGTGCCGTCGAGTTCGGCGTCCCTGAAGCTGGGATCGTCGCCTGCGTCCACCACAAAGCCTGAGAGCCCGACGACGGCCGCGAAGTCCGTGGGCCGCTGCCGCAGGAGCGTGGTGGCCATGGCCATTCCCATCGAGAAGCCGAGCAGGGAAACCGACGGATGCCCCACCTTGATGGTGTCGATCCAATCCAGCACAAAAGACGACGCCGCCTTGACCCGCTCGAGGGAGTAGTCAATGGACGCCGTCAGCGGGAACCAGGTGAACCCCGGGCCCATGGCGATGGGAGCCCGGACGGAGGCGACGGCGAAGTCCCCGGGCAGCAGGTCAGCCAGACTGAGCAGGTCCTGTTCGTTGGCGCCGTAGCCGTGGAGCAGCACCAGCAGCGGCCTGCCGTCGCGCTGGTCCTCCTGATGCGACCACAGAACAACAGGGGCAGGAAATACTTCGGCTTCAGTCATGGTTTCCATTGTTACAGCTACCGAAAGGTAACAACCTACGTTCGCGTAGCCAGTGAAGCGGAAGGCAGGATAGGACCGTGACTGACACAAGTGCCATTCAATCCCCCACTGCCCGCGCCGGATCCCACCCATGGACCCGCTACGTGGCAATGGGCGATTCCTTCACGGAGGGCATCGGCGACCCCGAGCCCTCACGCCCCGGCGGCTACCGCGGCTGGGCGGACCGGGTGGCGGAAGAACTGGGCCGTACGCAGCCCGACTTCGCCTACGCGAACCTGGCCGTGCGCGGCAGGTTGCTGCAGCAGATCGTGGACCAGCAGCTTGCCCCGTGCCTGGCGCTCAAGCCGGACCTCGTGACCCTCTCGGCCGGCGGCAATGACCTCCTGCGCCCGGGCGGCGACCCTGATGCCCTGGCTGAAAAGCTCGACTCGGTGGTGCAGATCCTGGCCATGGGTGGTGCAACGGTGGTCCTCTTCAACGGACCGGACACCGGCTCCTCGGTGCTGGGCAGGATCCGCAGCAAGGTGGCCATCTACAACGAAAACCTGCGTACCGTGGCTGCCCGGCATGATGCCGTTATCGCCGACATGTGGTCGCTGCGGCAACTCAGCGACCCGCAGATGTGGGACCGGGACCGGCTGCACTTCTCCCCTCTGGGCCACCATACGATTGCGGCCATGGTGCTGGACTCGCTGAACGTGGAGCACACGCTGGAGCCGCTGCAGCCCAAACCACTGCCGCCCCGCACCTGGCGTGAGGCGCGCTCCGGGGACCTGGTGTGGGCCCGCGAGTACTTTGTGCCGTGGGTGCTGCGCAGGTTGCGCCACCAGTCCTCCGGGGACGGGATCACCGCAAAGCGTCCGACGCCGGGTCCCATCTTCGGTCCGGGCGTTCCGCTGGGATCCGGCGAGGGCCCGCTGGGGACTGCTGAGGTTGCCCGGCGCTAGCGCCGGACCATGCTTCCGGGCAGGCGGCGGGCAGCGTGGTGCGGGGCAGCGGACTAGTTGGCGATGAGTATGGAAGCGGACGCGGTAGTACGGCAGCGGCTTTCCTCCCAGCTGCTCCGGGAACCAGGTGCCCCCTCGCCGGAGGCCGCCCTGCGGAACCTGCTGGCCGTGCAGGCACAGGAATTTCCCTACGCAAGGTGGAGCCTCGCCCAGCGTGTATCACGCAGTGTTGATCCGCCGGTAACAGCAGCGGACATCGAGAGCGCAGTGGCCGATGGCCGGATCCTGCGCACGCATATCCTTCGCCCCACCTGGCATTTCGTCCACCGGGACGACCTTCGCTGGCTGTCAGCCCTCTCGGCCCCGCGGCTCCACCAGGCCAACGCTCCGACGTACCGTCTCACCGGAATCGATGCCGCAACAGCCGCCCGGGCCGGGGAGGTGCTGGCCGGAGCTGTGGCGGGCGGCAACCATCTCAACCGCGAGCAACTCGCCGCAAAGCTGCAGGCGGCCGGCATCGGGGCCAGTGGGCTGCGCCTTGCGTACATCATTATGCACGCCGAGGTCAGCGGCGTCCTTGTCAGCGGTACGCCTGTCCGCAGCCGCGGCGGGGCGCTGAAACAGACTTATACCCTTTTTGACGAGCGGGTTCCAGCCGGCAGGCAGCCGGCGCCGGGCCGCGAGGAAGCGCTGGCTGAACTGACCCTCCGCTATTTCTCCAGCCGCGGACCCGCCACGGCCAAGGACTGCGCCGGCTGGTCGGGGTTGACTGTGACAGACGTCCGGAAGGGGCTACAGGTGGCCAGGGAGGCACGGCCCAATGCGCTGGCGGCCACCGTGATTGACGGCGTCGAGCATTACTTCGCTGCCGACCGGCCCGATCCGGGGACGCAAACCGGCCGGACTATGGTCCAGGGTCCCCGGGTGGACGTGGTTCAGTGCTACGACGAATACATCATGGGGTATTCCGCCACCCGGCATTACATGGGCGGCGGTGCTCCGGCATTTCCTTTCGAAGGCCAACCGATGCACGTGGTGCTGCTGGACGGGCGAATGGCCGGTTCCTGGCGGCATACGCTGCTTCCCGGGCGGTGTGAGCTGGATATCCGGCTCACGAGTTCCGATGACCGGCCGGGTACCCCGCTGGCAGCTGCAGTGCAGGAAGCAGTGGACCGGTACGGCGCCTTCACGGGGCTCCCGGCCGTCCGCGTGCATCACGGGGCTAAACTGGAAGGACACACACATGAGAGGCACGGCACCGTGAGCAACTTGTTTTTCTGGATCATCATTTTGTCATTCCTGATCCCGATGGCCATGCGGATGTACCGGAAATCTGTCGCCCGAAGGAACCACGAGCAAAGCTTTTCCGGGCGCTACCCCGAGCAGTTCCCGGGCGGCGGCCAGTTCCCCGGTTCGGCCGGCCCGCAGAGCAAACAGCCCCGGGACGGTTACACCCAGCAGGACTATCTCAGCGGCGGATTCCGCGATCTTGACCGGCCCCAGCCCCTGCCTCCCGTCCAGCCGGTTCCACCCATGGACCAGCAGTTTCCGCCCATGGACCAGCAGTTTCCGCCGTACGGGCAGCCCCAGCCGGAACAACCCCGGCAGGGGCAACCCCAGGCCCCGCAGCAGCCCGCGGCACCTGCCACTCCCCCGCCGCCGTCGGCCCCGCAGGGCTACCGCGCACGAAAGCTCGCCGAACTGGATGAGAAGTACAGCAACGGGGAACTTTCCGTGGAGGAGTACATGACCCGCCGCGGCGAGATCATGAACGGCTGACCTGCGTCAGTCCACCTGCGGAAAACCCAGGTCGATCACGGACGTTGCCGGGTCCGGCCACCGCGTGGTGACCACTTTGCCCCTGGTGTAAAACCGGATGCTGTCCGGCCCGTACATGTGTGTATCGCCAAACAGGGAGTTCTTCCAGCCGCCGAAGGAGAAAGTCCCCACCGGCACCGGGATGGGTACGTTGACGCCCACCATGCCCGCCTCGACGTCGAACTCGAATTGGCGGGCGGCGCCGCCGTCGCGGGTGAAGATGGCAACCCCGTTGCCGAACTCGTTGTCGTTGACCAGGCGGACCGCATCGCTGTAAGTATCCACGCGGACTACGGACAGGACAGGGCCGAAGATTTCGTCGTCGTACACCTTCATGCCCGGCTTGACGTGGTCCACCAGGCTGACTCCAATGAAGAACCCGTTTGAATCGAACTGCTGCGAGCGGCCGTCGACAACCACCGTGGCGCCCTCGTTTTCGGCGCCAGCCACATAGGAGGCCACCCTCTCCCGGTGTTCGGCGGTGATCAGGGGACCCATCTGCGATGCCGGGTCGGTGCCCGGGCCGATCGTCAGGGTAGCCATCCGGCTCCGGATGGCTTCCACAAGGTCGTCGGCGATGGCGCCGACGGCGACGAGAACGCTGACCGCCATGCAGCGCTCGCCTGCCGAGCCGTAGGCAGCCGAGATTGCTGCGTCCGCCGCCATGTCCAGGTCCGCGTCCGGCAGGACCACCATATGGTTCTTGGCCCCGCCCAAAGCCTGGACCCGCTTGCCGTGGTCCGCAGCACGCTTGTAAATCGACTGCGCAATGGGCGTTGAGCCCACGAAGCTGACGGCTTTGACGTCCGGGTGTTCGAGCAGTACATCCACCGCCTCTTTGTCGCCCTGCACCACGTTCAGCACACCGGCCGGCAGGCCCGCTTCGGTGAAAACTTCCGCGATGAACACGGCGGAGGACGGATCCTTTTCGCTGGGCTTCAGGAGCACGGTGTTCCCGCATGCCAGGGCGCTGCCGATCATCCAGAGCGGCACCATGGCCGGGAAGTTGAACGGGGTGATGCAGGCCACGACGCCCACGGGCTGCCGGACGGAGTGGACATCCACGCCGCTGGAGACCTGCTCGGAGCGCTCCCCCTTGAGCATGTGGGACAGCCCGGTGGCGAACTCAATGTTCTCGAGCCCTCGGGAAATTTCCCCTTCGGCGTCGGAGAGTACTTTGCCGTGCTCACTGGTCAGGATGGCGGCCAGCTCGGACTTGCGCTGGGTCAGGATTTCGCGGACGCGGAAGAAGATGTTGGTCCGTTTGGCCAGGCTCGTTGCCCGCCAGGCCGGCAGCGCTGCCGAGGCGGCGGCAATGGCTTCTTCCACCCGGGCAGCGGACGCCAGTGCCACCTGCTTTTCCTGCTCTCCGGTAGCAGGGTTGTAGACGGGGCCGAAGCGCTCGGCATCGGCAACGCGGCTGCCGCTGATGTAATGCGGAATGGTGTGCATGGAGGTCTCTCTTCTACTTTGCTGAATCCAGGGAACCGTCGGCGAGCTTGATGATCATGGAGCAGTCCTTGCCGGACTCGCCCGCATCGATAAGGCGCTGGTACAGCTGCTGAACGTGCTTGCCGATTTCGAGCGGCGTGTCGGTGTCCTCGGCAGCGCTGATGGCCAGGCCGATGTCCTTGTTCGCCAGCTCGGCAGTAAACGTGGGCGCGAAGTCATTGTTGGAAGCAGCAGTGGGGACCACGCCAGGAACGGGGTACCAGGTGCGCAGGGCCCAGCTGTCTCCGGAGGAAACGGAGGCGATGTCCCAGAACACCTTCTTGTCCAGGCCCAGCCGGTCCGCCAGCACGGCACCCTCAGCCGTGGAGGCCAGGTTGATCAGCAGCATCAGGTTGTTGCATATTTTGGCCGCCTGGCCGGTGGTGGCTGCGCCGGTAGGAATGATGTTGGCCGCCATCGGTTGGATGTAGCGCGTGGCGTCCGCCACGGCGCCCTCTTCACCGCCCACCATAAACGTGAGCGTTCCTGCCTTGGCGCCGCTCATCCCGCCCGAGACAGGGGCATCAACAAAGCGGAGGCCGGCGGCAGCAGCGGCGTCGTGCAATTCCCGGGCGGCGGCCATATCGATCGTGGAGGAATCGACCAGGAGTGTGCGCGCATCCGCATGCGCCAGCACCCCGTCCCCGCCCAGGTAGACAGCCTTGGCATGCTCGCCCTTGGGAAGCATGGTGAAGACGACGTCGGCGCCCGCCACTGCCTCGGCGATGCTCCCGACCGGTTTCACCCCGCCCGCCTCCGCAGCGGCGAGAGCGGCCGGGTTGAGGTCGAATCCCCGAACGTCGTGACCCGCCTTTGCGAGGTTCCCCGACATGGAACCGCCCATGTTTCCCAAACCGATCCAACCGACTACTGCCATGGCATAAGCTCCTTTGCTGTGCCTCCGGCCGAGGGCAGCCGCAAGGTCTGTGTCCACCATCACACCCTGCTAGAGTGCAATCAAGGGGAAAAATCACAGATGGCATGTGCACTGGTGCACACGAAGGAAAGGACACCGGGTGGCGCGGCTTCCGAGTCCGGACGACTTGCTGATTTTGCTCACGGTAGCCCGCCTTGGGCGCTTCAATGCCGTCGCGGAAACGATGGGCACCACCCACACCACCATTTCCCGCCGGATCCTCGCCCTCGACAAGCAACTGGGCGGCCGCACCCTGGAGCGCAGCCCGCACGGCTGGGAACTCACGGAGCTGGGGGCTTCGGCCGTGGCCGCGGCGGAAACGATCGAAGAAACGCTGGGGTCATTGGCTGCCGTTACGGGCCAGGACCGGGACGCCCTGTCCGGCATGGTGCGCCTGAGCACCTCCGACGGTTTCGGCGCCGAATTCGCAACCCCTGCGCTGGTCCGCCTCCAGCAGCGGCATCCCATGCTGAATGTGGAGATGCTCAGTGCCACGCGCAAGGTCAGCCAGAACCGCTCCGGCGTGGACCTGGAAGTGGTGGTGGGCCGCACGGACGTGAGCAACGCGCAGGCCATCTTCCTGACCAACTACTTCCTCCGGCTCTACGCCAGCCCGGCCTACGCCGCCGAGCGGGGCCTGCCGGAAACGCCCGACGGCGTGGGGCAGCACGGCTTCGTCTCTTACGTTGAGTCGGCACTCCAGGTTGCCGAACTGGGCCACCGGTCCTCGCAGCTGCCCATGCCGAAGTCCAGCTTCCAGGCGACGAGCATCTTTGCCCAGGTGGAGGCCGTGCGCCGCGGCGCCGGCATCGGATTGCTTCCAAACTTTATGGTCGCGCGGAATCCGGAGTTTGTTCCGGTGCTCCCGGACGCCTTCCAGCGCCAGGTGCCCATCTGGGCGGTGGCACGGCCCGAATCGCTGCGGTCCGCCCGGGTGCAGGCCGTGATCGCTGCGCTGAAGGAAGAAGTTGCCGAACGCCAGGACTTGCTGGCTGCCTAGATGTTGCCCTCCGGAGCCGTTTTTCAGGTTTGGAAGAGTCGCCTCACCACTTGCCCGGCGGCCAGCGCATCGAGGCCTTCGTTGATTTCATCAAGCGGCCGGGTGTCGGTGTGCAGCAGCTCAACGGGAAGCCTTCCCTCCCGCCAGTATCCAAGGTACAAGGGGATGTCCCGGCCCGGAACGGCGTCGCCCATATACGAGCCCAGCAGCCGCTTGCCCGCCCCGGCAAACTGGAGCGCGGGCACGGTCAGTTCCGCCGTGGGGTGTGGCAGCCCCACCGAGACCACGGCGCCGCCACGCGTCACATGCTCTAGGCAGGATGCAATGACCCGGGCTGACCCCACAGCTTCGATGGCGGTGTCCACGCCGTCGCCGGCGGCCTCCTGGATCAGGCGGGGAGCCTCGTCCGGGGTCCCCACGGCGGTTGCCCCGCACTTCAGGGCGAGGCCGTGCTTGCCGGCGTTCGGATCGATGGCGATCACGGAGGAGGCACCGGCCAGGGCCGCGGCCATGACGGCCGAAAGCCCCACAGCGCCGAGCCCGAAGACAGCGACGGACTGGCCGGGCTGGACGGCCGCCGTGTTGAGGACGGCTCCCATCCCGGTGAGCACGGCGCAACCGAACATTGCCGCAACAGTGTCGGGGACGTCGTCGTCGATGACCACCACTGATTCGCGGGCCACCACGGCGTAATCGGCGAAGGCCGAGACCCCCAGGTGGTGGTTGATCCGCTCCCCCGCGGGCGTCCGCAGCAGGGCCTCGCCATGCAGCAGGTCCCCCGACCCGTTGACTTCCGCCGCGCGGTGGCAGAGCGCCGGGCGGCCCGCCCGGCATGCACGGCAGTCACCACAGCTGGGGACGAAGACGAGGACCACATGGTCCCCGGGGGAAACATCCGTGACACCTTCACCCACCGCTGCAACCCGCCCAACAGCCTCATGTCCGAGCGCCATGGGAAGGGGCCTGACGCGGGAGCCGTCCACCACGGAGAGGTCCGAGTGGCACAGGCTCGAGTAGGTGATGGTGATGCCCAACTCACCGGCGCGGGGTTCCGGCCGGTCAAGCTCCTCGACCCGAAGGGGATGCGCTTTGGTGTAGTTGGTTCCGGACGGGACTGTGGAGTAAAGGACGGCTGCTTTCATGGGAGATCCTGACTTGGTCGAAGGTGCTGACGCCCAACTGCCCGGGCCTGCGTGGTCGCGGGTCCGGGCAGTTGGTGCTATTTGGCTCTGGTGGTGCCAGCGACTATTTCTTGCCTGCAGCGAGCAGGTCCGCGGTGCCCTGGGCGTCGGCTGCGTCCACATCGTGGAGCGAGATGCCGCGGGTCTCCTTGAGGAAGAGCACGGAGATGGCGGTCACGATGCAGGCTCCCAGCAGGTACAGCGCCACCGGAGTGGAGGACTTGAAGGTTCCCAGCAGCGATGTTGCGATGATCGGTGCCAGCGAACCGGCGACGATGGAGGTCACCTGGTAGCCCAGGGAAACGCCGGAGTACCGCATCCGGGTGGGGAACATCTCGGCCATGATGGACGGCTGGCCCGCGTACATCAGCGCGTGGAACAGCAGGCCGATGGTGATGGCGGCCAGGATGATGAAGTCGTTGCCGGTGTCCATCATGGGGAAAGCGAAGAAGCCCCACGTGCCGCCGAGGATGGCGCCTGCCATGTAGACCGGCCGCCGGCCGAACGCGTCCGACATCTTGCCGACGAGCGGGACGGCGCAGAAGTGGATGAAGTGCGCCACGAGCAGAAGCAGGAGGATGCGGGAGGTGTCAGTCTGAACGACGACCTTCAGGTAGGTGATGGAGAACGTGACCACGAGGTAGTACAGGATGTTCTCGGCAAAACGCAGGCCCATGGCGGTAAAGACACCGCGCGGGTAGCGGCGGAAGACTTCGGCCACACCGTAGCCCTTCTTCTCCACCGTGACTTCCTTGCGGGCCTCGAGAAAGATCGGCGCGTCCTGGACCTTGGTGCGGATGTAGTAGCCGACGATCACGATCACGGCGGAGAGCCAGAAGGCAACGCGCCAGCCCCAACCAAGGAACGCTTCCTGGGAAAGCGTGGCCGAAAGGGTGAACAACACGCCGGTGGCCAGGAGGTTGCCCATTGGTACCGCTGACTGTGGCCAGCTGGACCAGAACCCGCGGGACTTGCTGGGGCTGTGCTCGGCAACCAGCAGCACGGCGCCGCCCCATTCACCGCCCACGGCGAAGCCCTGCACGAAGCGCAGGAACACCAGAAGGGCCGGAGCCCAGTAGCCGATCTGGGCGAAAGTGGGCAGGCAGCCCATCAGGAAAGTGGCAACGCCCACCAGGATGATGCTTAGCTGCAGCAACTGCTTGCGGCCGAACTTGTCTCCGAAGTGGCCAAAGACAATGCCGCCGATGGGGCGGGCCACGAAGCCGACGGCATAGGTGACGAAGGCGGCGATGATGCCATCCAGTTCGGTCCCTGAATTGGGGAAGAACATTTTGCCGAACACCAGGGTGGCAGCGGAGGCATAGAGGAAAAACTCGTACCACTCAACAACAGTGCCGGCCATGGAGGCCGTAACGACTTTCTTCAGGCCGGAGGCCTTGACGTCGGTTTCCTCGGGCCGCCGTGCGGCGGAGCTTTCCGTACTCATTTAGTGAACTCCTTCGGCGTCGTCGTCGACACCACTGGGACAGGCTGTGGCGGATACGCGTGATTTTGGCCACGAACCGCCTGGTCCCATTGAGTATGGTCTGCCTCTCCGCCCAGCTCAACGGCGAATCATGCAGAGCCCATCTGCATTAATGCACATATTCGGGCTTTCGGGAGGTGGCGCTATGCCAAAAGGTGCTCGCGGAGCTGTGATCCCAGCTGGCCGATCTCCGTGAGGAACCCGTCGTGCCCGATGGGCGCCTCGATGAGGTGGACGTCAACCTCTCCGGGAAGCGCCCGCGCCAGCTCCCGTGACTGGGACGGGAAGTAGAGCCGGTCCGAGTCCACAGCGGCGACAAAGAAGCGCGCATTGACACTGGACAGGGTCTGGGCGAGCGACCCCCGTCCCCGGCAGATGTCGTGGCTCATCAGCGCCTCGGTGATCGCGATGTAACTGTTGGCATCGAAGCGCTGGACCAGTTTGGCGCCCTGATGATCCAGGTAGCTCTCCACCTGGTACCGCCCGCGGGCTGCCAGCTGCTCGCCCTGAAGCGGCGACTCGGGCTCCTGCGGCGCGCGTCCGAACCGTCCGTCCAGTTCTACCGGGGAGCGGTACGTGATGTGGGCGATGCGCCGGGCCAGGGCCAGGCCCTCCTCGGGGGCTGGTCCGTTGTAGTAGTCACCGCCGTTGAAATTGGCGTCCTGCCGGATGGCGAGGGTCTGTGCCTGGGCAAAGGCGATCTGCTCGGCGGTACTTGCGGCGCCCACGGCAATCACAGCACAACGCCGCACCCGCTCCGGGTACATGACAGCCCATTCCAGCGCCCGCGCCCCGCCCATCGATCCGCCCAGCACGGCAAACCAGCTCCCGATCCCCAACTGGTCGGCCAGCCGGGCCTCCGCAACAGTGCTGTCCCGCAGGGTCACCAGCGGAAAACGGGAGCCCCACGGCGCTCCGTCCGGAGCAAGCGACGACGGGCCCGTGGACCCATAGCAGCCGCCCACGATGTTGATGGACACTACGAAGAAACGGTTGGTGTCCACCGGCGCGCCCGGCCCGGCGAGTTGTTCCCACCAGCCAGGTTCTTCGGTATCGCCCCGGGTTACGTGGGTGCTGCCGGTCAGAGCGTGTTCGATGAGGATGGCGTTGCTGCCGTCCTCGTTCAGGGTGCCCCAGGTTTCGTAGGCCAGGGTGACGTCCGGCAGGTATCCGCCGGCTTCCAGCTTAAGTCCCCCGATGGAGGCATAGCGGACAATCCCGTGTTCGGGGACGGTAGTACGGGCGACGGTAACCGTCATGGCAAGACCTCTTCTACGCGCTTGCCCGCCGTCGAATGACCGGCAGGCCAGGTCTTCACCCGGGGCACCCCACCGCGGTAGGAGGGTTGCCGGCCAGCAAGCCGGGGCTGTCACTGGCACTCATGACCTGGTTCGAGTGTACGAAACAGGCCCTGCCTGCCGCCAAGAGTGTGACTGGTTGTGACTTCCCCGGCCCGCAGCCGCGCTGGCTCCTTGGCTATGGCTAGGCGCCGGTGGCCTCCTTGGCCTCCCGGAAGCCAGCCTCGAGGTCAGCCAGGATGTCATCGATATGCTCGATGCCTACCGACAGCCGCACCAGGCCGGGGTTCACGCCGGCAACCACCTGCTGCTCCGGCGAGAGCTGGCTGTGGGTGGTCGACGCCGGATGGATCACCAGGGAACGGACGTCACCGATGTTTGCCACGTGGGAGTGCAGCTCCAGCGCGTCCACAAAGCGCTTGCCCGCCTCCGCCCCGCCGGCGAGGTTGAACGACACAATCGCGCCGGTGCCCTTGGGGCCGTACTTGCGTCCGCGCTCGTACCAGGGGCTGGACGGCAGCCCGGCGTAGGCGACGGATTCGACGTCGTCACGCGCTTCCAGCCATTGGGCAACTTCCAAGGCATTGGCGACGTGACGTTCCACCCTCAGGCTCAGGGTCTCCAGTCCCTGGGCGATAAGGAAGGCGTTGAAGGGCGACACTGCCGAGCCAAGGTCGCGCAGCAGCTGCACCCGGGCCTTCAGAATGTATGACAGGTTGGCACCCAGGGCACCGTCGGCGCCGAGGTCGCGGGCATATACCAGCCCGTTGTAGGTGGGGTCCGGGGTGTTGAAGCCGGGGAATTTCGCAGGGTCCTTGCCGAAGTCGAAATTGCCGGAGTCCACGATGACGCCGGCGATCGCGGAACCATGCCCGCCCAGGTATTTGGTGGCCGAGTGCACCACGACGTCCGCACCCCATTCCAGCGGGCGGATCAGGTACGGGGTAGACAGGGTGTTGTCCACGATCAGCGGCACCCCGGCCTCGTGCGCAACCCGGGACACCCCTTCGATGTCCAGGACGTCCTGCCGCGGGTTGGAGACCACTTCGCCGAAGAACAGCTTGGTGTTGGGCTGCACTGCGGCGCGCCACTGGTCCAGGTTGTCCGGGTCCGCCACAAACGTGACGGAGATGCCGAACTTCTTCAGGGTGTGGGCGAAGAGGTTGTAGGTGCCGCCGTAAAGGCTGGGGCTGGCCACGATATGGTCCCCTGACTCGGCGATATTCAGGACCGCAAAAGTTTCAGCGGCCTGGCCCGAGCTGAGCAGCAGGGCTCCCAGGCCGCCTTCGAGGCTGGCGATCCGCTGTTCCACGGCTTCCTGCGTGGGGTTGCCGATCCTGGTGTAGATGGGTGCCAGTTCAGCAAGGGCAAAGCGGTTCGCTGCGCTCTCGGCGCTGGGGAATACAAAGGACGTAGTTTGGTAAATGGGGAGTGCACGTGCACCCGTGGCCGCGTCCGGCTCCTGCCCTGCGTGGATCTGGCGGGTTTCGAAAGACCATCTGTTGAACAATCAAGGCTCCTTTGACATGGGCCCGGCATGCTCGAAGCACCGCGGGCCGCGCTTGCCATCCGGCCATTGCCGGACAGCCAGGTCCTCACCCGGGGCACCCCACCGCGGATGGAGGGTTGCCGGCCAGCGAGCCGGGGCTTGGCGCTGGCGCTCATAACCTGGGCCCAGTCTAGGAACTCCACGTGCCCGTCGCCACGAGTGTGACCGGGTGTGACTTCCCGCCCCTGTTGATGGACAACACTTCCTAACGCGGGTGGAGCCAGGAGGCGCCACATGTTGATTTCCCAAGGTTCCGCAGAAGACGCACAGGATTGAGCGAGGGTTGACCGTTTGCCACCAGCCCCCCGTTAGATTTGAACCGGGAACACGTCACCTCGCCTTTCTTCTTCCACACCAAAGGACCACATTCAGTTGCCCCAATTCTTTCGCCTCGCACATCGCACCGTCCTGCTCTCCGCCCTAGCCATCTGCTCAGGCGCGGTGGCAGCCAGCCCCTGGCTGGCGTCCGCAGCGCACGCCGCTCCTTCCGCTGCTGCGGGTGACAGCGGCCGCTACCTTGTCCAGTTCGCTCCGGGCAAGGACGTCGCGGCCGAGGTGACGGCCCTCCGCGCCCAGGGAATCGGCGTCAACAGAACTTTCACCAAGGCAGTGAAGGGCGCTGCTATCGACGCCAGCCCGGCGCAGGCTGCCGCCCTGCTCCGCTCGGGCCGGGCCGCAACGGTGGAGCCGGACCACGCTGCCACAGCATCCGAGATGCAGCGCAACGCCCCCTGGGGCCTGGACCGGATCGATCAACAGGCACTGCCGCTCTCCGGCTCCTACACACCTGCCGCCTCCGGCCAGGGTGTCAGCGTATACGTTGTGGACACCGGGATTCTCGCAACTCATGCCGATTTCGGCGGCCGGGTCAGCGCTGGATGGACAGCAAAGGCTGACGGCCTGGGATCAAGCGACTGCAACGGCCACGGCACGCACGTGGCAGGAGTCATCGGCGGCGCCGTCCATGGTGTGGCCAAATCCGCCACCCTTATTCCGGTGCGGGCACTCGCATGTGATGGCTCCGGCCTCTACTCGGACATCATCGCAGGGCTCGATTGGGTTGCCGGTCATCACCGCCCTGGCACTCCGGCCGTAGTCAACCTGAGTATCGGCGGACCCACCAGCAGCGTGCTCGATGCAGCAGTCCAGGCCGTCATCACCAACGGCCTCCCGGCCATCGTTTCAGCCGGGAACAATGCCGTGGACGCTTGCACGGCGTCTCCAGCCCGTACGCCCTCCGCCGTCACAGTAGCGGCAAGCGATACCTCCGACAGGCAGGCCTCCTTCTCAAATTTCGGCAAATGCGTGGACCTCTACGCGCCGGGCGTGGGCATCCTCTCCGCCTGGCACACTTCCACGACGGCCACGGCGTCACTCGGTGGAACGTCCATGGCTACCCCGCACGTGGCTGGTGCTGCCGCCCTCCTCTTATCCGGCAACCCTCTTCTAACACCCACCGAAGTGACCGACCGGCTCGTCTCGTCCGCCATCGGAGGAACCATTTCCGGAACTGGAAGTGGAACGCCAAACCGTCTGCTGCACACCGCATCAGCTTCGGTCAACAACTTCTCGGTGGGGGGCGCGATCGGGGCCAAGTACAACTCAATGGGTGGACCGGCGTCGCAGCTGGGCGCGGCCACCAGCCAGGAACAAACCGTCCAAGGCGGGGCGCAGCAACAGTTCCAACATGGGATTATTTTCTGGTCGCCGGCAGGTGGGGCACACCCGCTATGGGGTGCCATTGTGCAGAAGTGGTACAACGGCCATGACGCGGGCCACCCCATCCGGGACGAGGAGCCTTTGGGCGGCGGAGCAATAGCCCAGCACTTCGCGAATGGAACGATGTACTACACACCGCAAATTGGCCTCCATTACATCGGCGCTGGAATCCGGGAGGCCTGGTGGAATAAGGGCGGCCAGACCGGAGTGGCCGGTTACCCTGTGTCCGATGAGAGCCGCTGGCTTGAGGGAGGCGCGGTCCAGGCTTTCCAGGGTGGGACCTTTTACTTCACACCTCAATATGGAACCAAGCTGCTGCAGGGAGCCATCCGCTGGGAATATGAGCGAAGGGGAGGCTACTCCTTCATCGGACGCCCGGTCACCGACGAGTACTCCTTGAATACGTCCACTCGTGCCCAGCGCTTCGAAAACGGCATCATCTACTGGTCCAACGGGAGCATATGGACCGAAAGGCTCTGAGTGAAGGCTTGTTGCGGGTGCGAATTTGAGCACGGCTGACATCAAAGAACCCAGTAAGGCTACCCTTAGCTGAGAGCCCGATCACAAAGTGCCAAGATGTTGCCATGCGCATGGATCACGTCTCTTACGCCTGTGAACACGATGGCCTGGCTGCCACCACCGAACGTATTTCCTCTGCCCTCGGCGTTGAGGCAGTGAAGGGCGGGGTACACCCGCGGTTCGGAACCCGGAATATGATCATCCCGCTCGCGGGGCACAAGTACCTCGAAGTCGTCGAGGTCCTGGACCACCCCGCTTCCGACAAGGCTCCCTTCGGGCAGGCAGTGCGTGCACGGTCTGCAGCCGGCGGCGGATGGATGGGCTGGTGCGTCGAGGTTGACGACCTCGTTCCCTTTGAGGAACGGCTCGGACGCTCCGCTGTCAACGGAAACCGCAAGTTTCCTGACGGCCGCGAACTGGTCTGGAAGCAGATCGGTATCCTGGGGTTGATTGCCGACCCGCAGGTTCCGTACATGCTCAAGTGGGAGGGCGACCCGTCCCTGCACCCGTCCAACGCCTATGAAAGCAACGTCAAGATGAGCTGCCTGACCATTGCCGGCTCGGCAGAACGGGTGACCGAATGGCTGGGCGAGCCGGTGGAAAAGCCGCTTGAAGACGTTGCCGTGGAATGGGTGGCACCACACGGAACCCCCGGGATCCTTTCGGTGACGTTCGAGACCTCCAGTGGAGCTGTCACGATCTGATCCTCCTTCGTAGGCCCGGGCAGTCCTGCCCGGGCCTCGGCTTGGGCAGACTGACCTTCTAAACTTCGGCCGCCATCAGCTTGTGACAACGGCGTCACCTGCCGATGGCGGCCGAATCCATTTTCCTGGCCGAATCGGTGGTTGAGAGCGGCGAAACCTGGTACCTGATTCGACAATAAGCAGCCCCTGCCCAGCTGATGGAGGGTGGCACCCGAAATGTCAGACCCCCTCGCCATGATGGAGGTATGGAAACGAAGGCGGCAGTGGCAGCGGCTGAGGAAGCCGTTGTGGCTGCCGTCGCTGCGTTTGCCGCGGTTCTCACTGGCAGTGATGTTGCTGTTTCCGGTGGCCTTGGCGAACTTGACGCCGCGGCTGGCCCGTACGCTGCGGCGGGGTTTGATGATGATCCGTTGCAGCGGGTTGCTGATGGGGCTTTGGATGTCCTTGCCGGGGTGGCCCGGTCCGAAGCGAAACTGGCCGCCCTGAAGGCGCAGGCGGTGGCGGTGTTCGCGGAAGCCACGAAAGCGCTGAACGCTCCTGCGCGGTCGCCGTATGAGGTGACGGCGCAGGAGCGGAGCCTGGTGGCGGAGGTGGGGTGTGTGCTGGTGATTGGTGACCGGGCGGCCGGTGCGCTGCTCGCTGACGCCCATGCCCTGACCACGTCCCTGCCCTGCACTTTGGCCGCTTTGCAGGCCGGGACGATTACGTGGGCACATGCCCGGACCATGGTGGACCAAACCGCGAGCCTTGACCCTAATGGGGCGGCGGCGCTGGAGGCGCACTTCCTGGACCCGGACACACCGGAACCGGCTGCAGCCGCCATGGTGGGGGAGATGCCGGCGTACCGGTTCAAAGCCAAGGCGCGGGCCTGGCGGGAACGCCATCACCCGGAGAGCCTGGAGAAGCGGCACGCCAAGAGTGTGGCGGACGGGCGGGTCGAATACTGGCCGGACAATGACGGGACGGGCTGGGTCGCCGCGTGCCTGCCCGCGGACCAGGCGTCGGCGATCTGGGACCGGCTCACCGCCATCGCCCGGGAAATGCAGGGACCGGACGAACCCCGGACCCTGACCCAGCTCCGGGCCGACAACTTCGCCTCCGGGCTCCTCAACACCGGGCCCGGCATCAGCGCCGGAAACAGTTCCAGCAACGGCGCCGGAAACAGTTTTGGCAACGGCGGGGCCAACAGAGCCCGCGGTACTGACGCCGGCACCGAGGGAACCGGTCCGGGGCAGGGATCTTCGATCCGGGCACAGGTGCTGGTCACCGTGCCGGTGTTTTCGCTGCTGGGCCTGACTGATGAGCCGGCGGTGCTGGACGGGTTCGGGCCGATTCCCGTCTCGATGGCTCGTCATCTGGTCGCTGACGGGGCCGACTCGTTTTACCGGGTGCTGGTGGATCCGCGGGACGGGGCACCGTTGGAGATTGGTCGCACCAGCTACCGGCTGAGCAAAGCGATGCGGAACTGGCTGCGGCTGCGGGACGGTAAATGCCCGTTCCCCGGTTGCAGCAACAGCTCCCTGGACAACGAAGCAGACCACCTCCTCGCCTGGCATAAAGGCGGCACCACAGGCATATCCAACCTCGGCCAACCCTGCCCCAAACACCACAAACTCCGACACACCAGCGGCTGGCAACCCACCCCGGCCACCACAACCGAACCACCCGGCTGGACCTCACCCACCGGGAGGCACTACAAAAGCGAACACCAGGACTGGGAACCACCACACTGGCCTAAATGGATTGAGGAACTCTGGGATAGCTCCGTCCATGCTGACTCGGAGCCCTCGGACCTGTACGTGCCTGGGTACTTTGCCCTACCGGAAGACCCGGACCCCCAGGAAGACCCGGACCCGCCGGAAGATCCTGACCTGCCGGATTTTGATGTGCCGGAAGACCCCGGCCCTTCTGAAGAAGAACTGCCCAAGGACCCGTTTCCGGACTGGCACCTCTGGCTGGATACGGCTACCTCTGCCCGCTAGGACTGGCGGACGCGCAGCAGCTCCGGGGACCCGTCGACAGCAGACAGATTGACGGAGCCGCGCATCGTCACGTCCACCGCATGCTTGACCACTGCACCAAAGCCCAGGTCCTCCGGCGCTGAGGCGGCCAAAGCCCTGTCGCGGATGCAGCGCTGTTCAGCTGCCCCCGTCCCCCGCGCAATGATGTCCTCCACGCCTTGACGGGCCATGGCAAGTTCACCCTGCTCCTGCAATACAGGTGCGAGGTAGTCCACCAGGGAACGCACTACATCTGCGGCCCGTGCGGGCCGGAATGTACCGAAATCCAAAAGTTCCCCGCTGAGTCCGCCGCTGCTGGCCTGCCAGGAAGCCATCCGCAAAAGTACGGTGGGCACCGGGGCGGGCTCAACCCCCTCGTGCCACTCACGGCTTGCAGTCTCCACAAGTGCCCTGACGAGAACGGCAAGAAGGGCTGCGTCCTCGGCCCGGAGGCAGACGTCAGCGACACGGACTTCGACAGTGGGGTGGTTCCGGGACAGGCGGGCGTCGAAGTAGATCATTCCTTCGTCCAGCATCACTCCACTGTCAAGAAGGCGGGTGACCACCCTCCGGTAGGCAGAATATGTTCCGTAAATACCGGCGGGACCGGCTGTGGGCCAACGGTTCCATGCCTGGGTGCGGTAGCTTTCGAACCCCGTTTGCAGCCCGTTCCAGAACGGCGAGTTCGCGCTCAGGGCCGTGAGGACGGCAAGCTTGTCACGGATCCGGTCCAGCACAGCCACACCCTCGTCAGGTGACTCAATAAAGGTATGGACGTGGAAGCCGCAGGTCAGCTGTTCCTGGGCCGTCAGGCCAAAGCGCTCCAGCATCCTGGCATAGCGTGGATCAGGGGTGGTGTGGCTGGCCAGCCCAAGGGGGGACGTGGCCAGCGCCGCCACCCGCGCGTTATGCTTCCTGGCAGCCGTGTCAGCGAGCGCCCGCCCTGCCCGGATCTGGTCAAGCAGCACACCGTACTCCAGGCACGGGCGCGTCTGGGTCTCGATCTGCTCCAGCTTGAGTTCGGCACTCAGGCCCATCTCGTCGTCGTCGTAAACGGTCTTGTCTTCCGTTACGAGGTCCCGGGGGTCGTCCGGAGCGTCGTCTGCCGCCAACCGGCGGAGGGACAGCAGGGCGTCAGCGAGGGCAAGCGGCTCCCCGCTCTCCGGATCAACGATCAGGAGCTCTTCCTCAACGCCGAATGTTCGCATACTCACATTCTGCGGCAGCTGAGGGACTTTTGAAGGTCCTCAGGACTTCATGACGAAGCGTGAATGCTCAGTCCTGGAAGTACTCCACCTTCGCCCCGATAGTGTTCAGCCGCTCCGCCAGGTCCTCATACCCGCGCTCGATAACGTAGATGTTCCGCAGTTCGGAGACTCCCCGGGCTGCCAGCATGGCCAGCAACAGGCAGGCGGCGGGACGCAAAGCCGGTGGACAGCCAACCTCTGCAGCGCGCCACTTGGTAGGCCCATTGACGTAGATCCGGTGGGGATCCAGCAGCTGAACCTGCGCACCGAGCCGGTTCAGCTCCGTGAGGTAGATGGCGCGGTTTTCGTAAACCCAGTCATGGATCATGGTCTGTCCGCTGGCGTTCGCGGCAATGACTGCAAAGAAGGGCAGGTTGTCGATGTTCAGGCCGGGGAACGGCATGGGGTGGATCTTGTCCTCCGGCGCGTGCAGCTCGGAAGGTTTGGTGGTCACGTCCACCAGCCGGGTCCGGCCGTTGCGTGCCATGTACTCGCCGGAGATCTCGAGCTGCTGGCCCATCTGCCCCAGCGTGGCCAGCTCGATCTCCATAAACTCGATGGGGACCCGGCGGATGGTTACCTCGGAGTTGGTGACGATACCGGCAGTGATGAGGCTCATTGCCTCAATGGGGTCCTCGGAGGGGAAGTATTCGATCTCGGCATCGATCATGGGACGCCCGGTGATCTTCAAGGTGGTGGTGCCGATGCCGTCGATGGCCACGCCCAGCATCTGCAGGTAGAAGCAGAGGTCCTGCACCATATAGTTCGGGCTGGCGTTGCGGATCACCGTTGTCCCCTCACGGTGAGCGGCCGCCATAATGGCGTTCTCGGTGACAGTATCGCCGCGCTCGGTCAGGACAAAGGAACGGTCGCGGGTATCGGCCGAAGGAGCCTGAACACTGTAGAACCCCGCCGTCGCCTCCACTGCAAGCCCGAACTGGCGCAGCGCCTGCATATGTGGCTCTACGGTGCGCGTGCCCAAGTCGCAGCCACCCGCATACGGAAGGCGGTACTCCGAGGTTTCGTCCAGCAGCGGCCCCAGCAGCATGATGACGCTGCGCGTGCGGCGGGCGGCTTCCACGTCCATCGCCGCGAGGTCAAGGACGGCCGGCCTGCGGAGCTGGAGGTCGGTATCATTGAGCCAGGTGCACTCGACCCCGATGCTGCTGAGCACCTCGACGATGCGGTTAACTTCTTCGATCCGCGCAAGGCGGCGAAGAATGGTTGTCCCACGGTTAATGAGGCTCGCACATAGCAGTGCGACGCCGGCGTTCTTGCTGCTGTTCACGTCCACGGCTCCAGACAGCGTGCGGCCGCCCTCCACGCGAAGGTGCGTCATCTGTGGTTTGCCGACGTTGACGATGCTCCGGTCAAAGATGGTCTCGAGCCGCTGGATCATTTTCAGGCTCAGGTTCTGCTTGCCCTGCTCCATCCGGGCGATGGCGCTTTGGCTGGTTCCGAGCTCGGCGGCCAACTGGCCCTGCGTCCAGCCTTTCTCGCCCCGGGCGTCCCGGAGCATGGCGGCAACGTGTTCCGTAGTTTCCTGCGTCATGCAAAAAATATATCATAAATGAGTTAGCGGCAGCGGATATCGGCTTGTAGCACTCACACTGGAGAACGTTTACCCACTACATGCGATAGAAAACGTGCTGTCCTCTCCGGCCCAGCCGGTTGTTGACCCTACCGGCTGGGCCGGAGGAGACTGGATGGAACCTCTTCCTTCGACAACGACGGAGGTGCTGATGCGCCGGAAACGAGGCCCCCGGGCGGCAGCCACACTGGCCGGCCTGGTCTTCGCCATCGCGCTCCTGGTCCCCGCTTGGCCGGCCTCCGCCGCGCCGTCGCCAGGGGAAGACAGACAGTCAACACTGGGCAACGACGTCTCATGGCCCCAATGCCGCAAGGACCTTCCCACCGGCCAGGCCTTTGCCATCGTCGGCGTCAACAACGGGTTGGCCAATAACACCAATCCTTGCCTGCGGGAACAGCTCGAATGGGCTGCGGGTTCATCCGGCAATTCGACCCAGCCTGAGGTGTCCCTTTACGTGAACACCGCCAACCCGGGAAGCAGCGGCTCGTGGTGGCCCTCCAGCAACGAGTACCCGATAGGATCGGCCGTCCATAACCCCTACGGCTCCTGTGAGGAAAGGGACTACGGCACGGCGTGCGCCTACATGTACGGCTACGCCAAGGCCTGGGACGATGCCTACATCCGCGGAATCAGCCACCCCTCCGACTACATCTGGTGGCTGGATGTGGAAAGCGAAAACTCCTGGTCCACCACTGACAAGGATGCCAACCGCGCAGTCCTGGAGGGCATGACGGACTTCTTCCACAGCATCGACGTCAAGGGTGTTGGGATCTACTCAACCGGCCTTCAATGGAGCCGGATTGTGGGAACTGTCAGCAGCTCAAGCAACCTGTACTCCCTGCCGAGCTGGCTGGCGGGGGCGCGCGCCGCAACCGGAGCCAAAGCGAATTGCGCAAGCCCCCCGCTGACCGCAGGCGGCGAAGTCACGCTCACCCAGTTCGTGACGGGAAACTTCGACTACAACCACTCCTGCGGCTGAATCAGCAGACGTGTAAGCAGTCAGCTCCCCAGCCACACCATGTTCCAGGTGCCCTCCCACATCGCGGCAACAAACGCTGCAGCGGCCATCAGCACCCCGGCAGCCAGCACCCAAAGGTCGAGGGCGCTGTACGTGGATTCCCGTGCCCAGGTCCGCTTTCCGCCGCCGAAGCCGCGTGCCTCCATGGTGACGGCAAGCCGGGAAGCACGCCGGATGGCCTGGACCAGCAGTCCGAAGCTCTGGCCCAGCGTCGCCTTCAGCCGCTGGAGGGCATTACCGCGGGAGCCGACGCCGCGGGCACGGCGGGCCATGCCGATGGTCTGCCATTCCTCGGCCATCAGCCCAACGAGCCGCATGGCGGCCAAGGTCCCCAGTACGAACCGGTGCGGAAGGCGTGCCTTCTGCGCCAGCGCATCGGCCAGGTCGGTGGGATCGGTGCAGCTCATCAGCAGGACCGCCGGCAGCGCAATCGCCAGCCCCCGCAGCATGAACCCGGCCCCCAGCTCCAGCGAGCCTTCGCTCATGGTCCAGATGCCGACGTCGATAAGCGTCTTTCCGCTGTCCGGTGCCAGGATGGAGGTGCTCCAGCCACCCACGGCGGCGGCAATAATGAGCGGCCAGCCCCGCTGCCACAGCAGAGTCAGCGTGAGGCCCGCCAAAGGGAACAGCAGGAACTCGAAGGCCAGCGCCACCGACGCGGACACCCAGTCAATGGACAGCGCCAGCACCGCCGTGACCAGGAAGACGGCGGCGAACTTGCTCAGCGGATTGGCGCGGGTCAGCAGGGCGTGGTTGCCGCGCAGGTTCAGCTCCTGCCTCATCGCGCCACCGCCGCCGCAGGAGCCAACCGCAGTTCCGTTCCGCCCAGCGCTGCCGTGAACTCGGCATCATGGGTCACGGACACTACGGCCGTGCCCGCGTCCAGGAGCTCGGACAGGAAGGATGCCAGCTCAGCCCAAGTATTGGCGTCCTGCCCGAAGGTAGGCTCGTCCAGGACCAGGACCTGGGGATGCGCGGCCAGGACCGTGGCTACGGAGAGCCGCCGTTTCTCGCCTCCCGAAAGGGTATACGGGTTGGCGTCAACGAGTCCCGTGAGCCGGAGCCGCTCCAGCAGTTCATCCACCCGCTCCTCCCCGTGGCCCAGGTGCCGTGGGCCGAACAGCAGTTCGTCCAGTACTTTCCCGGTGACGAACTGGTGCTCAGGCTCCTGGAACACCGTTCCCACGCGCTCGATCAGCTGCTCGGCCTTCCACCGATAAGGGTCAATCCCAGCTCCCCGGCTGAGCGCCAGCGTGGCGGAAACCTTGCCCTCAACGGGCTCCAGCAGCCCGGCGAGGGTCAGCGCGAATGTCGATTTTCCCGCGCCGTTGGGCCCGGTGATGGCCAGCGCCTGCCCGGCCCGGACCTGCGCGGAAATGCCCTGCTGCACCGGCACCGGCGGCACCTTCCGGAAGCCCTTGCGGCGCGGACGTTCACGCGACACCGCCAGCTCCTCGGCGGCAAGCAGCAGGTCGCCAACCCCGGGAGCCGAACCGGCAGCACGGAGACGCGTCGGCGGGACGTAGCCCGGCACCCAGACTCCGGCCGCGATCAGCATGCTCCGGGCTTCGCTGAGGACCTGATCCGGCGGTCCATCCAGCAACACGGCGGAATCGGTCGACGAGCCGGGCTGCAGCACCACAATCCGGTCAACCAGGTCCTTCCACACGGCCACGCGGTGCTCCACCACCACCAACGTTGCCCCGGTTTTGTCGAGGCAGCGTCCCACGGCGTCGCGCACCTCCACCACCCCGGCAGGGTCCAGGTTGGCGGTTGGCTCATCGAGGAGGATCAGCCCCGGCCGCATGGCAAGGATGCCCGCCAAGGCAAGGCGCTGCTTCTGCCCGCCGGACAGTGCCGACGTCGGATGGTCTAGGGGCAGGTGGGAAAGCCCGACGTCGTCCAGCGCCTCGTGCACGCGGGCCCAGATGTCACCGCGGGGCACGGCAAGGTTCTCGGCGCCGAAGGCGACGTCGTCACTTACGCGTGAGAGGACAACCTGAGTCTCCGGGTCCTGCTGCATCAGCCCGGCCCGGCCGCGCTGCTCCCGGGGGGAGGCGCCATCGATCAGCAGCGAACCGGATTCATCGGAATCGCCGGCCTCGGCGTCGTCGTCATGCGGGTCCCCCAGCACCCCGGCCAGCGCGTGGAGGAGCGTGGACTTGCCTGCGCCGGACGGGCCCAGCAGCAGGACGCGTTCACCCGGTTGGATGTCCAGGTCGAGGGCACGGACAGCTGGTTTGGAGCGCCCGGCATGCCGCCAGCCCCAGCCCCTGGCGGTGACTGCAGCCGGCCGAGCCGCTACCGCAGAGCCGTGGAGGGAAGGAGCAGTCATCAGGAGAAGACTGGCTCCGATGCCGCCTTGCGTGACGCAAAGGAGCTCAGGACGCCGGTCCTCGCCAGGCCGCGGGTGGCGATCCAGGACAGGGCTCCTGCGATCACGGCCCCGGAAATGGCAGTGAAGATGATGTATGCCAGCTTGTCCCCGCCGGAGTAGGCGATGTTCCAGCCCCAGGGCGCGAAGGAATCGTTCAGGCCGCAGAAAAGTCCGGCAGCGGCGCCGGCGAGCAGGGATACCGGCAGGTTGAACTTCCGGTACACGAAGATCGCGAAGATGATCTCGGCGCCCAGGCCCTGGACGAACCCGGAGAACAGCACCGAGGCGCCGTACTGCGAGCCCATGAGCAGCTCACCGGTGGCGGCAACCGTCTCGCAGAACAGCGCGGCGCCCGGCTTGCGGATGATAAGCATGCCCAGCACCGCCGGAATCATCCAGCCGCCGGCGATCAGGCCGGTCAGCGGCGGGTAGACGGCGTTCATGGGCCCTGATACTGCAGCCGCGCCCTGGGACCATGCCCAGAAAATGACGCCGCCGGCGATGGCGATCAGGGCCGCCACCACAATGTCCACGACGCGCCAGGACTTGCTGGTGGTCTTCTTGACTGCTGTTGTTGCCATGTGATCCTCCTGGGGAACAGGAGGGGAAAGTGGATACAGCAACCGGCGCTGCCGCCGTTGCCGCACACTTCGAGAACTCGACTCCCTTGCGCCGGTACTAACCGGATCAGGTTCGAGGGTCTGCGGCTATCCGCACTCTCAGCGCCCACCTGCGGTCCCCTGGCATGGCCAGTGATGCCCGACGGCGGCGCTCCCCTGTCGTTGAATGATTCTGTCGGTAAATAATCGCCCTTGTGGGCGGGGTCCAGTTTACACCGGAGGAGGGGTAGATTGTGGGCCATGACTGCCAATTCCCCGCATGTGACCGAGTTCGATCCGGATTCCGATGCCATCCAGCAGGAAGGATCCTTGCAAGCGCTCATCGCCCGGATCGAAGGCGAAATCCACGAGCTCCAGTTTCCCGGCTTCTCGCTGGACGATGCACTGAACCTTGGGCTGCTGCTGGTGGAGCTGGGCAAGGAGGGCCAGTTTCCCATCGCGATAGACATCACCAAGGGTGAACAGGTCCTGTTCCATGTGGCACTTCCCGGCGCCACGCCAGACAACGAGCACTGGATCCGCGCGAAGCAGCGCACGGCCGCCCGGTATGAGGTGCCTTCCCTCCTGGTGGGGCTGCGCGCCCGGCTCAAGGGCGGACGGATCGAGGAGAACGCCTGGTTCGATCAGAGCCGGTATGCGGCGCACGGCGGCTCCTTCCCGGTGTACGTCACAGGGGTGGGCGCAGTCGCAACAGTGACTGTCTCAGGGCTTCCCCAGGTGCAGGACCACGACCTGGTGGTACAGGCCCTGCGCGAGATCCTTGGTTCCCTGCGGGCGGACTGACCTCCAGCCGTTGTTCTGACTACAGCTTCAACGCCGGCAATGGACGCCGGGAAAAGCCGGGAGTACATTCGAGGCCAGCGGCCGGTGTTTTAAACAGGAGGGCGCCATGATTGGTCCTGCAGCCGAAAACCAGGTGCGTGCGGCGGTGGACAAGGCCGCCGAGGAAATGATCTATATCGGCCCGGACCACCCCTACTATCCGCTGCTGGCAGAACTTGTGTCCGCCGTCGGGAAGGCCTGGCAGCAAGGGTACGAGCACGGCCGCCGCGGCGGGCACCATGCCAACCCCTATCTGTGGAGCACCTCGGAGGGGTGAGCACCACCATCGGCTGCCGGGCTGCCGCATGCTGGCAGTCCACAAATGAGAAGCGTACTTAGCTTTTATTAGTAACCATGCTTACTATGTTGTCTCCCGGCTTTTGAGGAGACAGGACAATGACAGTCAGCACCCGGGCCACCGGGGCAAGGACAGGCCTGCAGAAGGCAGCGCTTGCAACGGGCGCCCTCTTCCTCCTGGTGGGTGCCCTGGGGTTCATCCCCGGGATCACCAGTAATTATGAAGCCCTGGGCATGGCCGGGCACGGCTCCGGGGCCTTGCTGTTGGGAGTTTTCCAGGTGTCCATCCTGCACAACATCGTGCACGCGGCCTTCGGGGCGGCGGGACTGCTGCTGGCACGGACCCACCAGCAGGCAAGGAGCTTCCTCATCTACGGGGGCGTTGTCTACCTGGTCCTCTGGCTGTACGGACTCCTGGTGGGTGATCGAACCCCCGCCAACTTTGTCCCCCTCAACGGCGCCGACAATTGGCTGCACCTGGCCTTGGGCATGGGCATGATCATCCTGGCCATCCTGCTGTCACCGCGGACCACCCCGAAAACGCCGCCCCGGATGTGACCCGCCCGGCCAACCGAAACCGCCGTCGACGACCGCAGCACAGGCAGCACCGGCAGTACCGCCGCCACCCACAAGGAGCATCATGAAAATCCCGGAAGCCCGAGGCCCCCTCAGCAGCGCACTGTTCACTGCCCTGGCCGTTACCGCCGGCACCGACGACGCCACCACGCGCGTCGGAGAACTGCGCCGGCTGGTCACGGCAGAGCTGGCTGCAACCACAGACATCATCGGGGACGACGACGTCCAGCTGGCACTTTTCTGCCTCTATGAGCTCCACTACTCCGGCCTCGAAGGCGTCAGCGACGACTGGGAGTGGGAGCCGGGCCTCATCCAGGTTCGCCGCCTGCTCGAAAGGCCGTTCGAGGAAGCGCTTCGGGCCGCTGCCCAGTCGGCAGCCGGGGAGCTGGACCTGCCGCCGGCAGCGGAGATGACCAGTGACGCAGTGGCCGACGTCCTGTTTGGACTGGCCGGGACCGACACCGGGCCCAGCGTGTCCCGCTTCGTGGCGAAAAAGGCGAGCCTGGACCAGCTCAAGGAGTTCCTCATCCACAAGTCCGTCTACCAGCTGAAGGAAGCGGACCCGCACACCTGGGCCATTCCCCGGCTTACCGGACGGCCGAAGGCAGCGCTGGTGGAGATCCAGGCCGACGAGTACGGCGGAGGACGCCCGGAACGGATGCACAGCGCGCTCTTTGCGCGCACCATGCGGGGGCTGGGAATGGACGACCAATACGGCGCCTACGTCAACGCGGTACCCGCCATCTCCCTCGCGGCGGTGAACATGATGTCCCTCTTTGGGCTCAACCGCAGGCTTCGCGGTGCCATCACCGGACACCTGGCACTCTACGAAATGACCTCGTCCCGGCCCAACCGCCTGTACGGCAACGGCTTCCGGCGGCACGGCTTCGATACCGAGGTGACCCACTATTTCGACGAGCACGTTGAAGCCGACGCCGTCCACGAGCAGATCGCGGGCCGCGACCTTGCGGGTGGGCTGGTGGAAGCTGAGCCCGGGTTACTCGGGGATGTCCTGTTGGGGGCAACGGCGGCAATGGCGATCGACGGCAGGATTTCCACGCACCTTTTGGCCTGCTGGGAAAACGGCGAGACCTCGCTGAGGGCGGCAGTGCCGGCGGCAGCATGAACGCTAAGGGCATCGTGTCCGCAGAGTACATCCTGCCTCTGCGTTGGACCGAGGATTCGCAACTGCCGGACCTGGCCGCCTACCTTGGGCGCCTGGTCGAGTGGGTACCTGTCACCGTGGTGGACGGCTCGGACCCGGAACTGTTCGAGCGGCATCGGGCAGCCTTCCCGGCGGGCGTTCGCCATGTCCGTCCAGTGCAGGGCGGCGGGGACAGGCACAGCAGGGGCAGTGGCGGCAACGGCAAAGTGGCCGGTGTGATGACCGGCGTCCATGCCGCCAAGGCCGAGCTGCTGGTGATAGCCGACGACGACGTGCGCTACACGCGCGAATCGCTCACCGCCGTCGTCAATCAACTGGAGTCAGCGGACATCGTGCGGCCGCAAAACTACTTCGAGCCCCTGCCGTGGCACGCAAGGTGGGACACGGCCAGGACGCTGATCAACCGCGCATGGTCCGCCGATTACCCCGGCACCCTTGGCGTGCGGAGGAGCGCGCTGCTGGCCACCGGCGGCTACGATCCCGTGCTCTTCGAGAACCTCGAGCTCATCAGGACCGTCAAGGCAGCCGGCGGCCAGGAAAGGATCCTGCCGGACCTGTTTATTGCCCGGAGGCCGCCCGGGCGGCGGCACTTCCTCAAGCAGCGCACCCGCCAGGCATACGATGACTTCGCCCAGCCCCGCCGCCTCGCCGCGGAGCTTTCCCTGCTTCCGGCGATAGCCGCAGCAGCCAGCCTCCCCCGGGGGCGCCGCGGGTGGGCGTTCCTCGGACTGGCGGCGGCGGCGGTCATCATCGCCGCCATTGGGCGACACCGGAACAACGGGGCGGCCGCCTTCCCCTTCCGGGCCGTGTGGTTCGCCCCGCTGTGGGCCTTGGAACGGGCTGTTTGTATCTGGATCGCACTGGCATTCCGCCTGGCCGGTGGCATTCCCTACGCCGGGACACGGCTTGGGACCGCTGCCCACTCGGAAGCTGAACTGCAGCGCAGGCACTCCGGAAAACTCGCCCCTATGCGCCAACAAGACATCCAGCCGTCCGCCAGCAACAACCGAGACCAGGAGCAGCCATGAACCAGGAACCCGCCGAAAGCTCCATTGTGGTGTGCCCCGATGGGCCCCTGATTGTCCGGGGCGACTTCGAGATCGTGACGCCCTCCGGCGAACCCGTCCCGCGCCAGCGCAAAACTGTAGCGCTGTGCCGCTGCGGCGCCTCGGCCATCAAGCCCTACTGCGATGGCACCCACAAAATGATCAAGTTCCGGACGGAACCGCCGGCGGGCTAACAGCGCTCCCCCACCGGCTGCACAACGCCCACAGCGAACCGGCGATTCACCGCACCGGCTCCCGCCACTGATGCCGTTAGGCTGAAGTCAGCCCGTTTTCCGCCCGCAAGGAGTACTAAGAATGAACCTCTTCATCAAGCTGCTCGGCACCGGTGTGAGCCTTGGCGCCGGTTTCGTCGGGACCAAGCTGGTCAACACCATCTGGGAAAAGTCCACCGGAAGGAAGCCGCCTACGGGCAAGGACGAGGACATCCCCACCAGCCTGCAGTCGGCGCTGACTTTCGCGTTGATCTCGGCCTCGGTCAGCACCATCATCCAGGTCCTGGCCAACCGAGGCACCCAGCGGGCCATCACGCGGTTCGCCAAGAGCAAGGACATCGTCTAACTGACGTAGTTTTTGTCCGGATAAGCCGGGCTATATCCTTCGGAAGCCTGCATATCCGGACAAAAACTCCTACGGCTGGGAGCCGTAACCGGTACCGTCCTCGCGGGCGGTCTTGGCGGCGGCTTTCTGCACTACTGCTTCCAGTTCATCCGCCGTCAGCAGCTCGCGGTGCAGGTGCTTGGTGCGATAGCCCGCCCTGCCCACCATGTGGGCGGACACCGGCACCGTCAACAGCTGGAAAATCCAGGCGACCAGCAGCACGGGCCACACCCACCAGGTACGCATCTGCAGGCCGATGGCTGCCAGCAGCAGGAACAGCCCCAGCACCTGCGGCTTGGTGGCGGCGTGCATGCGGCTCAGCAGGTCCGGGAAACGGAGCAGGCCGATCGCGGCACCCAGGGACATAACGGCGCCCACCACCATAAAGACGGCTGACAGCAGGTCGATCCAACCGTCGAGGGCAGTGGCTTCAGGATTCAATGGGCTGTTCCCTTCGGTCGGCCACAAACCTGGCAACAGTCACGGATCCTATGAAGCCGATGATGGAGATGGCCACCACCAGCATCAGGTTGTTCAGGTGCCGGTTAACGGCCATGTCCACACACAGTGCCCCGCCCAGGATGGCGAGCAGGACGTCTGTGGCAAGCACCCGGTCCAGCAGCGACGGCCCGCGCGAAATCCTGATGATGGCGCCGGCGGCGGCCAACGAGAAAATGACGGCTGTAACAACCAAGACGGTCTGCATCATGATGCTGCCTCCATACGAACGGTTTCGAGTTCTTCCCTGGTACCCATGATCCTGATCAGCCCGGCTTCGATGGACCGCACCTCCTGCCGGAGGTTTTCCACCTCCTCCGGGGAGCTGATGTTCAGCGCATGCAGGTAGAGGGTGGAGGTCGACCGGTCCACCTCAACCACCAGCGACCCGGGAATCAGCGAAATCACGTGCCCTGTGGCCGTGACCAGAAGATCCTGGTGGCTCCGCAGGATCACAGCCACCACAGCGTTCCTGACCCGCGGCCCGCGCACTATTGCGAGGTACAGGACCTGGCCGCTGGCAACCACCACCTTGGCCAGGAACATGAGTGCGAAGGGGACGGCGTAGAGAATATTGAAGCGGCCGCTGAGTTCCACCGGCGGCAGATAGAACAGCCTGGCCACGGCTATGGCCAGCAGCGCACCGAACAGCAGGTTTCCGGGGCTGAAGTCCTGCCACAGGGCGCCCCAGACAATGACCAGCCATACCAGGAGCGGAAGTTCCTGGCGCAGCGAGATGCGCCGGCGGCTCATTTTCCTCCTCCGGACGTGAGAACCATGGGGACCGTGGTGTCCTCGCCCAGCACGGCCTGGATGTAGGAAGACCGGTCCAACATGTCCTCGGCGGCCTGGTCGGAGACGGTGAACAACGGACCCGCGAAAACAGTGAGCGCTACGCCGAGGACCACCAGCCCCAGGGTGGAACCCACCATGGTACGCGGCAGGAGGGTCACGGTATTCCGCTTGGCGCCCGGGCCGGCCGCTGCTGCCATCGGCGGGGCCAGCAGCACGGGATCCGGATGTTCGGCGTCGCTGGGGCTGCGCCAGAAGGCGCGGTTCCACACCCTGGCAATTGCGAGCAGTGTCAGGAGACTGGTGACAACTCCGCCGATCACCAGCGCGTAGGCCAGCGGCGTGCCCAGTTCGATGCCGGCCTGCATCAGCCCCACCTTCCCCAGGAATCCGGAGAACGGCGGGATGCCGGCCAGGTTCATGGCGGGAACAAAGAACAGCAGCGCCAGCAAGGGCGAGAGTTTGGCGAGGCCACCCAGGCGGTCCACGGACGAGCTGCCGCCACGGCGTTCGATCAGCCCGGTTACCAGGAAGAGGCTGGTTTGGATGGTGATGTGGTGGGCTACGTAGAAGACCGCCGCGCCAAGGCCGGCCGTAGAAGACATGGCGAGGCCAAACACCATGTAGCCGATGTGGCTCACCAGTGTGAACGAGAGCAGACGTTTGATGTCGTTCTGGGCCAGCGCGCCAAGGATTCCCACCACCATGGTCAGCAGTGCGGCCACCATCAGGGGGGTGTTGAGGGTGTCGCCGGGAAAGAGCAGGGTCTCGGTCCGCACCATCGCGTAAACGCCCACCTTGGTAAGCAGGCCGGCGAACACGGCAGTAACCGGCGCGGGCGCCGTGGGGTAGGAGTCCGGCAGCCAGAAGGACAGCGGGAAGACAGCCGCCTTGATGCCGAAAGCCACCAGCAGCATTACGTGCAGGAGCGTTTTGGTGCCCTGGTCAAGTTCGCCGAGCTTGATGGCAAGGTCGGCCATGTTGACGGTTCCCGTGGCACCGTAAACCATGGCGATGGAGATCAGGAACAGCACCGATGACACCACGGACACCACCACGTAGGTAACGCCCGCGCGGATCCTCGGCCCGGTGCCGCCGAGGGTCATGAGGACGTAGCTTGCCGTCAGCAGGATCTCGAAGCCCACGTAAAGGTTGAACAGGTCCCCTGAGAGGAACGCGTTTGAGACGCCGGCCACCAGGATCAGGTAGGTGGGGTGGAAGATCGAGACGGGCGCGTCCTGGTCGCCGTCGGCCATGCCCTGGCCCGTGGCGTACACCAGCACGGCGAGGCTCACGGCAGAGGACACCACCAGCATGAGCGAGGAGAACTGGTCCACCACCATCACGATGCCCCATGGCGGCAGCCACCCGCCGATGGTCACGGCAGCCGTCCCGCCGTCCCAAACGGAGGCCAGCAGGAAACATTCCAGCAGGAGCGTGAGGGACAGCAGCGCGATGCTGACCGCCCGCTGCGCCCGTGAGTGCCGAATCAGCAGGAAGGTGAGGGCGGCGCCCAGGATGGGAAGTACGACGGCGAGCGGGGCAAAGCTTGCGATGTTCACTTTCCGCCTCCTTCCGGGCCAAGGGCCACATTTTTGGAGCCGGGTTTTTCTTCTGCGGCGGCGCTCTCAGCGGACATTTCCCGGCCGCCGGCCACCACCGTTGCCACGGGGAACTCGGAGGTCTCGGCAGGGATCTCGGCGTCGTCCTCGGCGTCGAAGCTTGGCGTTTCCGCCACGCGGCGGTCTTCAATGTCGTCTTGGATCTCATCCTGGCGGGCGAGTACCCACGTGCGGTAGATGATGCCGAGCATAAAAGCCGTGACGGCAAAGGAGATCACAATAGACGTCAGGATCAGCGCCTGGGGAAGGGGATCGTTGTAGTCCTGGGCCGCAATGTCCTTTGAGTACAGCGGGGCAAGCCCGGCGTATCCGCCGGTCGCCAGGATCAACAGGTTGGTGGCATTGGCCAGGAGCATCAGTCCCAGCAGAACCCGCGTGAGGCTGCGCTCCAAAATCAGGTAGATGCCGCAGGCGTACAGGGCACCCATAACTATCAGCAGGGTCAGGTTTATGCTCATGCTTGGCCCTTTGCGGTGGTCTCGGCGGAGACGCCTTCCGGCCTCTGTTCCCGGGCCGACGCGTCCTGCGCTGTCATGCTTGCTGCGTGCGCGTCCGCGGCAAATTCCTGCCCGTCGTCGGCCATGTCATGGGACACCGCGGCGGAACCCTTTTCAAAGTGCTCGTCGATTTCGGCTCCGAGGCTCCGCAGGACGTCCAGTACCAGGCCCACCACCACGATGTAGACACCGATGTCGAAGATGGTGGACGTGACGAACTTGATGTCTCCGAACACAGGCAGCCAGAGCTCGATGATGGCCGTCTGGAACACCTGGCCGCCCAGCAGCAAGGGCACTACGCCTGAGGCTGCGGCAACTGCCAGCCCGACGCCCAGCAGGGCGCCGGCGCTAATGGGGGTGGCCTCGCGCAGTTCGAACCGCCCGCCGGCCAGGTAGCGGATGGCCAGGGCAAGGCCTGCGGTGAGGCCGCCGGCGAAGCCACCGCCCGGAAGGTTGTGGCCGGCCAGCAGGAGGTAGAGCGAGAAGATGATCATGGAGTGGAAGATCAGCCGGGTAACCACTTCGAAGATGATGGAGCGGCGTTCCGGGGCCAGGGTCCTGCCCGCCACAATCCACGCGTCCCGTGCAGACGCGGCGAACTTCCGGCTCACGGCCAGCGCAGCAGCGTCGCGGGAACCGGGACTGGCTCCGCGGTAGCGGCCCACGGTGCCGGCGGCAACGCTGGCGGAGTTCTTGATCCGGTCGCCGCGGCCACGGACGAAGATGAGGCTGGCGACACCTGTTGCTGCCAGGGCAAGGACGGTGATTTCACCGAAAGTGTCCCAGGCCCGGATGTCCACGAGCGTGACGTTGACGATGTTCAGTCCCCCGCCGCCCTCGTAAGCGAGGCGCGGAAACTCCACCGAAACAGGGATGGCTGTCCTGGCGCCCATGGAATAGATCGCGGCGAACACCATGGTGACGCCGAAGCAGAGGCCGATAATGACGCGGACCACGCGGTATCTGCCGCCGGTGCGGTCCCGAAGCTCTGGCGGCAGGCTCCGCAGCGCCAGGACAAAAGCCACCAGCACGATGGTTTCCACCAGCATCTGGGTGAGGGCCAGGTCCGGGGCGGCCTGGAGGGCAAACATCAGTGCGATGCCGTAGCCGGTGACGGAAACCATCAGGACCGCCAGGAACCGTTTGTTGGCCTTGACGGCGGCCAGGGCGCCAATCACGATGCCCGCCCCCACCACCAGTTGGAGCGGAGAGCCCGGATCCACAAGGTAGATCCCGTCCGGAAGCGGCTTGCCCGCCAGCAGGATGGCCGCCAGGGGCAGCACAAAGGCGACGCTGAGGATGACGGCGAGGTAGTAGTACAGCGAACCGCGCTGCGTGCGTCCGGTAATCCACACAGCCACGTCATCCAATGCCCCGACGGTGTACTGGTAGGCCTTGTCCGAGTCCACCCACGGCGGCACCAGGGACTGTGCCCGCGAAACCGCGTTGCGGCCAAAGTACATCGCCAAGCCGAGCGTGAATGTGAGGGCCGTCAAACCCAGCGCCGGCGTGAAACCGTGCCACAGGGCAAGGTGGCCTGCCTGCTCAGCGGGCGTGCCGGCGTCGGGAGCGGACGAAGCAAACAGCGCGGAGTACGGCTGGATCCATGCGTCCACAGGGACCGGCCACAGGCCGTAGACAATGGTCAGGAGGCTGAGGATGGCCGGCGCGGCCAGGAAAGAGGGCTTGACGGCCTTGAAGGGTGTGGGCTCGACTCCCGCCTTGACCGCAAACGCACCCCACATGAAGCGTGCGCTGTACGCGAAGGTAAGGATGGACCCCAGGACCAGCCCGGCCAGGACCACCATCCCCCATGGACCGGCGGCAGGGTCACTTGCGTGGTGGACGAAGGCCTCCAGCACCGATTCCTTGGCCACGAAGCCCGCCAGCAGTGGCACGCCTGCCATGGACGCGGCGCCGATGCCGGCCACAATCCCCAGGGCGCGTGAGGATTTGAAGACCCCGGAAAGCTTCCGGACATCGCGGGTTCCGGACTGGTGGTCGATGATGCCCACCACCAGGAACAGGGTGGCTTTGAACAGGCCATGGGCCAGCAGCATGGCCAGGCCGGCGAGGGCCGCGTCCGGCGTGCCGAGCCCCACCACCATGGTGAGGAAGCCGAGCTGGCTTACCGTGCCGTAGGCAAGGATGAGCTTGATGTCGGTCTGCCGCAGCGCCCGGTAGCCGCCCACCAGCATCGTCGCCAGTCCGAGGCCCAGCACCACGGGCTGCCAGAAGGACGTTTCGGCGAAGCCCGGGGCCAGCCGTGCAACGAGGTAAATGCCGGCTTTGACCATCGCGGCGGCATGGAGGTAGGCGCTGACCGGGGTGGGGGCCGCCATGGCTCCAGGGAGCCAGAAGTGGAAGGGAACCAGCGCAGATTTGGTGATGGCACCCACCAGGATGAGGACGACGGCGGCACCCACCATGGAGCCGGCAGGTCCGCCCATGAGCGCAGGCGCCTGCTGGAGGATGTCCGAGATCCGGTAGGTGCCGGCCGCGTAGCCAAGCACGATCAGGCCCACCAGCATCGCCAGGCCGCCCGCGGTGGTGACCATCAACGCCTGGAGTGCAGACCGCCGCGCTGCCAGCCTGGTGCGGGCGAATCCGATCAGGAGGTAGGACAGGATGGTGGTGAGTTCCCAGAAGATAAACAGCAGCAGGAGGTCGTCCGCCACCACCAGGCCGAACATGGCTCCGGCGAAGGCCAGGAGCTGGGCTCCGAAGGCGCCAAGGTCCTGGTCCTTCTTTTTGAAGTATCTTGCGCAGTAGACCAGGACCAGCGAGCCGACGCCCAGCACCAACAGGGACATGACCCATGCCAAGGCATCCATCCGGAAGGCGAACTCAAGCTGGAGACCCGCAATCCAGGGGATTACTTCCGCGACCGCCCCGTCCCCGGAGTAAACAGGGCCGTGCTGGAACAGCAGCCAGATAAAGGAGGCAGCGGGAACAGCCGCCAATGCGTAGAAAGCGTTGCGGCCCCATGCCCTGAAGAGGAACGGCGCCACCACAGCCACCGTAAAGTGCACGGCAAGGACTGTGATCACTGTTATCTCCGCAACGTCAGGGATTCGATTGTCAAAAGTTGGAGCAGGCGGTTACTGGTTGGGTTCGGGAAGAGCCAGTTTATCAAGGCCCGGCCTCCCCTTCCTTCCTCCGTGTTGTATCCTGCCCCGCATTTCCCGGCGTGACGGGCTCGACGTCCGCCGCCCGTTCGCCAGCGGCGGATACGATGCATCATATGAACAGCGCCAGCGCTCCCGGGGCAACACATCCGTCCTCGGAACTTGAATCCGGGAACCAGGCAACCAGCAAGGGCCGGGTTCTGGCCTGGGCGTCCTGGGACTGGGGTTCGGCCGCCTTCAACGCCGTCATGACCACGTTCGTCTTCACCGTGTACCTCACCTCCAACGCGTTCGGGGGCGAAGACCAGGCATCGGCTGTCCTCGGCGGGGCACTGGCCGTTGCCGGCTTCGCCATCGCTTTGCTGGCTCCGGTCACCGGGCAACGCTCGGACGCCGGCGGCAGGCGCAAGCTCTGGCTGGGAGTCAACACGGCCGCCGTCGCCATTCTCACTGCGCTGTGCTTCTTTGTGTTCCCCCGGCCCGAGTTCCTCCTGCTGGGGGTGTCCCTCATCGCCCTTGGCAACGTCTTCTTCGAGTTCGCCGGGGTCAACTACAACGCCATGCTGGCCCAGATCTCCACGCCGCGGAACATCGGGAAGGTCAGCGGTCTCGGCTGGGGTGCGGGCTACCTGGGCGGCATCGTTGCTCTGTTGATCGTCCTGCAGTTGTTCGTCCAGCCACGCTTCGAGTGGTTCGGCACCTCAACGGAGGACAGCCTGAACATCCGGCTCGTGGCAATCTTCTCTGCCCTGTGGTTCTTTGTGTTCGCCTTGCCCGTGCTGTTTGCCGTGCCTGAACTGCCAAAGGCTCCGCAGGTTGGCCGCCTGGGAATCATGGGCAGTTACGGGCTGCTGATCCGCCGGATCAAGGCGATCTATGCCACCAGTCCGCACACCATCTACTTCCTGCTGGCCAGCGCCGTTTTCCGGGACGGCCTGGCCGCGGTCTTCACATTCGGTGGAATCATCGCTGCGGGCACTTTTGGCTTCGAACTGTCCCAGGTCATTTTCTTCGCTATTTTCGGCAATGTGGTGGCCGCGGTGGGTGCCATCGTCGGCGGTTTCCTTGATGACAAAATCGGGCCCAAGTCAGTGATTACTGGATCCCTGGTGGGCCTGCTCATCGCCGGCACGGTCATCCTGGTCCTGGGCAATGGCAACTATGACTTCTTCGGCATGGACTGGCCCGGCAGCACCACCTTCTGGGTGTTCGGGCTGTTCCTTTGCTTGTTTGTGGGTCCCGCCCAGTCCTCGTCCCGGGCGTACCTGGCCCGGCTTGCCCCGCATGGCGAATCCGGCGAGCTCTTCGGGCTTTACGCCACCACGGGCCGGGCCGTCAGTTTCCTGGCTCCGGCGCTCTTTACCCTCTGCATCACACTGGCCACCCCGCTGGTGGCCCCGGGTGAAGCCCAACGCTGGGGGATCCTGGGAATCATGGTGGTTCTCCTGGCCGGACTCCTGGTCCTGCTGCCGGTGAAGTCACCGGACAAGGCCCCCGTCGCCGTCATCCCCGCGGCCTGATTTTCCCCGAACGCTGCGGCAGCACGGTCATCTGCCTCACTTTGGGCTGTGCCCGTCCAGCCGTCCCTGCCTTTCCCGCGATATAGGCTCCCACGGGTATTGACTCCATCTGTTATCGATCACATACTTGTGGTGATCGATAACATGAATCCTTTCAATGGCGAGGAGCACTACCCATGGAGCAGGCCCGGCACCGCCCGCGCGCAGGAATCATCGGCACGGGCGGCATAGCGCACGCCCATGCCGAAGCCCTTCAACTCGCCGGCGCAGAGCTCGTGGTCGCGGTGGATATTGATGCAGACCGGGCATCAGCATTTGCGGAGAAAATGGGCTTCGCCCAGACGGCGCCCAGCCTGGCCGCTGCCGCCGAAGCCGGCCTGGACGTCGTCGCCGTCTGCACCCCGCCGTCGTCGCACGCTTCCCTGGCCCTGGAGGCGCTGTCCCTGGGCCTGAACGTGGTGCTGGAGAAGCCTCCGGCACTCTCGCTGCGGCAGATGCGGGAGCTGCAGGAGGCGGAGCGCACGTCCGGCAAGCACGTCAGCTGCGTCTTCCAGCACCGCTTCGGCAGCGGCGCCTGTAAGCTGGCGGCGCTGCAGGAGTCCGGCGTCCTGGGCAATCCACTCACCGGTTTCTGCAACACGCTGTGGTTCCGCAACCAGGAATACTTTGACGTTCCATGGCGGGGCCAGTGGGACGTCGAAGGCGGCGGACCCACCATGGGCCACGGCATCCACCAGTTCGATATGCTGCTCCACCTCTGGGGCCCGTGGCAGGAAGTCACCGCCTTTGCCGGCAGGCTGGCGCGCCGCACGGAAACCGAGGACGTGTCCACGGCAATCGTCCGTTTCGAGTCGGGTGCCCTTAGCACTGTCATCAACTCCGTCATTTCGCCGCGTGAAACTTCACAGCTCCGGTTCGACTACGAGAACGCCACCGTGGAACTCGAGCACCTCTACGGCTATGACGACTCCCACTGGCGTTTCACCCCGGCCCCCGGACAGGAGCACCTCGCCCAACTTTGGGCGGACGGTTCCGCCGTCACGCCAAGCGGTCATCCGGCCCAGTACGCATACATCCTTGGCGCCATCAACTCTGACGCCGTCCCGCCGGTCACCCTTGCAGGGGCCTACCCCACGATGGAACTCGCCGCCGCAATTTACGCTTCCGCCATCACCGGCAAAACCGTCCGCCGCGGCGAAATCACTGAAGGAAACCCGTTCTTCGACCGTGCCGACGGCCGGCTCGAACCCTGGAAACTCGAAAAGAGCAACGCATGAGCACGGCCGCCCCCGCATCCTCCGCCACCTCTACTGCCAGCCCCTTCAGCTGGGTTGACGACGGCGCCGCCGTCGCCGTGTCCCTCGACGGCGTCCCTGTCCTGACGTACACCTACGCCGCCGACGATCCCCAGGTGGAGTCACCGAGGCCCTATTTCCACCCTGTCCGGACGCCGACCGGCGACGTGGTGAGCGCCTACCGCCCCCACGATCACGTCTGGCACAAGGGCATCGCCTGGTCGCTGCCGCACCTGGGCCCGGACAACTTCTGGGGCGGCCCCAGCTACCGCCGCGGCCAGGACTACCAGTGGCTGCCCAACAACGGCGCCATGCGGCACGGCGAGCTTCGCCAGGCCGCGGACGACGGCGGCAGGTTCAGTTTTGCTCATACCCTCCAGTGGATTAGCCAGGCGGGGTCGCTCGTGGTTGAGGAGGAGCGATCCTTCCAGGTAGTGCCGGGTCACGATGACAGCTACACCCTGGTCTTCGATTCAGCCATGACCAACGTCTTCGGCGAGGACATCCACATCGGATCGCCCACTACCGAGGGACGTGAAAACGCCGGTTACGGCGGACTGTTTTGGCGCGGTCCCCGGTCCTTCACCGGCGGAGCGATCATCGGACCTGGCGGGGCTACCGGCGAGGAATTGCGCGGACAGCGTGCACCGTGGCTTTCCTTCGTGGGCCAGCATGATGAAACGTGCCGCTTTTCCACGGTTGTGATGGTTGACGACCCCCGCAGTGATCGCCCCCAGCCGGAATGGTTTGCCCGGTCCGAGCCCTTCGCCTGCATGGGACCGGCGCCGTTCTTCAGCCAGGAAGTCCTGTTCCCGGCCGGCTCCACCTTGCGGTACCGGTACGGGGTGGTGATAGCGGACGGCGAGTCGGACGCCGGCCGGGCTGAAGCACTTGCCGCCGCCGGCCGCGATGCCCTGGCAGGTGCGGCCGAGCCGCGGGCAGGCTGGGGAACGGAACGATGAATTCATCCGCAGCGGTGCCCGGCTTCCCCGGTGGTACTGCCGTCAGTGGGCTGCGGGTCTACGACTGGGAGGCGAATGACGGGCTGTGCGGCGGCTCCCCGCACCTGCATACCGTATCCTCCGAGGCCTACCTGGTGACAAGCGGGACCGGCCAGGTCCACACCATCTCAATGGAAGGCCCGGCCGAGCATGACCTCACTGCAGGATCCCTGCTCTGGTTCAGCCCCGGAACGGTCCACCGCCTGGTCAACACTGCGGAGCTGACGCTCAACGTCATTATGTCCAACGCAGGCCTGCCCGAAGCGGGGGATTCCGTGCTGACCTTCCCGCGGCACATCCTGCAGGACCCTGACCTTTATGCGCAGCACGCTGTCCTCCCCCCGAACGCGGATCAATCGGTGATTTCCTCCGCTGCCCGCCGGCGGCGGGACCTGGCGCTGGAAGGCTACGCCGAGCTGCATCAGGGGGTCCTTCGTGACGGGCCGGAGGTCCTGGCTGAATTCCATCGCCTCGCCGCGGCGCTGGTCCGGCCGAAAGTGGCGCGCTGGAAGGAAATCTGGGCTGCGAATGTCTGCAGCCAGGTGGCGGAAACGGAGCGAGCGCTGCTGGAGCTGGAGGACGGGTCGGCAGCTTCGATGGCGGGAGCGGCAGTGGTGCGGGCCCTGCGGCGAACTGGTGAAGGCTACGGCATGTGCGGCCGGCTGACCACGTGGGAAGATTCCAGACTGTGACACAAACCCCGGCCGAGTCCCGGCAACCAGCCCGCGCCGCCACCATTTATGAGGTGGCGCGGCTCGCTGGGGTCTCGCACCAGACGGTCTCGCGGTACATGGCGGACCGTTCGAAGCTGAAGGCGGCCACCTCCGAGAAGGTGGAACGGGCCATGGCGGAACTGAAGTATTCGCCCAACCTGACGGCCCGCTCGCTTCGGACCAAGGCCACATACCGGCTCCTGGCCCTGGTGCCCGGAGCCTCGCCGTACTTTCCGTCCCGCATGCTCAACGGGGCAGCCGACGCAGCCCATGCGGCCGGCTACCAGCTCGACGTCGTGGCCCTTGAAGGAACCGGGCTGGAGCGGACAGCAAAGCTGCGGAGGATCCTCGACGGCGGCCCGTTCGCGGGGGCCCTGTCCTTTGTGCCGATTCCGAACAGCGACCTCCTGCAGGCCCAGGAACGGATCCCCGTGGTAGTCGCCGGGGAGTACGACGACAAGATGCGCGGCCAGGGCCGGATCTCCGACGGCTCCGCAGCGCAGGCCATCGTGGCACACCTCGCAGTCTTGGGGCACCGGCGGATTGCGCACATCGCCGGACCACAGGAGTGGCCTGCCGCGCGCAACCGCCTTGCCATGTACCGGCAGGCAGTCAGCGACGCAGGCCTGGAGGACGGCGGCGTCGCAGTCGCTGAATGGTGCTCGGCCTCCGGCTACAAGGCGGCCAGGACCCTGATGGCCGATTCCTCGATCACCGCCATCTTCGCCGCCAACGACCAACTGGCTATAGGTGCCATGCGCGCCCTCCACGAACTTGGCTTCGGCGTGCCTGCGGATGTCAGCGTGGTGGGGTGGGATGACCACCCGGAGTCCGCATTCCTGGTGCCCTCGCTGACCACCGTGCAGATGGACCTGGAGGCCCAGGGAAGCAGCACCATGCACCAGCTGCTCACTGCGCTAAGCCCTGATGCCCCCGCTCCCCCGGAGCCCGGCCCTACCGCGATGCGGCTGGTCGTGCGGGAATCCTCAGGACCAGCGCCAAGCGGGTTACGGCAGACTAGGCTTGGTTCATGAACGTGGATGAGACGGATCTTCCGGGCCTCGGCCGGCGGAAGGATTTTATGACGGCATCCGGCCGCCGAATCGGCGTGGTGGAGCTGCGGGAAGGCCAGATGGAACTCATCGTTTCCGCCTGGGATGATCCCGATACGTGCCAGGCCTCGATTCCCTTGACCGGAGACGAAGCTGCAGCCCTCGGAAACCTCCTGGGCGGCCAGCACCTGGCCATGAAGCTGACTGAAGAACACAAGGATGTTCCCGGCATCGTCACCCGGCAATTCTCGATCGCCCCTGACTCCCCGTTCCAAAACCAGCCCATGGGGAAGGCCTGCATCCGCACCCGCTGCGGCGTTTCGATTGTGGCCATCATGCGCGAAGGGGAGGTGCTCCCCTCGCCGGGACCCGACGTCGTCCTCCACAGCGGCGACTTGCTGGTAGCTGTAGGCACCCAGGAAGGCCTCGACTCGGCGGCCGATATCCTGCGTAACGGATAAACGCGATGGACCCGCTGGCCCTGACCCTCATCGAGCTGGGGGCCGTTGTGTTCTGCCTCGGCCTCTTGGCCAGGCTGGCCGGACGGATCGGAATGTCACCCATCCCGCTGTACCTCCTGGGCGGGCTCGCCTTCGGGGCCGGCGGAATCGTCAAGCTCGAAGGCATGCACGAGTTTGCCCACCTCTCCGGGGAAATCGGCGTCATCCTGCTGCTGCTTATGCTCGGACTGGAATATACGGCCGCCGAGCTTTTTACTGGCCTTCGCCGCTCCTGGCAGGCCGGCGTACTCGACCTGGTCCTGAACTTCCTCCCTGGCGCCGCCCTGGCCCTGCTGCTGGGCTGGGGCGGGGTGGGCGCCATGGTGATGGGCGGCGTCACCTACATCTCCTCGTCGGGAATCGCGGCCAAGGTCATCACGGACCTGGGCCGGCTGGGCAACCGTGAAACTCCCGTAGTGCTGTCCATCCTGGTTTTTGAAGACCTGGCGATGGCTGTCTACCTGCCCATCCTCACAGCAATGCTGGCCGGAGTGAGCTTCCTGGGCGGACTGACCACCGTGGGTGTCGCGCTGGCCGTGGTGAGTCTCGTCCTGATGATTGCGCTGCGCCACGGACACCGGGTTTCGAAGGCCGTGCACAGCGAGAACTCCGAGGTATTCCTGCTGAATGTCCTGGGCGCCGCGCTGCTGGTGGCCGGCTTGGCTTCAGCCATGCAGGTGTCCGCAGCGGTGGGGGCCTTTATGCTCGGGATCGCCATCTCCGGCGCCACCGCCCACAACGCCACCCGCATCCTGGAACCGTTGAGGGACCTGTTTGCCGCCATTTTCTTTGTGGCGTTCGGGCTCAACACCGACCCCACGTCGATTCCGCCGGTGCTCGGCTGGGCACTCGTGCTGGCCCTCATCACCGCAGCCACCAAGATGGCAACCGGGATCTGGGCTGCAAAGCGGGTGGGCATCGCCCGTCCCGGCAGGTTCCGTGCGGGAGCCACACTGATAGCACGCGGCGAGTTCTCGATCGTCATCGCCGGGCTGGCCCTGGCCTCCGGGGCGATCCCAGACGAACTCGCCGCGCTGGCCACCGCCTATGTGCTGATCATGGCAGTGGTTGGTCCGCTGGCGGCACGCTACGTGGAACCGCTGGTCAAGACGGTACTGCCGCCTGCGGGCATTGTTGCGAAAGCCTAATCAGCGGTGCGGTAGAAGCCTAAATAGCGGTGCGGTGGAAGTTCAGGTGGCTGCGGCTGGCCGTGGGCCCACGTTGGCCCTGGTAGCGGTTGCCGTAATCGCCTTGCCCGTAGGGGTACGCAGCCGCCGAGGTCAGCCGGAAGAAGCACAGCTGGCCAATCTTCATACCTGGCCACAGCTTGATGGGCAGCGTGGCCATGTTCGAGAGTTCCAAGGTGACGTGGCCTGAGAAGCCGGGGTCGATAAAGCCTGCGGTGGAGTGGGTCAGCAGCCCAAGCCTGCCCAGGGAAGACTTGCCTTCCAGCCGCGCAGCTATGTCGTCGGGGAGCGTCACCGTCTCATAGGTGGAGCCAAGGACGAATTCGCCCGGGTGCAGGATGAAGGGTTCGTCCTGCTCCACTTCCACCAGGCGCGTGAGCTCCGGCTGCTCTTCGGCCGGATCGATGTGCGCGTACTTGTGGTTGTCGAACAGACGGAAGAACTTGTCGATGCGGACATCCACCGACGACGGCTGCACCATCGCCGGTTCGTACGGTTCCAGCACGATCCGCTGGGAGTCTATTTCGGCGCGAATGTCGCGGTCAGAGATCAGCACCGTCCCAAATTACCGTATCGGTTATCCCCAGCCGCATTCTTTCGTTGTTCCTGTGTGCTCGTGGGGCTAATGTTGCCTCAGTGATTCAGGCGCCGGATGGTCTCCCGGATGGCCCAACAGAGCTGGGGATGTAGTGAATAAATTGGTCGCGCCCTCTTTTATTGGCGTGCTCTGCGCGTTGGCGCTGGTTTCCTCGTCCGCGGGCACCGCACCCATGCCGCTTACGGCGAGCCAGGCAGCGAGCGCGGCGGGACCGCGGAGTGTCACCTTGGGCCCAGTCAGCGTGAACGACGACGGCGGCGCTTCCTCGAGCGACCCTTCGGCTGCCTCCAGGCTCACCCCCGCCGTGGAACCGGACATCCGGCCGGCATCACCGGCCGGGACCACGGGTCCGGCTGTAGCGGAGCCAGCCACGGAAGCCCCCGCTACGGAGGTTCTCACCGCACCCGCGCCGGCCACCGCTGCAGCCGCAGAACCAGCCCCCGAAGTCCCCTGGATCCCGCCGCTCTGGGGGCCGGACGGGGAACTGGCCCCATCGCCCCAGCGTCTGGCGGCCCCCGAGTCCCCTGCTGCTTTGCCCTCGACGGAGGCGCTGATACAGGACAGCAATGCGGCGGCGATCCTCACGGTGTTTAACAGGATCAATGAATACCGGGCGTCCAAGGGCCTGAACCCGGTGAAGTACCACCCCACCGTGGCACGGCTTGCCCAGGAGTGGTCGGACAGCATCGCCTCCCGTGAAGTCATTGAGCACCGCGCCAGTTTCTGGACTGACGCCCGTGCCATGAATGCCAACAACGGCGCCGGTGAAGTCATTGCCATCCGCACGGACCGTGACGCCGCCCAGCTGGTGGAGTGGTGGAAGGGATCGCCCGGCCATAACGCCATGCTGCTGGATCCGCGTTTCAACGTTATGGGTGCCGGAATCACGTACACAGACCGAACGTACAAAATCTGGGGCGTGGTGAACTTCTTTGGCTACACCACCCTTCCGGCCGGCACCGTCAGTTCCCCCGGCGGCGCAGGGTCAGGCCCTGCGTTCCCCCCGCCGACACCAAGCATGTGCGACGCTCCCGGCCGGCATATGCCACCCACTTTGGACCTCTCTGCCGCAGCCATCAAGGGGCCGGCCGACATCGTGACAGTTGACTCAGCGGGCCAGCTCCTCGCCCGCGCGGCCACCGGGGCGCGCACTTACGCAGCGGCCCGGTCCATCGGGTCAGGCTTCGCAGGCGCCAAGGACGTGTTCACTACAGACTGGGACCGCGACGGCACATACGACCTCCTGACGCAATGGACCAGCGGCACCCTCACCCTGCACCGCGGCATAGCCGCCGGCGGATTCCAGGTGCCGGTCACGCTCGGGAGCGGCGGCTGGGAAACGCTCACCCTTGCAGTGGGCGGCTGGTGCGCCAACAACAGGTTCCCCCAGCTTCTGGCACTGGACGGAAGCGGGAACCTTTACCTGTATCCCAATAAGGGGTTGGGAGATCTCTCTGAGCGCGCTTTGATCGGGAACATCGGTACCGCCCGGAAGTTGTCCATGGTGGATTACGACGCCGACGGGTTCCAGGACATCCTGGCGGTCCGGTCGGACGGATCCGTCCAGCTTCACCGCGGCTGGGGCACCACCGCGCTGCGCGCGGAGACGAGGCTTACCGTTGCCGCCGGCTGGGGCGACGTTACGGGAATTCGGCCGCTGCGGGACGTCACCGGGCTCAACTCCACGGGGGTGGCGCTGCGCCGGGCCTCGGACGTGGTGCAGTACTGGGACCTGACCTCCGGAAGCCTGGCCTCGCCGTCGAACATTACGGGCCCGTGGGCGGGGCAGCGGCTGGCGCAGTAAGAGGCTATATGGCCGGCTGGAGCTCCAAGACGTCCTTGAGCCGCTCCAGCTGGCATACCTCCGAGCTGAGGCTCCGCTGCATCATCGTGTTGAGCAAACCGAGCCGGTTCAGGAAAGTCATCGGGTTCAGGAACCCGTAAGGCCCCTCCTGCTCGGCTTCAACCGCGAACCGGACGCGCGTGCCCGACGTTTCCGTGCTCAGGTAATATCCGCCCGACCGGCATGACGGGCCCGAGATAACGTCAAACTGAATTTCAGCCCCAGGCCTGGCTTGGGTGATCTCGAGATCGGCCGGGATGCTCAGGCCGGACCGCCCTGCCACCATCTGCCGGTACACGGCGCCCTTGGTTCCAGCGGAGCCGCGCAGCAGCTTGACGCTGCGGACGCCGTCCCGCCAGAGCGGCAGGTTGGTTGCATCGAGCAGGTAGAGGTACACAGCCATGGCATCGCGGCGGATGAGGACCTCATGCTCTGCGAATGCCATCGGGATCTTTCATGGTTGACGTCTACCTGCCGCAGCAGCTGCACCCCCCGGCTTTGCAGCTACCCGGATCAGGTTAGCCCGCGTTCCCCCGCCCCCACCTAGCCAGCACCCGCGACGTTATTGAAGAGTTACTGGATGACGTCCCCGGTGTTGGGACACGGGCGGCCCGCCCGCCGCTTGGACGGTCCGCGGCCACATCTGCGCTAAGCTATGTTCTGCCCCTGGAACGGGGCGATGCGGCTGTAGCTCAATGGTAGAGCGCTAGCTTCCCAAGCTTGATACGCGGGTTCGATTCCCGTCAGCCGCTCCACGAGTGCAGCGGAAGAGACACATCCACCCCGGATCCATTAGGTACCGGCGTGTATCGTCAGAGGTCAGGAACCTCTTCGGTTCCGCTACAGGAGCAATCATGGCTGACAAGTCCCCGCGTCAAGCAGCATCCAAGAAATCCGGCAAATCCATCAAGGAAAAGCGCGCAGACAAGAAGGCCGCTTCCGCGCCGGCCAGCTCCCTGGACCTGACGTCCAGCAAGGCCGCAAAGAAGAAGTGACCGGCCTCGAGAACAAACTGACCCTGGGCGTCCTGGCGTCCACGCGAAAACCGGCCGAGCGCCGGCTCCCCATCCATCCGCTGCATTTCGAGCGCATCGCGCCTGATGTTCGCCAACACATCGTCCTCGAGCAAGGCTACGGCGAGCGCTTCGGCGTCCCGGACGCGCACCTTTCCGCCCTGGTGGGCAGGATGGCGGGCCGGGAGGAACTGCTGGCGGAGGCCGACGTCGTCCTCCTGCCGAAGCCGCACCCCGAGGATCTGGCCGAACTGCGGGACGGACAGGTCCTCTGGGGCTGGCCTCACTGCGTCCAGGACCGCGCCGTCACCCAGCTGGCTATCGACAAGAAGCTGACGCTGATCGCCTTCGAGGCCATGAACCACTGGGCAAGCGACGGCGGCTTCGGCCTGCACGTCTTCCACAAAAACAACGAGCTCGCCGGGTACTGCTCGGTCCTGCACGCTCTCGCGCTGACCGGTTCAACTGGTGACTACGGGCGGCGCCTCAGCGCTGTGGTGATCGGCTTCGGCGCCACGGCCCGCGGTGCGGTGACGGCTCTGAATGCCCACGGTATCCACGACGTCCAGGTACTGACCAACCGGGGAGTGGCCGCCGTAGGCGCGCCCATTCACTCGGTCAATATCGTCCAATTCGATCACGACGACGAAGCACCCTTCCTGAGCCAGGTCATCACCGAGCGGGGCCGGGTTCCGCTCGCGCCCTTCCTGGCCGAGAGCGACATCGTGGTCAATTGCACCCTGCAGGACCCCAACAATCCGCTGACCTATCTCCAAACGGAGGATCTTCCCGCGTTCAAGCCGGGCAGCCTGATCGTGGACGTTTCCTGTGACGAGGGAATGGGTTTCAGCTGGGCAAGGTCCACCACATTCGCAGAACCCGTGTTCACCGTGGGTGAACACATCAACTACTACGCGGTGGACCACAGCCCGTCCTATCTCTGGAACTCCTCCACATGGGAGATCAGCCAGGCCCTGCTCCCGTTCCTGGCAACGGTCATCGACGGCCCCGAGGCCTGGGCCGGGAACGACACCATTACCCGGGCCATCGAGATCCGCGACGGCGTCATCCGCAACAAGGATGTCCTCGAGTTCCAGAAGCGGGAAGCCGCATACCCGCACCACGCCCTGTAGCCCGGCTTACGCCGCCGTCGCCTTGCTGACGATGCTCACGGGGTGGCGGCGGTCCTTGAGGCTGACCCTCAGCAGCAGCGAGCCTTTCCGCGCCAGAACGACGGCGACCGTCAGGGCGGCGAGAGCCGGGACTCCCCCGGCCACCAGCAGGGCCACGTGCGGGCTGGCATGCTCGGAGAGCCATCCGAGCATCGGCCCGCCTATTGCCTGGCCGCCGATCAGCACCATGATGTACAGGCTCATGACCCGGCCCCGGATACTCATGTTGGAACTGACCTGGACAAGTTGGTTCGATCCCGTCAGGAACATCAGGCACCAGAATCCGGACAGCACCATCACCGCCCCGAAAATTGGCATGGACGGTGCCGCGGCGGCAAGGCAGAGCATGATTCCGTACATGCCGGCGCAGAACACCACGGACCGGAGGCGCAACTGCCGGCGCCGCGTGGACGCCACGGCTCCCGCTAACGCGCCTAGTGCCACGAGGGCGTTCAGCAGTCCGTAGCCTCCCGCTCCGGCGTCGAAGACGTGGTCGGCGAAGGCGGCAAGCACTACCGGCAGGCTCATGGCAAAAACCGCGATGAACCCGGCCATGAGCCACGGCCAGTAGATGGTGGGCTTGCTGAGGGCATAGCGGAGCCCTTCGCGGAGCATGCCCTTGCTCTTGGGCGTCGGTGCACTGACGAACAGTTTGTCTTTCCGCAGGATCAGGAGCATGGCCACCGTGGAACAACAGGCCACAGCGTTGCCGGCGAACGCCCATCCTGCCCCCACGGCGGTCAGCAGCCATCCAGCGAGGGCGGGACCAATCAGGCCTCCAAGTTGGAAGGTGGTGGAGTTGACGCTGATCGCGTTGCGCAGGTACTTCGGCCCCACCAGTTCGTTGACGAACACTTGCCTGGCGGGCTGATCCAGCACGGTGACCAGGCCGAGGACCAGGGCAATGACGTAGACGTGCCAGACCTCAACGGCCCCTGTCAGCGCAAGAACCGCGAGCGCGGCAGCCAGGACCGCGGCCATGCTCTGGCACAGGATCAGGATCTTCCGTTTGGCGAACCTGTCCGCCACCATGCCGCCCCAGGGGCCCAGCAGGAGGGAGGGCAGGAACTGCAGCGCCACGGTGATGCCCACCGCAGTCACGGATCCGGAAAGCTGCAGGACCATCCAGTCCTGGGCGATGCGCTGCATCCAGATGGCGATGACGGCGATGAAGTGACCCACCGCGAAGATCCGGAAATTCGGGACCTTCAGCGAGATGAAGGTGTGCTTCCACGGCAGCCGGTCAGGGACGACGGTGAGGGGCTGGGTCAGGCTGTGCGGCGGCGCAGCGCTTGCGGAGTCGATGACGCGCTGGGTGACAGTTGCCGATGAAGGCGGTGGGGGTGCCACAGGTGTGTCCTCAAATTGCGGTCGGTCTGGGATGCCGTTAACGCTAGGCTGGGTGCACGTGATTATGGAGACGTATTGTCCCTATAACTCGTATTGCAAACTGCAATGCCGCAAATATCCGCACCCTGCCCCGCTGGAGTCCACAGTGTTTGAACCTGCGCAGCTGCGCTCCTTCCTGGCGGTTGCCGAAACCCTGAGTTTCACTAAGGCTGCTGATCGGCTGGGCCTGGCCCAACCCACCGTCAGCCAGCACGTCCGCAAGCTCGAAACAGCTGCCAAACGGGTGCTGATCACAAGAGACACGCGCGATGTCCGGCTGACAGACAACGGTGATGCGATGGCAGGCTTCGCACGGAACATCCTCTCGGCCCACGACGCCGCTGCCCGGTATTTTTCCGGCTCCGCCATGCGTGGAAGGCTCCGGTTTGGTACCGCTGATGATTTGGCGATTACCGGCCTGCCAAGGATCCTTCGCGAATTCCGGCAGATCTATCCGCAAATCAACCTGGAACTCACCGTCGGCCAAAGCGATCAGCTGTACCGGAAGCTCAATGCGAGCCAGCTGGACCTCGTGTTCGTGAAATGGGTCGCCGGGGCCAAGGACGGCACAGTAGTGCAGCATGACTCGTTCTCCTGGGTGGGCCAGGAACAGACCGTACTGGAACCCGGGGCTCCGGTCCCGCTGATCGCCTACCCCTCACCCAGCCTGAGCCGAAAACTCGCCATAGATGCTTTGGAGTCGCACGGCAGGACCTGGCGCATTACCTGCACTACGCGCCAGATCAGCGGCGTCCTTGCCGCAGTCCGGGCCGGCATCGGGGTCGCCGTCATGCCGTCCTCGCTGGTGCCCGACGACCTGAAGATTATCACCCGGCGCTTTGACCTGCCGGCAGTCGGTGACGTGGATTTCACCCTGATCCGCAACCCCTTGGCCAACTCCGAGGTGATCGATGCGCTGACGCAGTCCATTGTGGGGCGGACCATTAACCGCCCGGCCTAGGTGCCCGGACTTTCGAGGGTATTGAAGCCGGTCCCCGCCCGCGGGCTCCACAGGTAGGTTGTACGCATGACAGCAACCACCGGCGCCGGACAGCAGTTCGCCCTTGACGTTGGATTCGGGGTGCGGATCAACTACTTCGACACGGGCGGGGACGGCTTTCCGGTCGTAATCCTGCACGGCCTTGCCGGCAGTGCAGTGGAATTTTTCGAAACCGCCCGCGCCCTTCCGGAATTCCGGACCATCCTGGTTGACCTGCGCGGGCACGGCCGAAGCACCTCCAGGCCCAGCGACCTTTCCCGTGAAGCCTTTGTTGCCGACGTCGCCCACGTGATCGAGTCCGCGGTGGGCGGTCCCGTGGCACTCGTGGGCCAATCGATGGGCGCCCATACCGCAATGCTGGTAGCAGCGAAGCGGCCGGACTTGGTCACCAAGCTCGTGCTTCTGGAAAGCAGTGCCGGCAGCAGTAGCGCGGATGAGAGTATGCAGCTCGGGGAATTCTTCCGTTCCTGGCCGGTTCCGTTTTCAACCCGGGCCGCCGCGAAGGAGTTCCTGGGCGACGGGCCCCTGCAAAAGGCGTGGGTGTCCGACCTTGAAGAACGGGAGGACGGGTACTGGCCCCGATTCTCTCCTGACGTGATGCTGGGCACGATGGACGGGTTGATGCGGCCCCGCTGGGCGGAGTGGGATGCCGTCGCGGCGCCCACCCTCGTGGTGTATGGCGAAGAAGGAATGTTTTCGGCGGAAGAGAGAGCGGAGTTCGTCACCCGCGGCCATAACGTCCGGCGCGTCGACATTCCCAGGGCATCACATGACGCACACCTCGATGCCACCGGCGCCTGGATAACGGCCCTGAAGTCGTTTTTGAACAGCTAAACCTTTGGCCGGAAGACAACCCGTTCTCCGTTGATGCCGGAACGTTGCATCGCCTATGCTGATTTTCCCACGGTCAAGCAGCTGGCCGGTTCTTCAATACGAGCACGCCCCTGCCCGGCAGGTTGTGCGCTCGGGACAGGCAGCCAATGACGACAGCCAAGAACACCCGCCTCAGCTCCACTCATGCCCGCCCGCATAACACTGCGCGGCCGCTGGCCACCCGCCAAACCACCCTCGGCTCCGGACTCACCACCGACTCCGGATATGTGGGAAAGCCCACCTGCGACAAGTGCCGCACCGATGAATTTGTTTACCTCGAGTCCTACATTCCGCCGACGTACCGGCGTGACGGAGCTGTTGCGGCCTTGGGTGAAGTCGCCTACACCTGTACCCGCTGCGAGGAGTTTTCCGCCCACAGCGTGCCGGTGACGTGGACACCGCCCGGCTGGTACCTCGGCTAGCGGACACTGGCCAAGCCAAAACAGAAGGCCGGGTGGCCACCGTCAAGGTGGCCGCCCGGCCTTCCGCTTTGCCGCTGGGCCTGAAACTAGATCAGCGCGTCGGAGAGGTGGTTCGGTGTGCCGAAGCGGTGCGCGGTGATGCTGACAGCCTGCTCATGCAGGAACGGCAGCAGTTCCACGCGGCCGGCCTCGGTGACCGGGTGGGAGTAGACGGCAAGGTCCGGGCGGCCGCCGGTCGCGTGCGCCAGGGCAGCAGCATCTCCGCCGATCAGGCGGATGCGGGCTCCGGAAAGCCTGCCGGCACTGGCGAGCTGGCCAGCGGTTGCCAGCCACTCGGCGTCGGACTCAACTTTGACGTCGATGTCCAGCGCGGTGAGTACCGCGCGCAGCTGGGCGGGAAGCCCGACGGCGGTGGACACCGTCAGCTCCGAGCCCGCCAGCACGCCGGCCGCTACGGTCCGCACGAGGTGTGCGAGCGTCGCGCCCTCGGAGAGGCGGATGGTCACGGGCAGGCTGCGGTAGCGGAAAATGTTGCGCTCCGCGCTGAGGCCGGAGACGTCCTTTGCCGTACCGAACTCGCCAGCCCAGGCCTCAGCATCGGAGGCCAGTGCGCGCTGGAGGGATTCTAGCTCTGCAGTTTCCAGGGCGGAACCGGCAGCATTGATGATCCGCCCGACACCGGGATGGGTCACAGGGGTATCCGCCGTGCTCGCGGCGGAAGTCCACTCGCCCAGGCCGGCCAGGTAGTTGGGTCCGCCGGCCTTGGTGCCGGCGCCAACTGCTGACTTCTTCCAGCCGCCGAACGGCTGGCGCTGCACGATGGCGCCGGTGATGCCGCGGTTCACGTACAGGTTTCCGGCCTGGATGGTCTCCAGCCAAGTGCCCAATTCCGCAGAGTTCAGGGAGTGCAGGCCTGCGGTGAGGCCGTACTCAATCTGGTTCTGGATGGCGATGGCATCTTCCAGCGTTTCAGCGGTCATCACGCCCAGCACCGGGCCGAAGAATTCGGTCAGGTGGAAGTAGGAACCGCGCTTGACGCCGTAGCGCACGCCCGGGCTCCAGAGCCGGCCGGTGCCATCCAGCTTCTTCGGTTCCACGGCCCAGTTTTCGCCGTCGCCCAGGGTGGTGAGGGCGTTGAGGAGTTTTCCGTTGGCAGGCTCGATGATCGGCCCCATCTGGCTGGTGGGATCCTCCGGGTAGCCCACCTTCAGCGAGGTGACGGCGTCGATCAGCTGGTTGTGGAACCGCTTGGACTTGGCGACCGAGCCCACCAGGATCACCAGTGAGGCTGCGGAGCACTTCTGGCCGGCGTGGCCGAACGCGGAGTAGGCCACGTCCTTGGCTGCGAGGTCCAGGTCGGCGCTCGGGGTGACGATGATGGCGTTCTTGCCGCTGGTCTCGGCCAGCAGCGGCAGGTCCCGGCGGAAGGACCGGAACAGTTCGGCGGTTTCGTAGCCGCCGGTGAGTATCACGCGGTCCACGGCCGGGTGGGAGATCAGCTGCTTGCCGAGCTCCCGCTCACCGAGCTGCACCATGGTGAGGACATCGCGGGGAACGCCCGCTTCCCAGAGGGCTTCAATCATCACGGCGCCGCTGCGGGCGGCCTGCCTGGCGGGCTTGATGACGACGGCGGAGCCGGCGGCGAGTGCCGCGAGGGTCGACCCTGCCGGGATGGCGACCGGGAAGTTCCACGGCGGCGTCACAACGGTGAGTTTGGCTGGAACGAACGTGGCGCCGTCGACCTCATCGAGCTTCCGGGCCGACTCGGCGTAGTAGTGGGCAAAGTCCACGGCTTCGCTGACTTCGGGGTCGCCCTGGTCGATGGTCTTGCCGGTCTCGCTGGCCATGACCTCGAGCAGGTCGGCGCGACGGGCCTCCAGGACGTCGCCGGCGCGGTGCAGGATCTCCGCGCGCTCGGCGCCGGAAAGTTCGCCCCAGGCCTTGCCCTTTTCGACGGCGGTGTTGATGGCCGCGTTCAGCGTTGCTTCATCCTTGATGAAGGCGGCTTCCACGGAGGCGTTGCCGAGCGTGGAGGACGGGACGCGTTCAAGGATAGCCCGGCCCCAGTCGCGGTTGGCCGGCAGGGAGGGATCCGTGTCCGGGGTGTTCTCGAAGCCGTCATGGGGCATCGGCTCAGGCGGCAGGTTGCGGTTCTGCTGCCGGTTGGCCGGGGGAACACTGTTGTCCAGCGCCGCAAGCGAGGCGAGGAAGCGCTGCTTCTCTCGCTCGAACAGGACCTCGTTCTCGCTCAGCTCGAACACCGCAGACATGAAGTTGTCCTGGCTCGCGCCTTCTTCGAGCCGGCGGATCAGGTAGGCGATGGCGACGTCGAACTCGGCCGGGTGCACCACAGGGGTGTAGAGCAGCAGCGAACCGACGTCCTTCTTGACGGCTTCAGCCTGGCCCTGCGCCATGCCCAGCAGCATCTCAAACTCGATACTCTGCCGTGCGGTATCCGCGAGGCCGCGCTGCTTTGCCAGGAGCCAGGCGAAGGCGATGTCGAACAGGTTGTGGCCGGCCACGCCGATGCGGATGTTCTGGATCCGGTCCGGGTGGAGGGAGTAGTTGATGACGCTTTTGTAGCTGGTATCTGAATCCAGCTTGCTGCCCCAGGTTGCCAGCGGCCAGTCGTGCAGCGAGGACTCCACCTGCTCCATGGGCAGGTTGGCACCCTTGACCACGCGGACCTTGATGGCCGCACCACCGTTGGCACGGCGTTCGGCCGCCCAGTCCTGCAGGCGGATCATGGCGGACAGGGCGTCCGGGAGGTAGGCCTGGAGCACGATGCCGGCTTCGAGGTCCTTGAACTCTGGCTTGTCCAGGATCCTGGTGAAGACCGCGATAGTCATGTCCAGGTCCTTGTACTCCTCCATGTCCAGGTTGATGAACTTGGCCTTCTTACCGTTGCCGGCGAAGGAGGCGGCGCGCTGGAACAGCGGCGTCAGTTTCTCGACGACGTGTTCAACGGCTTCGTCGAAGGCCCAGGCGGAGTGCGGGGCAACGGTGGAGGACACTTTGATGGAGACGTAATCGACGTCGGGGCGGGCCAGCAGGGTGTGCGTGCCCTCGAGCCGGCGGGAGGCCTCGTGCTCACCGAGGACGGCTTCCCCGAGGAGGTTGACGTTGAGCTTGATGCCGTCCTTGCGGATCTTCGCGATTGCAGGGCCGAGCTTGGCGTCGGTGGCGTCAACAATCAGGTGGCCCACCATTTCGCGCAGCACCTTCCGGGCAATGGGGATAACAACCTGCGGTATGACCGGAGCCATGGTCCCGCCCAGCTGCACCGCGCGGCGCATGTACCAGGGCAGGAACGCGGGGACCTTGGGTGCGAGCGCGGCGAGGTTCCGCGCGGCCACGTTCAGGTCCTCGGGACGGACCACGCCGTCCACGAAGCCAACGGTGAACTCGAGCCCGTTGGGGTCCTTCAGCACCCCTGCAAGCTGCTGGGCGGAAGCATCCACGGGAACCTTGGACGCTTCGGTCAGCCAGTGGCGGACCAGCGCTACCGATTCGCTGGCCAGCGCCTTCGCCTGGGGCACATCGACGTCGACGGTCCGCAGCGTAGTTCCGGCGGCAACTGCCGGTTCCATTGCAATGTGGGTCATGGCTTTTCTCGTTCTTTCCTGTGGTTCGAGGAGGTCTTACCACCAGTATGAGCTTCCAGTCACATAAGATAAAGCGATCTTTTCTAAGCAATATAGGTTAGAAAACCCAAAGATTTGTGGCGCTCACACTCGGCCAGCGCACCCCTCCCCACCGGATGCTCTCTCGTTTGGCGCACCATATGTGGCCACCCTCTCTCACTTAATGCGGGAAAAACGGAAACGCTCTATCACCCTCCACAGGAAGGTGACAGAGCGTCCGGGTTTAAGCGACTTTAAGTGGGAGAGCGTCCGAGCTTAAGCGACATTAAGTGGGAGAGCGTTCGGGAGCGGATCAGCCGACAGGCCGGTGCATCTCCACGATCTCGTCGTGCCGCGGGCTGTTCGGGTTCATCAGCGAGTTCTTCTTGCCATAGAAGAAGTAGATGGCCAGGCCAATAACAAGCCAGACCCCGAAGCGGGCCCACGTTTCCCAGTGCAGCTGGAACATCAGGAACGCAGAGGCCAGCACACCGAAGGCCGGAATGACCGGCATCAGGGGCAGGCGGAAGGACCGGGGAGCGTCCGGCTTCTTGTAGCGGAACACGATCACAGAGAAACAGACGACGACGAACGCGGCCAGGATGCCGATGTTCGTGAGGTCAGCAACGGCTTTGATGGGGAACACTCCGGCCAGCAGGGCGGACGTCACGCCGGCGATCCATGTGACGCGCTGCGGGGTGCCGTGACGGTCGGTCTTGGAGAACCAGCCGGGCAGCAGGCCGTCGCGGCTCATGGAGAACCAGACGCGGGTAACACCCAGGAGGAAGGTCAGCATCACTGTGAGGATGGACAACACGGCGAACACCGAGATGATGGTGGCAATCACCGGCAGGCCCACACCTGTGAAGGCCGAAGCAAACCCTGCGGTGGGGTCGATGTCCTTGTAGTTCTGCATACCGGTCAGCACCAGGGTGGCGGCCACGTACAGGAGCATCGCAATGATCAGCGAAAGGATAATGGCCTTGGGCATGTGCTTCTTGCCGTCCTTGGCCTCTTCGGCCGCGGTGCTCATGGCGTCGTAGCCGAACACGGCGAAGAAGACAGTGGCAGCACCCGCAAGGACGGGCCCGAAGCCGCTGGGCATAAACGGGTTGTAGTTGTTGGTGTCGATGTAGAAAACGCCCAGTCCAATGATGAAGAGGATCAGGACGACCTTGATGGCCACCGCCACGAGCTCGAACCGGCCAAACGCCTTGGTGCCGCGGGAGAGAATCCAGGTCACGATAAGGCACACCACGATAGCCGGGATGTTCACGATGCCACCCCTGCCTTCCTCCGCGGTGGAGGTCATCCACATGGGCATGTTGATGCCGATGCCTGAGAGGAAAGCGTCAAAGTAACCGGAAATGCCGATGGCCACCACGGCCACAATGGCAATGTATTCGAGCAGCAGGTCCCAGCCGATGAACCAGCCGATGATCTCGCCCAGCGCCACATATCCATAGGTGTACGCCGAGCCGGCGCGGGGAATCATTCCCGCGAACTCTGCGTAGGACAGCGCAGCGGCCGCCGAAGCAAGGCCGGCCACCAGGAAGGAAATCAGCACCGCGGGCCCCACCCCGGGTGCGCTTTCGCTTCCTGCTGCCACCAGTCCCGCAAGGGAGAAGATGCCGACGCCGATGATGCCGCCTACGCCGATCGCCGTAAGCTGCCATAGCCCGAGTGACTTAAAGAGGCCACTGTGTTTGTTTTCTTCCTCAATGTCGTCGATGGGCTTGCGCCTCATGATCGACTGGCTCATATCTCTAGTGCTCATCAGGAACTCCTGCTTGGGGTGCGACCCCGCCGCGGCACGCCGTTAGGCGCTGTGACGGGGGTAACTCGGTCCCAACAGTATGCAAGCCTGCTTGCATTAGATAAAGTGACTACTTCTAACCTATATTCGTTAGTTTCAGTTAGGAATTCCCCATGCTTGACCTCCGCAGGCTCCGGCTGCTCCGGGAATTAAGCATCCGGGGAACGCTCGCGGAGGTCGCGGAGGCACTGCAGTACAGCCCGTCCTCGGTATCCCAGCAGCTTGCCCTGCTGGAGAAGGAAGTAGGCGTGGAGCTGCTCCGCAAGACCGGCCGGCGCGTGCAGCTCACGCCGCAGGCCGAAGTGCTGGTGGCGCACACGGCCAGCCTGCTGCAGACCATGGAACAGGCGGAGGCTGACCTCGCGGCTTCCCTGACCACTGTCACCGGGACCGTCCGGATCGCGGTCTTCCAGTCCGCGGCCCTTGCACTGATGCCGGAAACACTGACGAGGATGGCCAAAGCCTACCCGGAGGTCCGCATCGAGATGACCCAGCGGGAGCCGGAAACCGCGCTGCACGAGACCTGGGCGCGGGACTTCGACCTCGTCATTGCCGAACAGTACCCGGGGCACGCCGCCCCGCGTTACCCCGAGCTGGACCGCGTCCGGCTGACCACCGATGCCATCAGGCTGGCAGTTCCACCAACGTCCGACGGCGGGCCCGCCATCAGCTCGCTGGCGGACACCGCGGAACTCGCCTGGGTCATGGAGCCCCGGGGAGCAGCATCGCGGCATTGGGCGGAGCAGGCCTGCCGGAGCGCCGGTTTTGAACCGGACGTGCGCTTTGAAACCGCCGACCTGCAGGCGCAGATCCGGCTGATCGAGTCCGGCAACGCCGTAGCCCTGATGCCGGACCTGGTCTGGACAGGCCGCGGCACCACTGCCCAACTGCTGGAGCTGCCGGGCAAACCGCACCGGACAGTCTTCACGTCAGTGCGCCGTTCCAGCGCCCAGCGGCCCGCCATCCTGGCAGCAAGGGAGACGCTGGCCGCTGCCGCCGCGGCGGTGGCAACGAACGACGCCGGGTGACCGGCCGCCGTCGCGCCCTTCGCTTCGCGGGGTTGGGACTTCCTGCTGCAGTGTTCCCTGCGTCACTGCGCGGAATCGCCCCCGACGCTAGACTGATGCCGTTATGAATCGAACAATGTTCAAGTCCAAAATCCACCGGGCCACCGTCACGCACGCCGACCTGCACTACGTAGGTTCGGTCACCGTTGACCTGGACCTCCTGGATGCTGCCGATATTCTTCCCGGCGAGCTGGTGTCCATCGTGGACGTGACCAACGGCGCCCGGCTGGAGACGTACACGATTGCCGGCGAGCGCGGCTCCGGCGTTATCGGCATGAACGGGGCTGCGGCCCACCTGATGCAGGAAAACGACATTGTCATTCTGATTACCTACGCACAGATGACCACCGAAGAGGCGAAGGCCTACGAGCCAAAGGTGGTCCACGTGGACGAGAACAACCGCGTTGTCCAACTGGGCAACGACCCCGCCGAGGGACTGACGCCCGGGCTGCTCCGCCCCCCTTTTGCCCTTAACAACGCTTCCCTCTAAACCGGAGCGTGTGTCCCAGTACCCTCCGCCGCCGCGCCCTGCGGTTTAGCTCCCAGCAATTTAACGCCCAGCAGTTTAGCTCCCAGCGGGTTATCCCTTGCTAGGTGTACTGGCCGGCTTCTTCGTGGTCTGGTGCATCATCCTGGTGGGCTGGTTCGTGGGCCGGCAGAAAATACTGGGTGACAACGCCCGCCAGGTCCTCAGTTCCCTCACCTTCTTTGTGGCCAGCCCGGCGCTGTTGTTCGAAACTTTGAGCAAGGCGCGCCTCGCCGAGGTCTTTGCGGCTCCCCTGCTGGTCGCCGCGGTTTCGGCCATCGCCACGGCAGCCATCTTCTTTGCCATCGCCAAGTTCTGGCTGAAACGCTCGCTTCCCGAGTCCCTGATGTCCTCGATGGCGGCCTCCTTGGTGAACTCCGCCAACCTGGGCATCCCCATCGCCGTCTACGTCCTGGGCGATGCGAGCTACGTGGCGCCGCTGCTGATCTTCCAACTGGCCTTCTTCACGCCGCTGTTCCTGATGATCCTGGACTCGAGCACCAGCTCTCACCGCACCACTCCGCTGAGCTTTGCAGTGATGATTCTGAAGAACCCCATGATCGTCGGCTCCGCCCTGGGCCTGCTGGTGGCAGGCACTGGCTGGCAGGTTCCGCCGCTGGTCATGGAGCCCATCCACCTGATCGGCGGTGCGGCGATTCCGGCCATGCTGATTGCCTTTGGCATGAGCCTGAACGGCACCCGCCCGCTCCAGGCCTCCACAGCCCGCCGGGTGGACACCCTGCTGGCCAGCGCTTTCAAACTCGCGGTCCAGCCGGCGCTTGCGTATCTCTTTGCCCGTTTCGCGCTGGGGTTGGAGGGCCATATCCTGTTTGCCGTCGTTGTCACCTCGGCACTGCCCACCGCGCAGAATGTTTTTGTGGCCGCCAGCCGTTACAAGACGGGCCTCACCGTGGCCAAGGACACCGTGCTGATTACTACCGTGGTGGCCGTCCCGGCGATGATTGGCCTAGCGCTGCTGCTGACGTGATGGGAGTTTGATGGAGAAGATGCTGGACACCGTGGTGATCGGCGGCGGAGCCATGGGGTCGGCTGCGGCATGGGCGTTGTCCCGCCGCGGCCGCCAGGTAACGCTGGTGGAGCAGTTCGGGCCGGGACACAAGATCGGCGCCTCGCACGGGGCCACGCGCAACCTGAACCCCGGCTACCACCGGCCGGAATACGTGGCCATGCTGGCCGAAGGCTTGAGCCTGTGGGACGAACTGGAGCAGGACAGCGGCGAAAAGCTGCTGGCCCGAACGGGAATCGTCAACCACGGCCCCGATCCGCGGCTTCCGGACGTCGCCGATGCGCTGAACCAGGCCGGCATCCGCGCCGAGTTCCTGTCCCCGGCGGCGGCTGGCGAGCGCTGGCGCGGCATCCGTTTCGACCAGCAGGTACTCCATATGCCCGACGGCGGCCAGCTCAACCCGGAGGCGGCCCTGCCCGCCTTCCAGCGGCTCGCGGGGGCCCGCGGCGCCGAGATGCGGCATCACACCAAAGTGGTGGAGCTGAAAGTGATGGACGACGGCGTCCGGCTCACCTTTGAGTCCGCCGCGGGCACCGAAGTGGTCACCGCCGCCCAGGTTGTGGTCACCGCCGGCGGCTGGACCGAAAAACTCCTGGCCGGCGCCTCGGGAGGTACCCAACTGCGGATTCCGAAGCTGCGGGTCACCCAGGAGCAGCCGGCGCACTTCCGGGTGGCGGATGAGGGCGCCCGGTGGCCGGGGTTCAACCACATGCCAGGCACGGGCGCGGCGTACAAAAGCTGGTACTCCCCCGTCTATGGGATGCAGACTCCAGGCGAGGGGATCAAGGCCGGGTGGCACGGCGTGGGCCCGGTAGTGGACCCGGACCGGCGATCCTTCCAGCCGGAACCCGTGCAGCTCGCCGCCCTGCAGGATTATGCCCGGGCGTGGCTGCCCGGCGTGGACGCCGATTCCTTCGAGGCCATCAGCTGCACGTACACCACCACCCCCGATGAGGACTTCATCCTGGACCGGATTGGCCCTGTGGTCATAGGCGCAGGATTCTCCGGACACGGGTTTAAGTTCACTCCCGTCGTCGGCCGCATCCTTGCCGACCTCGCCACCGGCACTCGGCCCGCGCCGGAGATCTTCCGCGCATCCCGCTAGGTAGGCGTCAGCGCTGCTTGCCGTCTTCCACCATGCCGGGGACCGGCTGGGCGTCGGCCTGCTTTCCCGCGTTCGCCTTGACCGCGGGCATTGCCAGCACCGCCGCCACGGTGAGGAGGCCTGCGGCCAGCGCCGCGAGGAAGACGGCGCCTGAAGCGGCGACGACGGCGGGCGCCTCACCGGTGCCTCCTGCCGTGGTTGCGTACACCGAGTTAGCGATGGCGCCAAACACAGCCACGCCGAGGGCGCTGCCAATGGACCGGGCGAACATATTGGTGCTCGTCACGACGCCGCGCTCATTCCATTCCACGCTGGACTGGGCAGCGATGAGGGTCGGGGTGGCCACCAGTCCAAGGCCGAGTCCGACGACGAAGCAGCTGGCGGCCATCAGCGCCACGCTGGGAGTAGCCGAAGTCAGGGCAAGGACCAGAAGGCCCGCCACTGTGACGGTAATGCCGATCAGGGCTGTGGGTTTGAACCCGATCCGCAGGTAGAGCCGCCCCGCCTGCGAGGCGCTGATCGGCCAGCCGAGGGTCAGCGCTGCGAGCGCCAGGCCGGCAATCAACGGCGAGGTGGACAGGGCCCCTTCCAGGAACGTCGGCACATACGAGGTCAGTCCAATCATGACTGCTCCAACGCCGAAGGACACCAAAGCAGTGGTACCCAGCAGCCGCCGCGACACCACCCAGGTCGGCAGGATTGGCTCCGCGGCCCGCCGCTCCACCAGGAGGAACAGGACCAGGAGCGCGGCACCCACGGCGAAGACGCCGATACCAACTGGCGAGTTCCACTCCCATGCCTGTCCGCCCTGGAGGGCGCCAAGGATCAGCAGGGTGAGCGAGCCTGCCAGGAGCGCAGCGCCGGCGTAGTCCACGCGGTGCTTAGCGCGCTTGACGTTTTCGTGCAGGGTCCTGAGCAGCATCCATCCTGCCAGCAGGCATAGCGGAATGTTGACCAGGAAGATGCCGCGCCAGATCCCCAGCGAGGAGAAGATACCGCCCAGGCTGGGACCCACCACTGAGGAGACCGCCCACACACTGGCCAGGTAGCCCTGGACTTTGGCCCGCTCCTCAACTGAGTAGATATCGCCGGCGATGGTGATGGACACCGGCAGCACGGCACCCGCGCCCAGTCCCTGAAGCGCCCGGAAAGCGATCAGGGCGGGCATGCTCCAGGCGATCCCGCATAGGACTGAACCGAGCAGGAACAGCCCGATGCCTGCCAGGATGATCGGCTTGCGGCCAACCATGTCCGAAAGCCTTCCATAGATGGGCACCGAGACGGCCTGGGCCAGCAGGTACGCAGAAAAGAGCCAGGGGAAGGATTCAAACCCGCCCACGTCACGAACAATCGACGGGACTGCGGTGGCAACGATGGTGGAATCGATGGCCACCAGTCCGGTGGACAGCATCAGTGCCATGAGAATGGGGCCCCGCTCTGAACGGAACCCCACTCCTTGGGCTCGCGTAGTCATATGTCTCGTTTCGGTCCCTGTTTCCCTGTCACTCCCCACTCTAGGGACCGAAGCGGAACCGCGACTACCTTCTGTGTTGGTGCCCGTCCAGGAGCCGGGCACAGCGGATGAAACCCAGGTGCGAGTATGCCTGCGGGTGGTTCCCCAAGTGGGTTTCCGTGCTGGGGTCGTATTCCTCCGGCAGCAAGCCCGTGGGGCCGAAGAGGTTCACCAACTGGTCGAAGAGCTCCCAGGCCTCCTCAATCCTTCCCACCGCGACGTACGCCTCGATCAGCCAGGTGGTGCAGATGTGGAACCCGCCCTCCAAACCCGGCAGGCCGTCGTCGTACCTGTACCGGAAAACGGTGGGTCCCACCCGCAGCTCCCGTTCCACGGCCGTAACGGTGTCCAGGAAGCGCTGGTCGGTGACGTCGAGCAGGCCGGAGAGGCCGATGTGCAGGACGGCCGCATCCAGGTCCGGACTGTCGTAAGCCACGGTGTAGGAGGATGCGGACTCGTCCCAGCCTTCCGTCAGCACCTCTTCCCGGATGGCTGTGGCCGTGGCTTCCCATGCCGGTCCGGATCTGCGTCCGTGCCGGGCCGCGGTCCGCAGGGCCCGGTCAAGGGTCACCCAGCACATCACCTTGGTGAACACGTGGTGCCGGGGAGCCCGCCGGGCTTCCCAGATGCCGTGGTCCGGTTCCTGCCAGCGGGCCAGCACTGCCGAGGCCATCTGGACCATCAGTTCCCAGTGGTCGTCGGTCAGGGCCGCTTCCCTCTCGCTGAGAGCGTGGATCAGTTCCGCGATGGGGCCGAAGACGTCCAGCTGGACCTGGTGGTCGGCGGCATTGCCGATCCGGACAGGCCGGGAGCCGGCATAGCCGGGGAGGCTGTCGATGACCGCCTCTGTCGAGAGCGGCGCGCCGGTGACCGAGTAGAGGGGATGCAGCCACTCCGGGCCGGGGGCGTGCTCCAGGATCCGCCCGAGCCAGTTTAGGAAACCTACTGCTTCCTGTGTGGAACCAAGGTCCACCAGCGCGTTAACGGTCATGGAACCATCCCGAAGCCAGCAGTACCGGTAGTCCCAGTTGCGGGTGCCGCCGATGCCTTCCGGCAACGATGTGGTGGGCGCAGCCAGCACCGCGCCGGTAGGCTCGTGGACCAGTGCGCGGAGGACCAGGGCAGACCGGCGCACCAGGGATGGCTTGACGCTGGGCAGGTCCAGGCGCTGCACCCAGCTGCGCGAGTGGAGCGCCACGCCGGCCCGCCGCTCGGTTTCGCCGCCGGGGTCCACTGGTTGATGCTCCGTGTCACCGCACCTCAGGTTGAGCACTACGGGACCGTCCTGCAGGTTGACGGCGGCTGTGGCCGTGCCATGCCGGCCATCCGAGGCAATGGCAAACGTCACGCCCGGGGCGAAGAGAATGATGGGGTCGGAGGTCCCCACCACGTGCAGCCCGTCGCCGCGCGCCTCCATGCTGAAGGGAGCGTTGGCGTAGTCGGGGCGGGGCGCAAACACGATCCTCGCCGCACCGCTTCCCGAGAGCACGCGGACAAGGCTGGTAATGCCCTCGGGGGCCGGTTCCAGGTAATCCGTGACCGTGACGTCGGCCCAGCGGGTCTCCACGATCATGGTGCTGTCCACGTAACGCTGGCCCAGCACCTGGGAGGCCTTGACGGGCTCAACAGAAAAGTGCCCGGCCGCGTCGCCACCAAGGATGTGGGCAAAGAGCGATCCGGAGTCAGGGAGCGGATGGCTCATCCAGCAGATCCGGGCATCAGGGGTGACCAGGGCTGTGGACGATCCGTTCCCGATCATCGAATGCCGCTCAAGCCCCACGGCGTCCTCGCCGAACAGCCACGCCCGGCGCAGTTCAAACAGGATGGCAAGCACGCGTGCAAAGCACTCCGGGTCACGCAGCCGGTGTGAAGCGCCGGTCTCCCCCGGCCCTACCCGCAGGCCCATGTCCGGCCCCCGCAGTGTGGCGATGGCAAGCTCATCGCTGTACGCGTCCCCGGCGTACATGGCAGCACTGGCGCCAAGCCGCGAGCGGAGATTTTCCAGCGCCTCGGCCTTGGAGGGTTCCACGACGGAAAGGTCCAAAACCGACCCGTCCACGATGAAGAACAGCCCGTGCTCACGGGCAATCTCCCGGGCAGTTTTCGTGACCGCCTCCACCACTTCCGCGGCGGCGGGACGGGTGTGGATCGAAACGGCCACGGGCTTACGCTCGATCCAGACTCCCTTGTGGAAGCCCACCGCCTCACTGACTGCTGCAGTTACTTTCTGCAGGGCAGCTTCGGTGGCCAGTGGCTGGACGTGCGCGAACCCCATGTCGGATTCGGCGCCGTGTGAGCCGATGAGGTGAACCTCCGCGGGCAGGCGGGACACGGCCGCCAAGTCGCGCAGGGAGCGGCCGGAGATGACGGCGGCATGGGTGTTGGGCAGTGCAGCCAGGGCGCGCAGGGCGATCGCGGCGCTGCCCAGCGGGAGGGTTTCGGTGGAGATCCCCTCGGCATCACACAGCGTTCCGCCGTAATTGCATGCCACCAGCAGCCCCGGAACCCGGGCGAGGACCTTGAGTTCCGCCATCAGGGTGGGCGTCAGCCCGTCGTCGGCAGCGTCGGACCGGACAAAGGATCGGAGCAGCCCCAGCGGAAGGGACCGGGTGAGCAGCGCGGAGTCCGCCACGCTCTGGTTCAACGGCATCGCCATTCGTGCACCCCTTAGTCAGGACGCACCCGGAAAGGCAGCCGAAGGATGGCCTGCGGCTATCGGGTGGTGCCCCTCCCGGACTTCCGCGGGGAACTCCGAAGAGGGCATTCCTCATCGTCCGCCCGGCCGGTTTCCCCCGAAAGTCCCCATCATTGCGTATGTGTAAAAGTTCGCAGATGGAGGAGTCCGACGGCGGACCGCCGCCAGCTGCTACACCCGGGCCAGGCCCGCCACTTTAGCGAGCAGTTCCACCGAACGCAGCCGCGCCCCGGTGCCCGTGCTTTGGTGCGCCACGATGAGTTCGTCGGCGTCGGCGTGCTTGCCGAATTCGTCCAGGTAGTCCAGTACCACGTCGGGCGTACCCACCGCGGAGTAGGTCATCATCTGCGAGACGTGCTGGCCCTGCGGCGAGTCGAGGATCATGTCCGCCTCGTCGTCGGTGAACTCCCGCCCGCCGCCGAAGAACAGAGAGACCCTGGCACGCTTGGTCTCCTGCAGCATGGCCTGTGCCTCAGAGGCAGAGTCGGCGGCAATGACGTTCACGCCGGCGATCACGTGCGGCGCATCCAGTTGTGCCGAGGGCTTGAACTCGCGGCGGTAGATGGCCACGGCATCCTGCAATGCGTTGGGGGCAAAGTGCGAGGCGAACGCGTAGGGCAGGCCAAGCCGGGCGGCAAGGCGCGCGCCGAACAGGGACGAGCCCAGGATGTACAGCGGAACGTTGGTGCCCTTGCCTGGCGTGGCTTCGACCCCCTGGATCCGGGTGGGTCCCGTGAGGTAGCCCTGGAGCTCCAGGACGTCCTGGGGGAAGCTGTCGGCGGACATCGGGTCCCGCCGGAGCGCGCGCATGGTGTTCTGGTCGCTGCCGGGCGCACGGCCAAGGCCCAGGTCGATCCGGCCCGGATGGAGGGTTTCCAAAGTGCCGAACTGCTCGGCGATGGTCAGCGGCGAGTGGTTGGGCAGCATCACGCCGCCGGCGCCCAGCCGGATGCTTTCAGTGTGCGCGGCAACGTGGGCGATCAGCACGCTGGTTGCGGAGGAGGCGATGGAGGACATGTTGTGGTGCTCGGCGTACCAGATCCGCCGGTATCCCAGCTTCTCGGCGCTCTGCGCCATGGCCACGCTGCCCGCGAAACTCTCCGCCGCCGTCTGGCCCTTGCCGATGGTTGCCAGGTCAAGGATGGAGAGGGGAAGAGTCACGGTAGGTGCCGGCCTTTCAAAACGTTTCGCAGGGATGCGCCGGCCGGGTTGCGGCGGGCACTCAAGGCATAACGACGGCGGCGGCCGGCTTATTTCTGTGACGTTCGGAATACTCA
>JBKJVX010000002.1:0-11938 GCA_046717065.1 Arthrobacter sp. | reverse complement strand
GCGGCCGGGCGAAGATGCGAACGGGGCCCCCGGAGGGGCCCCGTCACGACGCGCGTGTGCTCTGCCGGTGAGGCTCAGAAGTCCATGTCACCGCCCGGCATGCCACCTGCGGGCATGGCCGGCGCCTTCTCGGGCTTCTCGGCAACGATGGCTTGCGTCGTCAGGAACAATGCAGCGATCGACGCGGCGTTCTGCAGCGCAGAACGCGTGACCTTGGTCGGGTCGATCACACCGAACTTCACCATGTCGCCGTACTCATCGGTGGCCGCGTTCAACCCGTAGCCCGGGTCGAGCGCGCGCACCTTCTCGACGATGACCCCGCCTTCGAGGCCGGCGTTAACGGCGATCTGCTTAATCGGCTCCTCGAGCGCGCGCCGCACGATGTTGGCGCCCGTGAGCTCGTCACCCTCGAGATCGACCTTGTCGAGCGCCGTCTGCGCGTTCAGCAACGCGACGCCACCACCGGGAACGATGCCCTCTTCGACCGCAGCCTTGGTCGACTGCACCGCGTCTTCGATGCGGTGCTTCTTCTCCTTGAGCTCGACCTCGGTTGCCGCGCCGACCTTGATGACCGCCACACCACCCGAGAGTTTCGCCAGCCGCTCTTGCAGCTTCTCGCGGTCGTAATCGGAGTCGGTCTTCTCGATCTCAGACTTGATCTGGTTGATGCGGCCCTGGACGTCCTCGTCCTTGCCCGCGCCTTCCACGATCGTGGTCTCGTCCTTGGTGACGATGACCTTGCGGGCGGTGCCGAGCAGGTCGAGCGTGGCGTTTTCGAGCTTCAGTCCGACCTCCTCGGAGATGACCGTGCCACCGGCGAGCACCGCGATGTCCTGCAACATGGCCTTCCGGCGATCGCCGAACCCGGGGGCCTTGACCGCGGCGCTGCGGAAGGTGCCGCGGATCTTGTTGACCACCAGGGTCGCGAGGGCCTCGCCCTCGACGTCCTCGGCGATGATCGCCAGCGGCTTGCCCGACTGCATGACCTTCTCCAGCAGCGGGAGCAGGTCCTTGACCGTGCTGATCTTGGAGTTGACGATCAGGATGTACGGATCCTCGAGGACCGTTTCCTGGCGCTCCGTATCGGTGACGAAGTAGGCGGAGATGTAGCCCTTGTCGAAGCGCATGCCTTCGGTGAGCTCAAGCTCCAGGCCGAAGGTGTTGGACTCCTCGACCGTGATGACGCCTTCCTTGCCCACCTTGTCCAGGGCTTCGGCAATGAGGGCGCCGATTTCCTCGTCGCCGGCGGAGATGGACGCCGTGGCGGCGATCTCTTCCTTGGTTTCGATTTCCTTGGCGGAGTTCAGCAGTTCGGCCGTGACGGCCTCAACTGCCTTCTCGATGCCGCGCTTGAGGGACAGCGGGTCGGCGCCGGCCGCAACGTTGCGCAGGCCTTCCTTCACCAGTGCCTGTGCCAGCACGGTAGCCGTGGTGGTGCCGTCGCCAGCGACGTCGTCCGTCTTCTTGGCAACTTCCTTGACCAGCTCGGCGCCGATCTTCTCGTAGGGATCGTCCAGCTCGATCTCCTTGGCGATGGAAACACCATCGTTGGTGATCGTGGGGGCGCCCCACTTCTTCTCGAGGACGACGTTGCGTCCACGCGGGCCGAGGGTGACCTTAACGGCGTCGGCGAGGATGTTCAGGCCCCGCTCAAGGCCGCGGCGTGCCTCTTCATCAAATGCAATGATCTTGGCCATAACGGCAATAGTCCTTTCGGGACAGTCGTTAAGAATGAACCTTCGCTGCAGTGCCCGCGACGGACGATCCTTCGCCGTTGGCCTCTGTATGCCTCCGGGTGTGGATCTCACTCCAGTTAGGTGTTTCTTCGCTCCTCGACCGGTGCCGCGCGCCGCAGGCCGGGACCAGCATTGCTTTAGCAGTCGGTACGTCAGAGTGCTAACTCCATAATTAGCACTCCCCACGTGAGAGTGCAAGCGAAAGGGACGGAAAACAGTACCTCCCGGCAGCGGCGGCCGGGTTCAGTTAGAAGCCCGCCCCGCCGTCTCACGGCCACTCATTACGGGGTTGTTGTCGGCCCCATAGGTGAATACGGTAAAGGTGGCTGCCGTCACGTCCCCGTTGGCGTCGAACGCAACCGGCCCGGACTCGCCGTCGTAATTGGCATCCGGCCCGGACTTCAAACGAGCCAGGCAATCCTTGTAGGACAGGCACGCCTCCGCAGCATCGCCGCCCGCTGATCCTTCAGCTATTCCTCCCGAAACAGCAATCAGGTTGGCGGCGATAGACCGGCCGGCGTCGTCCTGCGCCCTCGCAGCAGCCAAGGCAGCAACGGTCACGGCATCATAGGCCTCGGCGGCGAAGGACACGTCCTTCAGGCCCGGGTCCACCGTCAGGAGCCTTGCCTGGAAGTCGGCATCGGGAAGCTGTCCGGGAACCACCGCCCGGGCGCCCGCCAAGTAGCCGGCTGCCACCCCTGACCCGTAACGGCCGAAGGCACCGTCACTAAGGATCAGCAGCTTCCCGTCAACACGTGAATTTGCCAGTTCGGCCAGCGCGCCCTGCGCCCCATCACGGGCGATGACAATGACGGCGCCAGGGCCGGCGTTGCCGGCAGCATCGGCCGCACTGCCGGCGTCGCCCGGCGTGAAGGCGGCAGTTGCCAGCACTTCCACGCCAGCCTGCTCGGCAGAAGCGGCGACGGCGTCGGAAAGGTCCTTGCCGTAGGAGCCCTCCTGGTACAACACCGCAACTGAGGTGGCGCCGGCGTCCTTGGCCATCTTCACCAGTACCGGGCCCTGTGCGACATCGGCCGATGCGGTCCTAAAGTAATAGCCGCCGCTACTGATATTGCTCAGCCCGGCGGCCGTGTTGGCGGGTGAGATAAGCGGAGTCCGGGCGCGGGAGAGGACGTCGATGGCCGCTGCGGCATGGCTCGAATCGGTGGGGCCGATGACGACGTCCGCTTTTGCGGCAACCAGCGCCTGGGCCTGTAATGCCGCATCCTGCCCTGTGTCGGTGGGCAGGAGCTCCACCGGCCTGCCTTTGTGTCCGCCGGCGGCATTGATCTCCTGCACGGCGAGCTTGGCGGCGGCCAGTTGCGGGGCGTTGAGGAAGCCGTTTTGGCCGGTGTTGTCCAGGATCACGCCTACGCGCAGGGTACCGTCGCCGGAAGCTTCTGCGGATTCCACCCGCGCATTACCGGTGACGCCGGAACAGGCGGTCAGCACCAGGGTGGAGCAGGCGGCAGCCGTGACGAGCGTCCGGCGGAGGATTCCAGGACGGAGGATCAGATCGTTCACCCGGCCGGCCGGACGCTTTCCGCCTGCGGGCCCTTCTCACCTTCGCCGACTTCGAGCTCGACGCGCTGGCCCTCGTCGAGGGCCCGGTAACCCTCCCCCTGGATGGCGGACCAATGGACAAAGATGTCATCGCCCGAGCCGTCGACGGTGATGAAGCCGTAGCCCTTTTCAGCGTTGAACCACTTGACGGTTCCCAGTGCCATGCTGACCACTCTTTCCGTTGTATCCGGACGCCCCCGCCGCTGTGTGCCGGCCGGCATGAACGGACCCTGAAGGCTCACTCTAGCCAATTCTGTGCCGGTGGCACCGGATGGCTTTGGCTGGTCCTCGATAGTTATTGAGGCGTAACCCTCAAGTTGGACACCGCTTGGCGGCGTCACTGCTTACCGGTAGCCGGGCCCCAGGACCACAACCAGCGGTACCTGGAAATCCGTGCTGTTTACGACGGTGGGAATACCCAGAAGCGCCGCAAGGGCCTGTGCGTTGGGCAGCTGGTCTGCCCCTTGGTAGAAGATGACGGAGGCCTGCTGCGGGGAACCTGCCCAGTTACCCACCTGTCCCAGCGTCCAGCCGTCCGCCTGGACTGTCCCGCCAACCCGGCTGGCCAGTCCTGCCGTCCCGGCGGCGTTGTAGATGGCGACGCTTTGCGCCTTGTCGATGAACACGGGAGCAGGGTCTGAAGCGCTGGGTTCCGGTTCGGCGTCTGCGCTGGTTTCGGGCTCACCGGATGCAGAGGGCGATGCCTCTGCAGAGGGTTCCGGAGAAACGTCCGGAGTGGCGGAAGGTGTGGAACCGGTGCCGGCCAGCGGGGATGCTTCCTGGCTCGAAGCGGCCTGGCTGCCCGGCGCACTGAAGCCGAGCTTGGGAAGGATCAGGAAGGACACCAGTCCAATGGCCAGTGCGGCCACGCCTACCGCAAGAATGGGCCAAAGCCGTACCCGTGACGGGGCAGAAGCCGTGCGGTGGACACCTTGTCGCGACGCGGTCTCAGGGACCTTGTCGAATTCATCGCGGGCGTATTTGGTCATGATGGAACGACATCCTTGTTGATTGCTGCTGAAGGCTCAGCTTGAGCGTCTTACGCGTCGGACCCCAGGCGCCGTGCGGTACGTGCACGGTGACGCGACGTACGTAGTCTACGCAATCGCTTGACCAGCATGGGGTCGTGGGCCAGCGCATCCTCGGTGTTGATCAGTGCGTTGAGCAGCTGGTAGTAGTGGGTTGCGGAGAGGTCGAAAAGCTCCCGGATGGCCTGTTCCTTGGCGCCGGCGTACTTCCACCACTGCCGCTCCAGGGCAAGCATCTGCTGGTCCCGCTCGCTGAGCCGCGACTCCCGGAGTTTAAAGTCGGCCAGGAGGGACGGCCGGGGTTCCTGCTCCGGCAGGTGCTCCCGGGCTGGTTCCGCCACGGCGTACTCCTTAGCTGGTTACGAAAAATGTCTGACCCCCATGCTACGGACGAATAACAGCGTTGTCATTTGGCGCTGCGAAGGGCGCGCCTGCGCCCGGAGCGCTGCCCTGCGAGAATGGGACCGTGTTTGAATCAGATGCCTTGTTCGAACTTGAGCGGGAGCCGGCTCGGGGAGCCGGCTTCGGCGAGTTGGCGCAGCTCCCGTTGGACGAGCTCATGGCTCCCGACTGGGCCGCTGCCCTGGCGGGCGTCGAAAACGATCTTCGGAAGGTGCTCACCTTCCTTGCCGACGACGTGGCAGCCGGGCACCAGGTGCTGCCGGCGCCGTCGAACGTCCTGCGGGCCTTCCGGCAGCCCCTCGCCCAAGTGAAGGTCCTGATCGTGGGCCAGGATCCCTACCCGACGCCGGGGCATGCGGTGGGATTCTCTTTTTCCGTGGATCCGCGCACCCGGCCCATCCCCCGGAGCCTGGCGAACATCTACCGGGAACTGGAGTCTGATCTCGGGTTGCCGGCCAGGGTCCATGGCGACCTTTCCGCCTGGGCTGACCAGGGCGTGCTGCTCCTGAACCGCGTGATGACTGTGCGGGCGGGATCCGCCGGCTCGCACCGCGGCAGGGGCTGGGAGAAGATCACGACGGCGGCGGTCTCGGCGGTCGCACACCGGCGGGACCGGAGCGGGTCCCGGATGCCGCTGGTTGCCGTGCTGTGGGGAAAGGACGCCGAAAGCGTCCGCCCCCTCCTGGACGGGACTCCTGCCGTGGCGAGCGCCCACCCCAGCCCACTGTCCGCATCCCGCGGCTTTTTTGGGTCCCGGCCCTTCAGCCAGGTCAACGAACTCCTGATTGCGCAGGGTGCCCTGGGCGTAACCTGGGGGCTCCCCGCAGCACCCTAGCTTAGGCTTGCCTTATGAGCACCCTTCCCGCCGCTACCAGCGCCACCAAGAAAAGCCGTCCGCAGATCAACCTCTCCGTGCTGCGCAGGGAAGATCTTTCCCCGCACATGGTTCGGATTGTGGCCGGCGGGGACGGCTTCGCGGACTTCGCGGACAACGGTTACGTCGACCGCTACGTCAAGATCGTCTTCCCCCAGCCCGGCGTGGACTATTCCTCCCCCCTGGACCTGTGGAGCATCCGGGAGACCATGCCCCGGGAACAGTGGCCCTTCACCCGGACCTACACCCTTCGCTGGGTGGACCTTGCGGCCCGCGAACTCGCAATCGATTTTGTGGTCCACGGTGACGAAGGCCTGGCGGGCCCCTGGGCTGCCAAGGCCCAGCCCGGCGACTTGCTGACCTTTACCGGCCCCGGGGGCGCCTACAACCCGGCGCCGGACGCGGACTGGTACCTCTATGCCGGCGACGAGGCTGCGTTGCCTGCGATTGCGGCATGCCTGGAGTCCCTGCCGCCGGAAGCGGAAGGGTTGGCCTTTGTGGAGGTGGATTCCGGCGCCGAGATCCAGTCCATCGCGGCCCCCTCCGGTGTGAAAATCCACTGGCTCACCCGCAATGGTGTCCCGGCCGGCGAGAGCGACCTCCTGGTGAAGGCCGTAGCACAGGCCGAATGGCCCGCGGGCCGGGTGGATGTTTTCGCCCACGGCGAGCGGGGCTACATGAAGGCCCTGCGCGGAGTCTTTTTCGACCAGCGGGGCCTGGAACGCAGCCAGGTCTCTCTCTCGGGTTACTGGGCCAAGGGCCGCGTGGAGGATGTGTTCCAGGCCGAGAAAAAGCTGCCTGTGGGACAGATCTAGCCAGTTCAGGTCCAGCCAGGGCAGACCTGGCGGGCGCTGGTCCACCCCAGCGCCTTATCCCGGTGTCAGCGGCGGCGGGCGCGCCGCCGCTCATTGCTCGCCAGGCTGCGCGTCAGTGGCCGGGCAAGGGTGTCCCCGAGGACAATTCCGCCCGCAGTACCCAGTACGATGGCACCGGCGTTGAGCATCCCGCCGGCGCCGAGCAGGATCTCGGCCTCCTCGATGGTAAGCACGTACATGGACCGGAAGATGGTCAGGCCGGGCAGCAGGATCAAGGCTGCGGGCACGGCAACCACCAGTTGCGGCGCGCCCATTCGAAGGGCGACCACACGACCCAGCAGGCCGATGACCACGGCGGCCAGTGCCGGTGAAAACCGGTCGCCCACGCCGAGCTGGCCAGCCGCGAGCAGGACGAGGTAGCCTGCCACTCCCACGGCGGCAGTTGGCAGCAGGAGCTGCCAACTGGTCTGTTCGGTGATGCCAATCGCCATCACGGCCACCGCCACAAAGACCACCAGGACCCACAGATCGTAGGCCGGCGGGAAGGTTTCGGTGACGTCGATGCGCTGCATCCCGGTCAATTCACCTACAACGAAGGCGACGGCGATGCCGGCAACAATGGCGCCGAAGGTCAGCAGTGTTGACAGGAAACGTCCTGCTGCCGTCACAGGGAACCCGTTGATGGCGTCCTGCACCGACGAGACGAGGCGTCCTGTCGGCAGGAGCAGGAGGATGCCGCCCACCACCACGATGGCCGGGGAGGTTGTCAGCCCGAACTGCCAGAGCACCAGCGCCAGCTGTGTCACCACAAAGGAGCAACTGGCGGTGATGAAGAAGTCCGGGACGCGCCAGCGCCCCAGCTGGCGGGCCAGCAGGCTGATTCCGATGTTGGCCACGAAGGCGATCGCCGAGGACACCGGTCCGCCGCCCAGGACCCCCACAAAGGCGGCCGCGAACGTACCGAACGCCACGGTGACCATCCAGCGCGGAAAGGGCTTGGGGCTGGTGATGGCCTCATCCAGCCGGCGGATCGCCTCGTCCCGGCCTACTCCCCCGGCCACAATGTCTGTCACCAGCTGGTGCACCTTTGCCAGGCCTGCGTAGTTGTTCGTCCAGGAGCGGACCACCCGCAACAGCGAGATGGGTGTCTGGTCCTTGGGTGCGTAGTTAATGCCGACGGACTGGTTGGTGATGTCCACTTCGATGTTCTTCAGGCCCAGCGCAGCGGTGACGGCGATGATGCTCGTTTCCACCTCCAGTGCACCGGCTCCGTACCGGAACATGGTTTCGGCCAGGTGCAGGGCGAAGTCGAGGGTCTTGCGGGCAGAGGTGTCAACGCCGCCCACCTGGATGGTGGGGTTGGCGTAGGGACTGCCCGTCAACCGGTCCACGATGCTCATCGGCGCGGTGGGCGGGTTTTCACCCTGGACCAGGCGCCGCAGCATTCTTTTGGCTGCGGCGTTCTGCCGGACCTGGGCGGCGGTCAGCGGCTCTGTTTTGGGCAGGCCGTTCGTGTGCGGCCTGCGCCCGGGACGTTCGGGCCGGTCAGTCATGGTTGCCTCCTCCCGGTGCGGTGCTGTGGTTGGTATTTCAGGCGGGACGCTTCAGGGGCAGCTTGCCGAGCAGGGTGCGGGCAGCGGCGGCTGCCGCGCGGGCCAGCCTGTTGGCGTGGAAGACGGCGGGGCGGACCGGCATCACGAAGTCACCCACCAGCTGGACCACCTCTCCCCCGAAGCCCTTTTTGAACGCATACCCGCCGTGGCCTTCCTCGTCCTGGCCGGAGATGCCGAAAGTTCCGTAGAAGTTGTACCGCGGGTACCCCTTCTCCAGTGCGTGGAGCATCATGCCCCAGTACAGGGACGTGGCGCCGTTGAAGTAGATGTAGTCCTGAACGGTTCCGCCGATGACGCAGACCACCTCGTCCCCGTAGCAGACAAAGTGGATCGCGGCCACGGTGGCGACTCCCACCGAGTCGGGGAACCGTTCAATGTCCTTCAGGCTCCGTTCATAGCTGTCCACGAGGTCCTGGACCACCTTGAGCCGGTTCGCCTTTTTCTTGCTCCCGGTCTCTTCCACCTCGCGGCGCAGCTCCGCGGCCGTCGCGGATTCCGCCTCCAGCCGCTCGGTGATGGATTTCCGGTAGGCCGGGATATCGATCTTGGCCATCATGAGCTTGGTGAACTCTGCCGAGGTGGTCCGGAGCAGGTGCTCATAGTAGGCACGTTCGCGGTAGACGAAGCCCTTTTCGTCCCCGGCCTTGCTCAGGGCACCGTAGAAATCGTCAAGGGTTTCCAGCGTGGCCTGTTCCAGGAAGACGCCGTTTTTCTCGGCTTTGCGGATGGCCTTGCGGGTCCGGTAGCTGGTGCCCATGATGAGCTCTTCGGCGTCGCTCACGCCGGCAAGGCTCTTGATGAACATCCAGTTCACGTTGACGAAGTTCATGTCCAGTCCCTGGTGCTGGAATCCCAGCCCCGAAAGCCGGGCCACCAGCTCCCGGTTGTCCTCAACTTCGGGGTGTTCGGCGCCGTCGGCGTCGCGGGCGATGTATTTGAGGTTGGGCGAAATCCGCAGCTCGGCGGCTTTGCGTTCCGCGGCGCGTTGGCGGAGGAGTCCGACGACGGCGCGCACCAGGCCGGGATCCGTGTAGTCCATCAGGGGTCCCTTGGCGCATTCGCACACGGTGTAGCCCAGGCGGGTGGTGGTGTAGTTCAGTTTCCCGGCCGCCACCAGTTCGCCGTTGCGGCGTACGCCGAATAGCTCCACCTGCTGGCCGCGGGCGCGCTGGAATGCTGCGAAGTCAACGGACTGGAGAAAGCTGTTTTGCGGGTGCTTCAGGGCATAGGCCTCGAAGTCCGCGTCGGTGAGGAGGGCAAATTCTAGATCGGTGCCGGTGGTGACTGGGTTCAAGGGATTTCCTCATTCGCTGTTGTGCGTCCTGGCAGTGGCAGGCGCAGGGCAATGACGGGCAGGGGGCCGGACGGCCGGTGCAGCGGCTGGTCCGGGCGTAACAGGTCAGTAGAACTGCTGGCCGGTCCGGGCGGTTTCGATCCGGCGGAAGACCCTTTCGGCACCTTCGACCCACAAACGGTGCTTGAGGGGAGCCAGGATGTAGTCGTGGCACCCTACGAAATCGGTGACCGTTTTGGTGAAGCTGGTCTTGAACATGCCCATGCCGTACAGGTTGTGGGTCTTGTCCTTGATCCGTGCGGAGGGCGGCGTGCCGCAGAAGTCGTACTCGGTGCACCCCAGTTCCTGCATGCGCCGGATGGCTGCCCACTGGACCAGGTGCGAGTCACCGTACTGTTTGCGGTTCTGGGTGGAACCGCCGTCCTTGTAAGTGGCTTTAGCCCCGTAGTTGATCACGAAGGCACCCACGCTGGGTTTGCCGTCCTCGTAGACGAAGAAGAAATTGCCTTGGCCGCGGCTGCAGAACTCGTCCCAGAACGCGGCGTAGTACTCATAGCTGCGCAGGGGCATGGAACCCTTGGCGCTGACGGTGTCCGCCATCAGGTCGTAGAGTGCCCGGTAGGTTTCCGGGCCGTGTTCCTTCCGGAGCACTTCGCAGCCTTCCCGCTCTGCTCGGCGGATGGCATTGCGTGCGCGGGAGGAGATGGCCTTGAAGACCGCTTCCTCCGGGCCGGAGATGTCCAACAGGGCGGTGGAGTCGTTGGACTGGATATTGGGGGCCTTGACCAGGCCGGCTTCAGCCACGTGCGCCTGGGCATCAGCCGAGTCCACGATGTCCGGTTCAATCTTGATGGTGAAGACGTGGAGCTTCCTGGCGCGGGCGAAGTCAGCGCAGGCTTGCAGGGCAGGCTTCAGGTCTTCGGCGTCGGCGAGGTCAGGGCCCTTGATGAGGTACCAGAGCCGGCCCAGTAGCGGGAACTTCTTTTCAAGTACCAGGTTGTAGCTGGCGGTGCCGGAACTTTCCAGCACCAGGAACCGGACCTTCCAGCCAGTGCCGTTCTTTACCGACGCGTATGCCGCGGACTGCAGCATGTTGCCGCCATTCGGGTTGGCAGTGACGTGCTTGTCCCAGTTTTCAATTTCCTCGGCTGTGGCAAAACGTGCGGTGAATTCTCGCAAGGGGGCCGTGTCCAATCAGGGGTTGTGCGCGGTTCTGTACTCGTGGCTGCGTGCGGACATGCAGCCTCAAGTCTAAAGCCTGGCGGGGCGGGGGCTTTCCAGCGTGGCGGGCCGAAGCTATGCTGCCGACCCTGCCGGAGATGCCAAAGCCCCGCTGCCTTGACTCGGGAAAGCGTCCTGGCAAGGGTTGAAGCATGCAGCCGTATCCCGGACCTTTGAGGCACGAGCAGGATCAAAGTGTTGAGCGGCCGGGGCTTGGCAGGCAGATCGTGGTCTTGGCGGTGTTCCTTGCCGCGTCCTTCCTCGTCGCCGGGCTGGGTGCCCTGGCCACCGTGGGCAACGTGGACGGATGGTACACCACTGCGGGCAAGGCCCCCTGGTCGCCGCCCAACATTGTCTTCGGTCCCATCTGGACCATCCTCTACACGGCGATGGCGGTTGCAGCCTGGCTGGTCTGGCGGAAACAGGCACCAGGTGGCCGGCGTGCCCTGACTGCGTATGCAATCCAGCTGGCCCTGAACCTGGGCTGGACCCCTGTATTTTTCGGGCTTTATCCAACAATCGGTACGGCTGCCCTGTGGTTGGCGCTGGTGATCATCCTCGCCCTCATCGCCGCCGTCTCGGTGACGGTCCTGTCCTTCGGCCCCATCAGCCGGGCCGCCGGGCTGCTCCTGCTGCCGTACATCACCTGGCTGGTGTTCGCAGCCACGCTGAACTTGTGGGCTGCCATCAATAACTGACGGCGGGCCTCACGCCGGCGTGGCAGCCACCGTCAGCATACGGCCACGTTGACGGCGAGGCCGCCCATGGCCGTTTCCTTGTACTTGGAGCTCATGTCCCTGCCGGTCTCGCGCATGGTCACGATCACCTCATCCAGGGATACTCGGTGCGTCCCGTCGCCCCAGAGCGCCATCTTCGACGCGTTGATGGCCTTCGCCGCCGCGATCGCGTTGCGCTCGATGCAGGGAACCTGCACCAGCCCGCCGATCGGATCGCACGTCAGGCCCAGGTTGTGCTCCATCGCGATCTCCGCGGCGTTCTCCACCTGCTGGGGTGTGCCGCCCATGACCTCGGCCAGGGCACCGGCCGCCATCGACGACGCCGATCCCACCTCGCCCTGGCAGCCCACCTCGGCACCCGAAATGGACGCCTGCTCCTTGTACAGCACCCCGATGGCACCGGCCGTGAGCAGGAACTTGACCACAACGTCGTCGCGGTCTTGCTGCGTGGCCTTGTCCATGCCGGGCGCGAAATGCAGCGCGTAGTACAGGACTGCCGGGATGATCCCCGCAGCACCGTTGGTGGGCGCCGTGACAACCCGGCCGCCGGACGCGTTCTCCTCGTTCACTGCCAGGGCGATGAGGTTCACCCATTCCTGCCAGTACTTCGCGTCCCGGTCCTTGTCCTCCTTTTCGAGCCGCTCATGCCAGTCCG
>JBKJVX010000001.1:0-30836 GCA_046717065.1 Arthrobacter sp. | reverse complement strand
ACCGGGCCACCCCGGCAAGAACATCCAAAGCCCCATCAGCAACCCGCTGCAACGGATCCTCAAACCCAACTACGGACCCGGGATCAGCACCACCGGAAACAGCAACATCGCCGCCAGCGAGCACCGCGGCAAACGCAGCGACAGCAGCCACAACGGCCGCCTCCGCCTGCACCACTGCCGCGTTCGTTTCCATACCTCCATCATGGCGAGGGGGTACGACAAAACAGGCTGTTAGCAGGGGCCTTGGAAAAACTTTTTGGATTTTTTGTGGAAACGGCGCGTCAAGGCAGCCAGTAACCGCGCGTCGCGGAGTGAATAGCAGGCCACAGCTGGCCTCGGTGCCCGAAGTCCAGCGAAGGTGCCGGGGTCATGTGTGGAGCTTGCGTCAGAGCGACGAAGGAGCAGCAAGCGGCACATGGCCGCGGTACCGGAGCAGCCGCTCCCACCGAGCAGCAGGTGGGGTCAGATCTGCCTCAGGCTCGTGCCAGCTCTAAGACCCGGTAGACCCGGTAGCCCCGGCTCCACCCGATCCACGCCACAGGCAGGCGTCCACTTCGAACGGCAACAGCGGGTCCTGCTGGCCCATCAAGGCGGCACCATGCGCGGTGACACGCCGCATGTAATGCCTGCGGCAGAGGGTCTCGTAGCCCACAACGGGGACGTGGTCGCCGGCCACGGGTGGGGCGGCGGAGTCTCCCGCCATGTCCACGTCGCCCACCACCACCTGCGCGCCTTCGGTGACCATCACGCCGTCGATCGTCCGGGCATTGTGGGTGGCACGACGGCCACACCAGCACAGCGCCTCAACCTGCAACACCTGCACCCGGTCCGCAAGTTCCACAAGCCGCTGGGAACCAGGAAACAACCGGGTACGGAAATCGGCAGTAATACCGAACGCGAACACGTCCACGTCGATCTCGTCCACGACTTTCGCCAGCTGTTCCACCTGCTCGGGCGTATAAAACTGGGCCTCGTCGCAGATCAGGTAGTCCACCCGCTGCCCCTGCGTGCGCCGCAGCATGACTTCCTCCCAGAAGTCGGTGCCGTCCACTACTTCCACCGCGTCAGTCTGCAGGCCCAGGCGGCTGGAGATGCGCGAATCGCCGGCGCGGTCGTTGCGGCTGAAACGCACTCCGCCGCGACCCCTGGTTTGGTGGTTGTGGTCCATTTGCAGGGCCAGGGTCGACTTTCCGCAGTCCATGGTGCCGGAGAAAAAGACCAGTTCAGCCACGGCGGGAACTCTTGCCGCCAGCCGTGAAGCAGAGCAGGGGGACCTCCCGCTCGGCTTTGGTCAGCGAGCCGTGCTGGCCCACCACTTCCATGGCGCTGGGACGGACGCGGCGTGTGTCGTACAGGGCGACGGCGTCCCTCGCCGCGATCATGATGTCGCCGATCCTGCCCTCGACGGCGGGACGGACCGTGCCGAACAGGCCCGCAGCGAGTGCTTCCTCGCGGGTGAATGCCCAGACCTGCTCTCCGAAGCGTGCCCGCCATGCCGAGAGCAGGCGGTCCCGGACGTCCTCCCCTGCACCGTGTTCAAGGTAGAGGTGGACCATTCGCGGCTCCCCTGCGGTGTGCCGTACCCCTTCCACCAAGGCCGGCTCAGCGGAGAAATCGATGCGCTGCTGCTCAGTGACGTCCAGCATGCCGTGGTCCGCCGTGAGCAGGATGGTGGTGCCGGCCGGCAGGGAAGCGTTGAGCCGCTTCACGGTTGCGTCAAGCTCTTCGAGTTGGTGCTCCCATTGCTCGGACTGGCAGCCGTAGCGGTGCCCGGCCTTGTCCAGCTCGTTCAGGTAGAAGTACATCAGCGCGGGATTGGCGGTGGACATGGCCTCGGCCGCGGCTTCCGTCCGGGCGTGCGCCGTGGTGGCCGAGATAAACTTACCGCCGCGCAAGGCGGCGCGGGTCATGGGCGAGCCGCCGAATTGCGGCAGGCTGATGGTGGTGACGTCCACGTGTTCCTCGGCGCGTTCCAGCACGGTGGGAAAGGGCTGCCACGTCGCAGGGTCGACGCCGGCATCCCAGTTCCCGAGGAGGTTGACTACCTTGTCCTGTTCCGGGTCCAGCACGTCATAGCCCACCATGCCGTGCTGGCCCGGCGCGAGACCGGTGCCGAAACTGGCCAGGGCGGCTGCGGTGGTGGAAGGGAATGCCGAATCCAGCCAGACAGGAACAGCGCCCTGCCCGGCCTGGATGACTGAACGCAGGAAGGGTGTATGAGCCGATTTTTGCTTCAGCAGGTTCCGGCCCAGGCCGTCCGCCAGCACCACGCACACGCGCGAGGCGGCAGGCAGGCCAAGGGTATTCTCAAACCCGTCCACCCCCAGGCTTGCCGCGGCGCTGGTAAGCACGTCGGCGATGGAGCGCTGCCCGTAGGCAGGCGCTGGCGGCAGGACAACCTTGGGCCGGGCGGAAACGTTAGGGTTCGGGTGGCGGTCTTCGGGCATCAGCGCTGCTGGTGCCCACGGCTGAGGCGGTTGCCGAATACTCCTGCGCGCGGCCGCGGTGGCATCGACTGCACGTGGGGCTGCGGGGCGGGGGAACCGGTGTTCACGGCACGAAGTGCGCGGGCGAAGAGCTTGGCGTCCTGCACTGCCTGCAGGCCGTCCGCCTCGGCGCTGATGCGCAGGACGATGTCCTCTTGCGCAATGGTCCCGCTGTAGCCGTGGTCCGCTTCGCACTGGGGATCGCCGCAGCTGGCAGGACCCATGTCCAGCCGCTGGCCGCCGGACCAGGCGATGGACAGCGTTACTTCGCGCACAGGGTCGGAGGGCTTGTAGTTCTGCGGCTGCGAGTACATGTAGCTCAGTACGACAGATCGGATCTGGGCCACGGGAACGGATTCAGTGGAGATTTGGGCGACGATCTGCTCGCCGGCCTCGTCCAGCTGCTGGTCGTCTACATGGGTGATCACCAGCATGTCCGAGGTGAGCACCAGCACCGTGATGTGACGCCGGACTTCAGCACGGTCGAAGTGGGTCTCCAGGTGCACAAGGTGGGCAACACAGTCGCGGCCGTCCAAGGCGTCATCGACGACATCGGCCACCAGGCGGGGGTAGAAGCCTGCCTTCTGGAGGGCGCCTTCCAGGCTCTGGCCCTGGGCGCTGTGGCTGTGTGAGCTGTGCTGGCGGACTGCCTGGGTTTCATTGCCGGGCGTTTCGGGCGCCGACGCGGGAGGCTGTGAGCTCATTCCCCCATTTTCACAGATCGGCCGGTCACTTGCTAACCGCGTCAGCCCAGCATGGCCCGCCGCGCGCTGTCCGTCCGCTGGGCGGCATTGCCGATGCGTACGTCAGCAGCAAGGGTGGTGGCTCCCGAGGTGCCGCACAGGACGGGGTTGAGTTCCACCAGGGCGATTTCGGGGTGGTTGTCCTTGAGCCAGGCGAGGCGGCCGGCAAGGTCCTCCAGCGCCGTGACGTCGACGGCCGGCAGGCCCTGGTAGCCAAACAGCTTTTGCGCCGCCCGTGGGGCGCGGATGAAGTCGTCGACGTCGGCGGCGGAGAGTGGCGGGACGCGGTGCGCCCAGTCGTCCAGCAGGTTCACGGCGTCCCCGGCGAGCCCGAACGAGATCACCGGGCCCAGCAGCGGATCTTCGATGGCCCGGAACGTGCAGGCCTGCCCCACCGGCGCCATGCTTTGTACTTCCAGTGCGGGGTCCCCGTAGTTGGAGAGCACGCGCCGCATCTGCATCACGTTCTGGCGCAGCGATTCCGCATCCTGGATGTCCAGGCGCACACCGCCGAGGTCAAGCCGGTGCCGGAGCGCGGGATCGGTAGTTTTCAGCACCACGGGCCAGCCCAGGGCATCCGCAGCCTCAACGGCCTGGTCGGGGTTGTCAAAGCCCACCGAAGGCAGCACCCTGATCCCGTAATGCCCCAGCAATGAGGCCGCGGCTGCCGGGTCGAGCTTCTTCAGCTGCTCACCCTTGACATCCCTGAGCAGGGCTTCGATTTCCGCCCGGGCAAGCTCGGGATTGCACCCTTCGGGTTCCACAAAATGCCCCTGGTCCCGGGACACCCATTCCGAGTAGCGGGCCACGGCAGCGAGCGCAGCCACAGCAGCCCCCGGATTGGAAAAGCAGGGGACGGCGCGTTCCTGGGACCCCAGCATCCCCTCCACCGAAATGGAAGGGTCAAGGATGCCGGTAAAGGCGGCCACCACCGGCTTTCCGGCTGTTGCCGAGCATTCGGCCAGTACTTCGGCGATACTGTCCACGGTCAGCCCGCGGGCGGGGAGCAGCGCCGCAACAGCCGAGTGGACGGCGTCGGACTCAAGTGTCTTGAGCAGGCTGGCCCGCAGGGCGGGCAGGGCAATCGACTGTCCGGCGTCGAGGTCCACGCCGGTGACCAGTTCCGCGACGATGAGGCCCTGGGAAGACGCACTGTCCGCCACCACTTTGCCCAGCGCCTGGGAGTTGCTGAAGATGGCCAGCCCCGGGCCGGCGGGGAGCGGCTGGGCCGAAACCACCTGCGCGATGTCCACCAGTTGCTCAATGGTTTCCACCCGGATGACGCCGGACTGGCGAAGCATCGCGTCCAGGGCGCCGGAGGGAGCCTGGGTTGTCCGTACCGCGTGCCCGGGCGGCAGCCGCAATCCCATGGCGTCGGACTTGGCCACGATGACGGGCCTGGTGCGCGCCAGCCGCCGGGCCAGGCGGGAAAACTTGCGCGGGTTGCCGATGGATTCAAGGTAGAGACCGACGGCGGTCGTATCGGGATCGTCCTCCCAGTACTGCATCATGTCGTTGCCGGACACGTCGGCCCGGTTACCGGCGGACAGGAACGTGGACAGGCCAAGCCGGCGCCGGCTGGAAGCGGCATACAACGAGACGCCGATGGCCGCCGACTGGCTGAACAGGCCCAGCCCTCCCCGGAGCGGCAGGGTGGGCGCCATCGACGCATTCAATGACACGTCAGGGTTGGTGTTCACGATTCCCAGCGACGCCGGCCCAATAACCCGCATGCCGCTTGCCCGGGCCTGCCGCACCAAGTCCCGCTGGCGCAGCAGGCCGCGTTCGCCGTCGTCCGCGAAGCCTGCAGAGGCGACCACCAGCCCCCTGACGCCGGCGGCGGCGCACTCCGCCACCACGGCGGGGACTTCTTCATACGGGACGGCGACGACGGCCAGCTGGACGGGATCCGGGACTTCGGAGAGTTTGCCGAACGACATCATGCCGGCGAGTTCCAGCGCTTCCGGGTTGATGGCGTAGACGGGGCCACTGAAGCCGCCCTCGATGATGTGCTCCAGGAGCTGGTAGCCCACGGTCCCCCACTTGCGGCTGGCACCGATCACGGCAATGGACGACGGCGTCAGCAGGTCCCGCACGCTCCTCGCCTCCGCGCGGTGCTCCCGGGATTCCATCACGGCACGCGACTTCTCAGTGGGGTCGATATTGAACTCGAGGCTGACGACGCCGTCGTCAAAATGCCGCCGGACGTCATAGCCGGCCTCGGAAAATACCGCCAGCATCTTCCGGTTTTCCGGCAGCACCTCGGCACTGAAGCGCCGGATCCCGTTTTCGTGCGCGGCGGCCGCCAGGTGTTCCAGCAGGATGGAGCCGATTCCCCGTCCCTGATGGGAATCGGCAATGTTGAACGCCACCTCCGCCTCGGTGGGGTCATCAAGCCGGTCGTAGCGTCCAATGCCCACGATTTCGCCGCGGATGGTGATGACGAAGGCCACCCGGTCCTTGTAGTCAACCTCGGTGAAGCGCTTGAGCTCTTTGCTGGACAACCTGGCCTTGAAGGCGAAGAACCGCATGTAGATTGAATCCTGCGACTGCCCCACGTGGAAGGCCTGGACAGCGTCGGCATCGGAGGGATGAATCGGCCTCAAGTGGGCTGTCCCGCCGTCCCGCAGCACGACATCGGCTTCCCAATGTTCCGGATATTCGCCGTCCCCGGGCTGATCCACCATAGGCTTAGCCTAGCCAAAAACTTCCGCAGCACACCCCCGTCAGCTGCACAGTACCGAAGAAGGATCTACCAACCCCCATGGCCCGCCGCCAAAGTTCCGCCCCCGCTGTGGATGACAGCTCCCCCTACACGGAGAACATCGTGGATATCGATGTCACCTCCGAAATGGAAGGCTCCTTCCTGGAGTATGCGTACTCGGTGATCTACTCGCGGGCGCTTCCGGACGCCCGGGACGGCCTCAAGCCGGTGCAGCGCCGGATCCTCTACATGATGAGTGACATGGGCCTGCGCCCGGACCGGGGACACGACAAGAGCGCCCGTGTGGTGGGCGAGGTTATGGGCAAGCTGCACCCGCACGGCGACACGGCCATCTATGACGCCATGGTGCGCATGGCCCAGGACTTCTCGCTGCGGCTGCCGCTCATTGACGGGCACGGCAACTTCGGCTCGCTCGACGACGGCCCTGCCGCCCCGCGGTACACGGAGGCTCGGCTTGCGGCTGCTGCCCTCACCCTCACCGACCACCTCGATGAGGACGTGGTGGACTTTGTTCCCAACTATGACAACCAGCTCACCCAGCCGGACGTCCTGCCGGCCGCGTTCCCCAACCTGCTGGTCAACGGCGCCACGGGTATCGCCGTCGGCATGGCGACCAACATGGCCCCGCATAACCTTGTGGAGGTCATCTCCGCCGCACGGCACCTGATCGCGAACCCGGACGCCACGCTGGATGACATCATGCGCTTCGTTCCCGGGCCGGACCTGCCCAGCGGCGGGCGGATTGTGGGACTGGACGGCATCCGCGATGCCTACGCCACCGGCCGCGGGTCATTCAAGACGCGGGCCAAGGTGGAGGTCGAACAGCTTTCCGCGCGCCGGACCGGCCTGGTGGTCACCGAGCTCCCCTACATGGTGGGCCCCGAAAAGGTCATCGAGAAGATCAAGGACGCCGTCAACTCCAAAAAGCTGACCGGCATCAGCGACATCGTTGACCTGACGGACCGCAAGCACGGCCTGCGCCTGGTCATCGAACTCAAGAACGGCTTCAACCCCAACGCGGTGCTCCAGCAGCTCTACCGCTATTCGCCGATGGAGGACTCCTTCGGCATCAACAACGTCACCCTGGTGGACGGCCAGCCGCAGACCCTGGGCCTGGTGCAGCTGCTGACCGTGTACGTGAACCACCGGATCGACGTGGTGCGCCGCCGGACCGTCTTCCGGCTGGGCAAGAAGAAGGACCGCCTGCACCTGGTGGAAGGCCTCCTCATCGCCATCGTGGACATCGATGAGGTCATCCAGATCATCCGGTCCTCGGACGAGGCCGCCGCCGCCCGGGCCCGGCTGATGTCCATCTACGACCTGACGGAAATCCAGGCAAACTACATCCTGGAGCTGCGGCTGCGCCAACTGACCAAGTACTCGCGGATTGAGCTGGAGAAGGAACAGGACGAGCTGCGCCGTGAAATCGCTGAACTAGAGGCCATCCTGGGTTCGGAGGAACGCCTCCGGACCCTGGTATCGGACGAACTTGGTGCCATCGCCGAAGAGCACGGCACCCCGCGGCGGACCGTGCTGCTCGAATCCGAGGCCGTGTCTCCCACCGTCGCTGCCGACCTGGCGCTGACCAACGGGAAGAAGGGCAAGGCAGTCCCGCTGGCGCTGGAAATCGCCGACGACCCCTGCTGGGCCATCCTGACTGCCTCGGGCCAGATAGCGCGCACCAGCAACCGGGAACCTCTGGCAGAGGCGGGACCCAGGACCAAGCACGACGTGTATACCTCCGTTGTCAAGACGTCCGCCAGGGGCGAGATCGCCGCCGTCACCTCGCAGGGGCGCATGCTCCGCCTGCAGGTGATGGACATGCCCGTCCTGCCGCCGGTATCCGGGCTGCCGAACCTCGCCGGCGGCGTTCCCGCCAAGGACTTCATCACCCTGCTGAAGGGGGAAACCCTGGTGGCGTTCGCCCCGCTCGACGAAGTGCTGGCCATCGGCACGGCCCAGGGAGTGGTGAAGCGGGTGCAGCCGGACTATCCACTGAACCGCGAGGACTGGGAAGTCATTGCGCTGAAGGACAAGGACTACGTGGTGGGTGTCGCGCCCGCGGGAGCGGAGGATGCCGAACTCGTCTTCCTGACGAGCCAGGCCCAGCTCCTCAAGTTCGGCGCCGGCGTTGTGCGGCCGCAGGGGCGCACGGCCGGCGGAATGGCGGGAATCAAGCTCGCTGCGGATGACCGCGTTCTCTTCTTCGGCGCCGTCCAGCCCAAGGACGAGTCCGCCGTGGTGGTGACCATCGCCGGCACCACGGGAGCACTCCCGGGCACGGCACCGGGTACCGCCAAAGTGACGGCGTTCTCCGAGTACCCTGCGAAGGGACGTGCGACTGCGGGAGTGCGGGCACACCGCTTCCTGAAGGGCGAGGATACGTTGCTGCTGGCATGGGCCGGCCACGGCCCCGCGAAGGCTTCCTCGGCGGCCGGCGTGGCCCGGTCCCTGCCTCAGGAGCATGGCCGGCGTGACGGTTCGGGGATTCCGCTGTCCCAGCCGGTCGAGGTGGTAGGCCCCGCCATGGCCTGGCCCGATCCCGCTTAGACTGCTCTCATGCCTATCGTGCCTGATGAAAAGGACTGGACCTGGGTCCTCACCCGCCCTTGCCCGGAATGCTCGTTCGATGCTTCCACGGCCACGCCGTCCACCGTCCCCGGCAGTATTGGGAGCCTGCTCCCCCGCTGGCGCGCCGTGCTGCGGCGGCCTGACGTGGCTGAGCGTCCGGACGACCACACGTGGTCCGCTTTGGAGTACGCCTGCCACGTCCGCGACGTGTTCAGCCTTTTCGACCAGCGGCTGAACCTCATGCTCGATTCGGACGACGCACGGTTCGACAACTGGGACCAGGACCAGACAGCCATCGACAAGGACTACGCCAACGCCGACCCCGCGGTAGTCAGTGCCGAGCTTACGGCCGAAGGACAGCAGGCGGCGGAATCATTCGCGGCCGTCCGCGAATCGGAGTGGGGACGCAAGGGGCTGCGCAGCAACGGCTCGGAGTTCACCGTCCTGACGCTTTCCCAGTACTTCCTGCACGACGTGGTCCATCACCTTCACGACGTGGACGGCTGATCCCCCGCCAACGACGCCACAAGGTGGTCACCCTGGTGGTCTGAACGGGCGTCCCCTTCGCTTGCTTCTCCGGTACCGGATGCAAGCACCAGGCGCGCATCCTCTGCCCGGATATCAGCCGGGTTGTGCGTCACCAGCACCACGGTTCGGTGGCGCAGTCCCTGCCGCAGGTCCGCCAGCATGGCACGGGCCGACTTTGCGTCCAGGTGGGCCGTTGGCTCATCCAGCAAGATCACCTCGGCTCCGGTCATCAGAGTACGGGCCACGGCCAGGCGCTGCCGCTCCCCACCGCTGAGGAACGCCCCGCCCGGACCGATTCGTGTGTCCAGGCCCGCCGGCAGCCGCTCCAGCAGGCCGGCCAGGCCCACCGACGCCAGCGCGGCTCTCATGTCGCTGTCGGCTTCTTTCCCGCTTCCGGCGGTTCCGGTATCTGAGCCGGGCCGGCCCAGCAGCAGGTTCCCCCGGATGGTGGAATCAAACAGGTGCGCTTCCTGGGGGCACCAGGCAGCCCGCCCGGTCACGCCCACCCGTCCGGCGGCAACCGGCAGAAAGCCGAGCAGCACCGACAGCAGCGTGGACTTCCCCGACCCCGATGGGCCGGTGACGGCCAGCCACCTCCCCGGTTCCGCCACGGCGTCCAGGCCGGAGAACACGGGAGCACCGCCGGGCCAGGCGGCTGAGAGGCCTGCCAGTTCGACGCCGGGAAGGCCGCCCGGGCGGGCAGGAACATTCTGCAGGCCATCGCCAGTGGCTCCCCGAAGATCGTCCCGCACCCTGTGGTCCCGGGTGTCCGCCTCCAGCGCCCCGGACGCTGCCACGCGCTGCATCACGGTCCGCAGCGCGGGGAACTGGCGCACCGCCGTCGTCATTGCTGCGAACGGCTCCACCAAAGCCAGGAGCAGCAGGACCACCACGGCCGCCGTCGCCGGCGCGAGCTGGCCGGCGAGCACCGCCGGACCCGCCAGCAGGGCGGCACCCAGGGCGGCGGCACCGCACGCTGCGGTGGTGATGGCCTGTCCCAGTCCGTCTGCCCAGGCCGAACGCTGGGAAGCCTTGGTGGCCTCGCGGTCTTCGGCCCGCAACTCGTTGAGGACGCGGGGAGCTGCGCCATTGGCGTGGAGCTCGGCACGGGCGTCAAGGGCTGCCGAAACGCGGCGCAGGACCCCGGAGCGGAGGAGCTGCTCGGCGGTGGCGGACTTGCGGTCGCCCCAGAGTGCGGCTGCCGGAGCGAGCAGGAGGCCCGCCACGCTGGCCGCGATCACTGCAGGAAGCGCAGCAGGCACCAGCAAGGACGCGGCGACAAGGGCCAGAACTGAAACCGCGAGCGCTGTGACCGGCGGCAGGACAACGCGCGGCAGGAGGTCCCGGACGGTATCGACGTCGTCAATCACCGTTCCGAGGACGTTCCCGCCCTGCAACAGGCGGCGGAGCGGCAGCGCCCGCCGGCTCAGGGACTCCCACAGCCGGCCCCGCAACTCCGTGAGGGCAGCAAACACCGCATCGTGCAGGAGGAGCCGCTCACAGTATCGGAGCACAGCGCGGCCGATTCCGAAGAACCGCACCCCAACGATCGCGGTCAGCAGGTACAGGATGGGCGGCTGCTCGCTGGCGCGGATAATAAGCCAGCCGGACAGCCCGGACAGGGCGACGGCGAACACCGCTGCCAGGGTGCCCACCAGGGCTGCGGCGGCAAACTTGCCCCGCACGGGCGCCAGGAGTGCGGCCAACAGCCGGGCGGCACCGCGTTTGCCCAGGTGGTGTTTGCCGGCAGGTGCGGCGGGAGTCCCTGCAGTGCCCGGCTGCCCCGCAGGTGACGAGGCAGCCGGTGCAGGCACGTTCGGCATCACAGTTTCAGGGAGGGAGTCGGCAACATACGCGGGGTGTCCGGCAGCCGCGGCCGCGGCGCCGTGCCCGCCCACCGGCACCACGTGTTCCGCGAGGGCACGGGTTCGGTCCTCGTGCGCCACCAGGATGACAGTCACCTGTCCCCGGAGCTTCCTGATGGTGTCTTCCACCAGTGCCGCCGATACATCATCCAGGTGCGCCGTGGGCTCATCCAGCAGCAGGACGGTGGCGCCGGCCTCGATCCGTGCCAGGCCGCGGGCCAGGGCTACGCGGCGGAGCTCTCCCGGGCTCAGTTCCGCAGGGTGTTTCGCAGCAAGGTGTCCGGCTGCAGCCCGGACCAGGCAGGCGCGGGCTGCGGCTTCCGCTCCCTGGCGCCGGTGTTCAACTGTTTCAAGGTTGGAACCGCCCGACAGGTAGAGCACGATCTCGTCGAGTACCGTCTCCGCCACCATGACCGGATGCTGCGGAACCCAGGCAATTTTGGTGCGGTCCAGGCCCGTGATGGTGCCGTTGACCGTGGTGCCGCCTCCGTGGCCGATGGTCCCGGCCAGAACGCCCAGCACCGTGCTTTTGCCGGCGCCGCTGGGTCCGTCCAGCGCAGTGATCCTGCTCTGCGGGGCGCTGAAACTGAGCGGTCCGACGGCGGGCAGGGACCGTCCTTCGTACCTCACGGTAAGGCCGCTGACGGTAATGGGCGCGCCAGGCCTGCCGGCTGTCCGAAGCGGCTGCGGCTCCGGCGCATCAGTCACTGCAGTTGTTTCGGCGAGCGCGACTCGGCCGTCGTCACTGGCATGGTGGGCTGTGCCCAGTTCGCGCAGCGGCAGGTAGCAGTCCGGTGCGAGGATCAGGGCCAGCAGGCCGGCCTCCAGCGGCATGTCGCCATGGACGAGCCGGACACCGATGAAAACAGCCACCACGGCCACGGAGATGGTGGCGATGAGCTCCAGGGCCAGCGCCGAGAGGAATGCGGTCCGCAGTGTTCCCATGGTGCGGGCACGGTATTCCTCGGAGATGTCCTCGAGTGCCCTGCGCTGGGCGGTGGCGCGGCCCAGGCCCACCAGGACCGGCAGTCCCTTGGCGAGTTCCAGCATGTGGGTGGAGAGCCTGGCGAGGGACGCCTGTGCCTCGCGGACGTTGTCCTCCGTGTACCGGCCGATCAGCACCATAAACAGCGGCACCAGCGGAACGGTCAGGACGGTGACTACTGCACTCACCCAGTCGGCGAAGAGGATGCGGGCCCCTATCAGGAGCGGGATGGCCGCGCAGTTTACGAGTGCGGGCAGGAACTGGGTGTAGTAGCTGTCCAGCGCATCCAGTCCGCGGGTGGCGAGCACTGCCAGTCCGCCGTCGGCCGGCCCCGTGCCGCGGACGCCGTTGCGCAGCGCCCTCTCCAGCAAACCGGAGCGCAGCTCCTCCTTGATGCCCAGGGCAGCGCGGCGGGATGCCACTGCCTGCCCCCACACGGTGAGGGACCGCAGTACCACTCCCGCCATGCCAACTGCCATCTGGTCCGCCCAGGCCAGGTTTCCCACCGCGAGTCCGGCGAGAGCCGAGGCGACAGCCTGCCCGATCAGGACCAGCGACAACGCCTTGAGGGCGGCGAGGAGTCCCAGCCAGTAGATGGCTGACAGGGTGGCGGGTCCGGGCGGGAAAGTTGGACGCATGTCAGCCCTTGGTGGTGAAGGCCTTGGCGGCGATGGCCGGCAGGAAGCTGTGGGCTTCCGGAATGTGCGCCGCACTGACCCGCCTCCGGAACACCCAGTAGGTCCAGGCCTGGTAGGCGATAACCAGGGGCAGGCCGAACGCTGCCACGACACTCATAAGGCCCAGAGTGTAGTCGGAGGATGAGGCGTTGGAAATGGTCAGGTCAAAAGCTTCATTCAGCGTGGACGGCAGCACCACAGGGAACACAGCGCCGAAGATGGACGCCGAACCCAGCGCCAGGAAGGCTCCCAGAGCCACGAAGGCCTTGCCTTCCGCCGCCTTGCGGGCCATGGCCCAGGCTGCAGCCGCCGCAGCAACCGCCAGCACGATCAGCGCCCAGGTCCAGGCCTTGCCGTCGAGGAACTGGATGCTCAGGGCCCAGCCTGCAATGGGCAGGAGCAGGACGGGAAGCAGCCGGACAAACCACTTCCGCGCACGGTGCCGCACATCGCCGTCGGTCTTCAGTGCCAGGAAGGCGAGGGCGTGTACCAGCGAGAATCCGACGACGGCGAGTCCGCCCAGCACCGCGTAGCCGCTGAACCAGGCGAGCGGCCCCCCTTCGCGGTCCCCGTTGGCGTTCAGGGGAAGGCCGGTAGTGGTCAGGGCCAGGGCTGCACCCACGCCGAAGGCAGCGAAGAAGGATCCCAGCGCGATGGCCCAGTCCCACCTGGCCCGCCACTGATCCGTGTCCACCTTGCCGCGGTACTCGAAGGCCACGGCCCGGAAGATCAGGGCAACCAGTACCACCAGCAGCGGAAGGTACAAGGCGGAGAACAGGGACGCGTACCAGAGCGGGAACGCGGCAAAGGTTGCACCGCCGGCGGTCAGGAGCCAGACCTCGTTGCCGTCCCAAACCGGGCCTACGGTGTTGAGCAGGACGCGGCGTTCGGTGTTGTCCCGGGCGAACAGCTTCATCAGCATCCCCACGCCCAGGTCAAAGCCCTCAAGGAAGAGGTAGCCGGTCCACAGCACCGCGATGGCGATGAACCAGATGGTTGGCAGCAGTTCCATTCTTCGTTTCCTCTGCTCTTCTTTGGCGGGGACTATTGGCGGGGACTAGTAGGCGAAGGCCAGGACGTCGTCTGCGGATTTTCCGCCGCCCTGCCCGCCCGGGCCTGGGGTGGCGTCCTCGTTTTCGTCAACGGGTGCGTGGACCAGTTCCGGCATGGCCGACACCACTCCGCCCCGGATGTACTTGACCAGCAGTTTCACTTCCACCACCAGCAGCATCGCGTAGATGGCCGTGAGCGTGATGAGTGACGCCAGCAGTTCCCCGGCGGTGACACCGGGTGAGACAGCAGCCGCGGTGAACATAAAGACCTGGTCGATGCCGTTGGGATCGGGGTTGGGCGCCACCACAAACGGCTGGCGGCCCATCTCGGTGAAGATCCAGCCCGCTGCGTTGGCTCCGAAGGGGGCGAGGATTCCGAAGACGGCGAGGCGCATCAGCCACCGGGATTCCGGGACGGTTCCGTTGCGGGTGAGCCAGAGGGCCACCAGGGCCGCGAGGGCGGCGAGCCCGCCGAACCCGATCATCATGCGGAAGCCCCAGTAGGTGACCTCCATGACCGGAAGGTAGTCGATTTCCTGGCCGGCACGATCGCCGTAGATGGGGTTCTCCGGCAGGTGCGTTCCGTAGGCCTCCTTGTACTGGGGCAGGAGGCTGTTGACGCCCTGGACTTCGGTGGTGAAGTCGCCCTTGGCCAGGTAGGAAAGGATGCCGGGGACCTCGATCAGGGCAACGATGTCATCGCAGTTCTGGGAGCCGAGGTTGCCGATGCTCAGGACGGAGAAGCCGGTGCCGTCGTGGCAGGCTGCTTCTGCCGCAGCCATTTTCATGGGCTGCTGCTCAAACATCAGCTTGCCCTGGAGGTCTCCGGTGAGGGCGGTCCCGGCAAAGGAGATCATGGCCACCACTGCGCCGATGCGAAGTGACCGGATCCAGACTTTGTGGTCATTCTTGTCACGGCCGGGGATGTCCCCTGCCTCACCGGGGACCACCTTGCCGTCGGCACCCACGGTGTCGACGCCGTCGCGCCGCCTCCGCCACAGGTGGTACCAGGCGATGCCTAGCAGGAAGCCGCCGGCGACGGCGAGGGCGCCGAACAGCGTGTGGGGAACTGCAACGAGCGCAGTGTTGTTGGTGAAGACTGCCCAGGCGTCCGTCATCACGGGCCGGCCGTCAATCATCTCCACACCTACGGGGTGCTGCATCCAGCTGTTGGCCACGATGATGAAGTACGCGGAGAACACCGAGCCCACCACCGCGATCCAGAGGCACGCAAGGTGGACGCCCGGCTTCAGCTGCTTCCAGCCGAAGATCCACAGGCCCAGGAAGGTGGATTCGACAAAGAAGGCCAGGAGCGCCTCGAGCGCCAGGGGTGCACCGAAGACGTCGCCCACAAAGCGGCTGTACTCGCTCCAGGCCATTCCGAACTGGAATTCCTGGACGATGCCGGTGGCCACGCCCATGATGAAGTTAATGAGGAAAAGCTTTCCCCAGAACTTGGTCATCCGGAGGTATTCAGGTTTGCCGGTGCGGTGCCAGGCAGTCTGGATCACAGCCACGACCAGCCCCAGGCCGATGGTCAGCGGGACCATCATGAAGTGGTAAACGGTGGTGATGCCGAATTGCCAGCGTGCAATTTCCAGAGCGTCCAAAGCGTCCAAGGCGGTCCCTACTGTCAGCCGGTGCAGGTTTTCTACATTCTGTAGAAACTCTAACTTCTACAAAGTGTAGAACAACGCCGGCCGCACAGTAAAACGCGCTGACGCACCCTCCCCGGGTTCTCCACCGGACGCGCAGGCCTTATGTTCTACCCAATGTAGAAAGTGGCGGTGAATCGGGGTAAATTGGATCCTGTAGTTGGAACACACGCATGAAGTCACCGCAGCCCCTCAGTTGCGGTGCGGGGAAACAAAGGAAAAGTGCAATGGCTAGTCTTGGTGAACTGGAACGGGCAGTGATGGACCTGCTCTGGGCGGGCCATGAAGCAGCCACCGCGAACACTTTGCGGGACCGGCTTGCGCAGACATCTGTGGGCCAGGATGGTGCGGCCGGGCACGAGGGTAAGGAACTCGCCGTCACCACGGTTCTCACCGTGTTGTCCCGGCTGGAGAAAAAAGGCCTGGTGGAACGCGAGCGGGGCACCCGTCCACACCGCTACCAGGCAGTGTCAAGCCGCGAGGACCACACCGCCGAGCTGATGCACGAAGTACTGGGGTCGGCTCCGGACCGCGAGGCCGTGCTGGCACGTTTCATCGGATCCGTTTCCGAAGGTGAAGCCGAGACTCTGCGCAAACTGCTTGGCCACCTCTAACGGACCATGTTCTGGGCCTCGTACCTGCTGGCGGTCCTTGCGATAGTCCTGGCGTGGCCGGTTCCTATCCTCCTCTCGAGGGCGCAGTGGCCCGCGCGCTCCCCCTTTACGGCCATGCTGCTCTGGCAGGCCATCGCACTGGCCGGCGGGCTGTCCATGATCGGCGCCATGCTGGTGTACGGCCTGGAACCCATCGGCGATAACCTCATCGCCGGTCTTCGGGCGCTGGCTGGGATGGTGCTTTTCAACGCTCCCACCACCGCCTTGGGCTTCTGGCATATCTTCGCGCTGTCCGCCGCGGCACTGCTGACGGCCCACCTGGTGTTCACCCTGCTGCTGACGTATTACAAGATCGAACGCCAGCGGCGGCGGCACCGCGAGCTTCTCGCGCTCCTTGCTTCTCCCTCCGCCGAAGGAACCGGGACGCTGGTCATCAACCACGATTCGCCTGTGGCTTACTGCCTCCCCGGCGGCGCGCGGTCCGTGACCGTGCTGTCCGATGGCCTGATGGCAGCCCTTGAGCCGGCTGAACTCCGCGCGGTGCTGATCCACGAAAACGCCCACCTGAGCCAGCGGCACCACCTGCTGCTCTGGGCTTTCGCCGCCTGGCGCCAGGCACTTCCCTGGCTGCCCACCACCCGCCTCGCCCAGGAGTCAGTCAACTCCCTGATCGAGATGCTGGCCGACGACGTCGCGCTCAAGACCGAAAGCAAGGCCACGCTGATCAAGGCCATCGCCATCGTGGCCAGCGGTTCGCCAGCGGCTGCCGGTGACGTGGAAATTCGTTCCGGCGCCCCAAGCCTGGCCCTGGCCGGGTTGGATTCCGCGGGGGGAACATCCGGCTCGGACTCGGCCCGTACCACCGCGTCACGGGTCAGCCGGCTGCTCTCCCCGCAGCCGGAGCTGTCCTCGACCATCCGCAGCCTGGTGCTGGCAGGCTGTGTCCTCCTGCTGGCCCTGCCGACGGCCCTGCTGGTGGTGCCGGGCCTGCTGGGCTGACGCCCGCCGTCGTACTGCCTGAACAGCCTCCTGCACGGGCCTGAAGGCGCGGCCCCACTTGCCGTCAGGCGTCGATGCGCTCCCGGTCCAGGCTCGCGGCGCCCGCGATGATGAAATCCTTGCGCGGCGAAACATCCGAGCCCATCAGCAGGTCGAAGATCTCCTCCGCCTGCTTGGCGTTCTCGATCCCCACCTTGCGGAGGGTACGGTGCCGGGGGTCCATGGTGGTTTCGGCCAGCTGTTCAGCATCCATCTCACCCAGGCCCTTGTAGCGCTGGATGGGTTCCTTGTAGCGCTTGCCCTCCTTCGCCAGCCGAGCCAGCAGCACGTGCAGCTCGGCTTCGGAGTAGGTGTAAATCATTTCGTTGGCCTTCTGGCCCGCGTTGATCACTTCCACCCGGTGCAGCGGCGGCACCGCGGCGAAGACCCGGCCTTCCTCGATCATAGGGCGCATGTAGCGGAAGAAAAGGGTGAGGAGCAGCGTGCGGATGTGCGCGCCGTCCACGTCCGCGTCCGTCATCAGGATGACCTTGCCGTAGCGGGCGGCGGCGATGTCGAAGCTGCGTCCGGACCCTGCCCCCACCACCTGGATAAGGGCCGCGCATTCGGCGTTGGAGAGCATATCCCCCACCGAGGCTTTCTGGACGTTCAGGATCTTGCCGCGGATGGGCAACAGGGCCTGGAAGTCCGAGGACCTCGCCAGCTTGGCGGTTCCCAGCGCCGAGTCGCCTTCCACAATAAAAAGTTCGGAACGTTCGACGTCGTCCGTGCGGCAGTCAGCGAGCTTGGTGGGCATGGACGAGGTTTCCAGCGCGTTCTTGCGCCGCTGCGTTTCCTTGTGCACGCGGGCCGAGATGCGGGATTTCATCTCGTTGACGATTTTTTCCAGAAGCAGGGCGGACTGTGCCTTGTCGTTCCTGTTGGCGGAGGTGAGCTTGGCGTTGACCTCGCGCTCTACGACCTTGGTAACGATCGCCCGCACGGCCGAGGTGCCCAGGATCTCCTTGGTCTGCCCTTCGAACTGCGGCTCGGCCAGGCGGACGGTCAGGACGGCGGTGAGGCCGGCGAAGATGTCGTCCTTTTCGATTTTGTCGTTGCCGGCCTTGAGTTTGCGGGCGTTGCTTTCCACTGCTTTGCGGAAGGTCTTGACGAGGGCCTGCTCAAAACCGGACTGGTGGGTTCCGCCCTTAGGCGTGGAGATGATGTTGACGAAGCTCCGGACCGTGCTGTCGTAGCCGATCCCCCACCGCAGCGCCACATCGACCTCACAGTCCCGCTCCACCTCGGCAAGCTGGCTGTGCCCCCGCTCATCCAGCACGGGAACCGTCTCCTTGAACTTTCCGGAGCCGTGCAGCCGCCACACATCGGTGACGGCGGGATCGGCGGCAAGGAACTCAACGAATTCGGAGATGCCGCCGTCGTGGTGAAAGACCTCCTCGTGGGGTCCGGACTCGCCGGGCGTCCCCGGGACTTTGCGCTCATCACGGACCGTCAGTTTGAGGCCGGGCACCAGGAAGGACGTCTGCCGTGCCCTTGCGGCGAGTTCCTCGTAGGAAAACTTTGCGTCCGGGGTAAAAATCTGCCGGTCTGCCCAGTAACGGATCCTGGTTCCCGTGACGCCCCGCTTGGCCTTGCCCACCACGTCCAGCACCGAGTCATCCACGAACGCCGTGAACGGCGCGGCCGGATCAATTTTGGACCCGGTGTCCTTGAAGCGTCCGGGCTCGCCCCGGCGGAAGGACATTTTGTACGTTTTTCCGCCCCGGTCAACCTCAACATCGAGGCGGGAGGACAGTGCGTTGACCACGGAGGCGCCCACACCGTGCAGGCCGCCGGAAGCAGTGTACGAGCCACCGCCGAACTTGCCGCCCGCATGGAGCTTCGTAAAGACCACCTCGACGCCGGTGAGCCCCGTTTTCGGTTCCTTGTCGATGGGGATGCCGCGGCCGTCGTCGTGGATCTCCACGGAGTTATCCGCGTGCAGGATGATCTTGATGTCGTGGCCGAATCCGGCCAGCGCCTCGTCCACCGAGTTGTCGATGATTTCCCACAGGCAGTGCATCAGGCCGCGGGAGTCAGTGGAGCCGATGTACATGCCCGGGCGCTTGCGGACGGCTTCGAGGCCCTCCAGTACAGACAGGTGCCGGGCAGTGTAATCAGAACTTGGTGCCACTGGTGATGAACTCCTTCAGGGACGGAACAGCGGGCTGGGATCGCTCTTCCAAGGGTAGTCGGCCCGGCCCGGCAGTACCGACTCCCACACCTGCTGGAGCGTGTGCGCCACGCCACGTGGCACTTCACGCGTGGCTGTGACGCGATCTTGATCCATTCTTGCGGCTACGCGCACAGCGAACTTGCCCCATCCTTGCGATGGTTTTGTTACGAATGCTGGTTATATAGACGTACTGATCTACTAAGGAGGCCGACATGACAACAGCAGTGGCAGACCGCACACTCAACGCACTGGACAGGTGCGATCGTTGCGGAGCCCAGGCATATGTCCGGGTTGTACTGGAGTCCTCCGGTGGTGAGCTTCTTTTCTGCGGCCACCACGCCCGTGCAGTTGAGGCAACGCTCAAGCCCTTGAGCTCCGACTGGCACGATGAGACGGGGAAGCTTCACGAGAAGGCTGCCGTAGAAATCGACTAGCTTGGCTGAAGCTGTTGGGACCCCACCGGAAGGTGGGGTCCCAATCTTTTTAAGTTGATTCAAGCAAAAAGCGGCCCGCCGGGTACCGCGCCCGATACGGGCACGGCAGCCGGCGGGCCGCCTGTGATGGGTGCTGCTTCTAGTCCAGGTAGTCCCGCAGCACCTGCGACCGCGAGGGGTGGCGGAGCTTGGACATGGTCTTGGATTCGATCTGGCGGATACGCTCGCGCGTGACTCCGTAGACTTTGCCGATTTCGTCTAAAGTCTTCGGCTGTCCGTCAGTGAGGCCGAACCGCATGGCCACCACTCCGGCCTCGCGCTCAGAGAGCGTATCCAGCACGGAATGAAGCTGCTCCTGCAGGAGCGTGAAGCTCACGGCGTCGGCCGGGACAACAGCCTCGGAGTCCTCGATCAGGTCACCGAACTCGGAATCGCCGTCCTCGCCCAGGGGCGTGTGGAGCGAGATGGGCTCGCGGCCGTACTTCTGGACTTCGACGACCTTTTCGGGAGTCATGTCCAGTTCGAGCGCCAGCTCTTCGGGCGTAGGTTCACGGCCGAGGTCCTGCAGCATCTGGCGCTGGACGCGGGCCAGCTTGTTGATGACTTCAACCATGTGCACCGGAATACGGATGGTGCGAGCCTGGTCGGCCATGGCACGCGTGATTGCCTGGCGGATCCACCAGGTGGCGTACGTGGAGAACTTGAAGCCCTTGGTGTAGTCGAACTTCTCCACTGCACGGATCAGGCCGAGGTTGCCTTCCTGGATCAGGTCCAGGAACAGCATGCCGCGCCCGGTGTAACGCTTGGCCAGCGAGACCACGAGGCGGAGGTTGGCTTCCAGCAGGTGGTTCTTGGCGCGCTTGCCGTCATGGATGATGAATTCAAGCTCGCGCTTGTACTTCGGATCCATCGAGCCGTCGTCCGCATTGATTTTCTCTTCTGCGAACAAGCCGGCTTCGATCCGGAGCGCAAGGTCCACTTCCTGCTCGGCGTTGAGCAGTGCGACCTTACCGATCTGCTTCAGGTAGTCCTTAACAGGGTCGGCGGTAGCTCCGGCGGACATGACCTGCTGGACAGGTGCGTCATCGTCATCTGCGTCGGAGTAGACGAAGCCCTTGCCGGAGCCGGCGGCTCCCTTGACGGGATCGGCCTCGGCGTCCTCCTCAACAACATCAGGGCCTTCGAGGATGGTCTCATCGAGGTCTTCCTCGACTTCTTCGACGTCTTCGGCGTCCGTGTCACCGGCTGATTTACCGGCCGCCTCAGCAGCAGCCTTCGCGCCGGGTTTGGGCCCGCGCTTCTTGGGCTCACGCTTGCCGTCCGCACCAGCTTCACCGGCAGAAGCCTTGTTGGCTGCCCGCGTGGCGGCCCGCTTGGCGTTTGTTGCAGCCTGCTTCTCCTCGGCGGACAGTTCGTCCTGGGCGGCGGGGTCCTTCTTCGTGGAAGACGGGGTCACAGAAAACCTTTCTAGCGGCGGTCTGTGGAATCACCATACGGGCAACACCACTATGACCCTGTCAAGTCCGTGGTGAAAACCAAGCGCCACCACGGCCGGCAGAGTCTATAAATAGAACTGCCGGAGCGGCCGTAATGTTCCCATACAGCGGACATTACAAGCACTCGATACACGGACCCAACCGGGTCTCGGCCTCCATTGTCTCATGATTTCCCGGAATAGGGCCTAACCCCCCATTTCCTGCCGTCTTCGCCTTCAGGCGGCTTCCGGTCCGAATTTTTGCCAGGCAGCCTCCTTCCGCGCTGCCCAGCCGCACAACGTACCCCGGCGGACCATTTCCAGCAGCAGCTCTGCGAGCCGGTACCCGGGTTCGATGTCGAGCGCCTCCCCCAGGTACGCCGCCGAGTACGAACCGCGACCGCGGCACCACGCGATCCAGCCCCTTCCCGTAAATGCAGCCGCGGCCGGCGGCCCACCCATCATGGCGAGGTGCTCTAGGACGAGGTCGAGCGCGTCAAGGCTGTGCCATTGGGGAACGGCTGGCTCCTGCCCCATCAGGACGTTTCCGTAGCCGGGAGTTCCCTCCTGCCCGCCGAACATCAGGAAGCCTTCCCCGCACTGGTCCGGTAGCGCGAAGGACGGAAAAGCGCTGCCATCCGCTGCGGATGGCACTTCTTCCGGCCCGGTCTGTTCTGCCCCGGGTGCCATCGGCCCCAACTGTGCGTCCTGGCTGAAAATCCCGAACTCCTCTGCCCCGGCTGCAGCCGCTGTTTTCCCCGCCGCCGCCATGACGAGGACGGCGTCGCGCCAGGCGGGCACCAGGAGCGTGGCCCGCAGGAAGGCGTCACGGTGTACCGACGGGCGTTGCAGGTCCCCGGCCGGGCGGGCCAGTACCGCCTCCCACTGACCCAGCACCGTGGCAAACTGAGGCCGGCTCTGCCGCCGAAGGTCCAGCTGGGCCGACCACACAGCCTCCGCTTCCAGCACAGCGGCGCGATGGAGGGCAGGAACAGCGCTGGCCGGCTGCCGCTGTTCCGGTGCCGGTCCAATGCTGCTTCCCCGGAACACCATCTCGGTGTTGAGCAGGCTGTCGCGGATTTCCTGGATGGGACGCCCTGGCAGAGGGCAGCATAAAACATCCAGGCACCAAACCTCCCGCCAGAAATCATCCCCGACGTACCAGGCTTCCCGGACTGGCATCCCAGCCCTTTCCAGCATGGAGTCAAGGCCGGCCAGCAAACCGTCGTACCGCGACGGCGACGCCGCGCCGCCATTGCTGGTGAAGATCGCCAGCAATGTGCCGTCAGCCTCCTTGTCCGCCTCGAGGTAGCGCCGCACGGCGCGCAGGAATTTTGCCGGATTGGCAAGGACGTCCGGTCCGGGAAGATCCAGCCGCAGGGTGGCCCCCACCCTTTTGCCCTGCAGCGTTATGGCCACGAGGCTCTGCGCCGGCCAGTATCCCAGCGAATGGGGAATGAAACCCAGGATGTCTTCCGGGCCGCGGACTGTGAGCCGTTCTGGAGATGTCATGGCTCCAGCATTCGCCGGCCAAGGGGCCACTCGACAGTAAGGGCCGCAGCTATGTGGAAACCGCCGCCATGCAGCCGGCCCTGTGGAGGACCAGTCAGTCGTCTGAAGCGGCCGCCTGGCTGCGCCGGGCCAGGTGTTCGCGCCGCTGGCGGGCCAGCGCGCTGCGCAGCGGCGGGACCACAACACCCTGGGCAGCCATCTGCCGCCGTACCTTCCGGCGGCACACCAGCATGGCTGCGGCCCCGAAGCCGAGCAGCAGGAACTGGACACTGAGTGCGATCCGGAACGGGGCCAGCCCGTACAGGACTCCGTTGGAGAACCCGCTCGCGTACAGCACGTCCAGCACCAGGCCGATCAGGAAGATCGCGATCAGCGCGGCGATGAAGCCGCCCACGTTGACGATGCCCGTCGCGGTGCCAATGCGGTGCGCAGGATTGAAGGTGCGGGCGAAGTCGAAGCCGATCATCGAGCCGGGCCCACCGATAGCGAGCACCACCACCAGGCCGGCCAGCAGCCACAAGGGTGCCCGCCCCGGCGTCAGCAGTACGGCTGCCCAGGCTCCGCCGGTGGCAGCGGCGATCAGCAGGACCATGGTTGAACGCCTCAGCGGGTGACGGGAAACGAAGCGGCCGATGAACGGTCCCACTGCCATGGCCGTTGCCACGTAGAGCGCCATCAGCGCGGCGACCGTTCCGGCGTCGAGGCCCTGCCCGGAAAGGAGGAACGGGTAACCCCAGGTCATTGCGAAGACAGTACCGCTGAACTGGATGGTGAAGTGGCTCCACAGTCCCAGCCTGGTCCCCGGCTGGCGCCAGGCACGGGCCAGCGAGGCTCCTGTGGCCTTCAGGCCTTGCTGTGCCTGCGGCCGCGGGGTGCCGGGCGGCACGTCCTGCAGGAGCAGCAACACCAGGACGACGGCGAGTCCGGACATCCCGGCCAGCATCAGGAACGCCGGGGTCCAGCCCGACGCGTGAAGCACGAAGGCGAAGGGAATGACACTGAACAGCTGCCCCAGCTGGCCGGACATACCCGTTAGCTGGGTCACGAGCGGCACCCGGGCGGGCGCAAACCAGAGCGGAATCAGGCGGATCACCGAGATAAAAGTCATCGCGTCCCCGGCGCCCACCAGGACCCGTCCGGCTACACCCCCGGGAATACTGTCGGCGAACGCCAGCTGGAGCTGGCCCAGGCCCATCAGGAGGGCACCGCCGGCGATCATGGCGCGCGAGCCGAACCGGTCCACCAGCAGGCCCACGGGGATCTGGAGTCCTGCATAGACCAGCAGTTGGAGGACGGTAAAGAACGAGATGGCGGACGCGCTGGCGTGGAAGCGCTCGGTGGCCTCCAGGCCCACCACGCCAAAGGACGTGCGCTGGGAAACCGCCACAAGGTACCCGAAGATTCCAACGGTCCAGATCAGCCAGGCGCGGGGTGCAGTCACCCCTTCATTATGCCCGGACAGCCCTGGCCACCCCGGCAGCAGCCGGTTCCGCTACTGGCCGGGGTTCTCGCGGGCGAGGTAGGCCTCGACGGCAGCACCGAGGACATCCGCGTTGGGAAGCTCGTCATTTTCGTCCGCAAGGAGCGAGCGGCGGACCGTGCCTTCGGCCTTTTCGTCGTACCGGGATTCGAGGCGCGACACCACCTGCTGGACATCCTCGGAGGCATCAATCTGCTCGGCGATCTGGCGGCTGACTTCGCGGCCGGCTTCGCGGAGCCTGTCCGAGGGCAGCATCAGCGAGGTGGCTGCACCCAGGTATTCAAGTCCTGCGACGGCGGCGGTGGGGTATTCCGCCTCGGCAAGGTAGTGCGGCACGTGGATAACGTAGCCGGCGACGTTGCGGCCGGCTTCCACCAGGCGGAGTTCCAGGATGTGGCCTACCGCTGCGGGAACCTCCACCGTTGGCTTCCATACGGAGATGCCCTCGATCAGTTCGGGCCTGTTGCCGTGCACCGTCACGCCCACAGGACGCGTGTGGGGCACGGGCATGGGAATGGAGTGGATCCAGGTGACCAGGTTGACGTCCAGCTTCTCCACGATGCCCACCACTGCCCGCGCGAACCGTTCCCACTGCAGGTCGGGCTCGAACCCTGCCAGCAGCAGGAAGGGCTTGCCCAGGCCGTCGATAAGCCGGTAGAGGGCGAGCGTCGGCTCCTGGTAATCCTGCAGGTGGTCCTCGACGAACGTCACGTGAGGCCTGCGCGACCGGTAATCGATGAGCTGGTCGGCATCGAAGACTGCAACCGGCCGGACGTCGAGAGTGTCCAGCAGTTCAGCGTTGATTTGCTTCACTACGTGACCGGCATCGGCGAACCCGGTGAAACCCATCACCAAATCCAGCCCGCGGAGTTCGGGGCTGTGGAACAGCTCAATGTTGCTCGCATAGAGCGAGTCAGGGTCCAGCAGGGAGCCGGAGATCCGTTCAAGCACGGCATGTTCCTTTCATAGGTGCGGGTGGACATCTTCTACAACGCCGCAGGGCAGCCGCACATTCCTGCCGCCGGTGTGGCGCACCTCTCAGGAAATACACCGGCGCGGGCAGGGACGGGCTACGATCGGAACTGGCCTGCCAGACGGGCTTGCAGACACCCGGACTGCGTCCCGAACGATAGCATCCGGGCATCCATGGCAGAGCGCCGAACATGCATCCCTGCTACGAACATCTCTCGAGAATTGAGGACTGATCCCTGTGGTCAAGAATACTGAAATCAACCTTAGTACCCTCTCAAGGGACCTGAAGAAGAGCCCCAGTGACGCAGTGGTCATCGGCGTGGGAAAGGGCACTGACGGACCCGTCCTCCTGGACAACCCGCTGACCGCAAAGAGTGCAGAAGCCCTGGCGCAGTCCCTCAAGTCCCTGGACGTCACCGGGGCCGCAGACCAGATCGTCCGCCTCCCGGGCCTTCCGGAGACGGGCGCCGGAATCCTGGTCCTCGCCGGCACCGGCAAGGTCTCCGCTGCGGAGCCGCTCACGGGAGAGGCCCTGCGCCGGGCGGCCGGTTCCGCTGTCCGCCAGCTTGCCGGCCTCGCAACGGTTGTCCTTGCCCTTCCGACGGCGTCAGTTGCCGACGTCGCGGCAGTCGCCGAGGGTGCCGCCCTCGGCGCCTATTCCTTCACTGAATTCCGTTCCTCGAAGGACGGGCTGAAGGATCCGGTCGCGAACGCCGTCATCTTCACGGAGTTCGCCAGCCACAAGGAGACGGACGCTGCGCTGAGGCGTGCCGGGCTGATCGGCAAGGCCGTCAACGCCACCCGTTCCCTGGTCAATCAGCCGCCCAGCCACCTTTACCCCGAAACCTTCGCTGAGGCGGCGAGGGAGCTGGCCAAGGGCCTGCCCGTGAAGGTCACCGTCTGGGATGAAAAGCGGCTTGAAAAGGAAGGCTTCGGCGGCATCATGGGCGTGGGCAAGGGCTCCGCCCGCCAGCCCCGCCTGGTCAAGGTGGAATACTCCCCCGCGAAGGCAACCTCAAAGATCGCCCTTGTCGGCAAGGGCATCACCTTCGATACCGGCGGCATCTCGATCAAGCCGGCCCTCGGCATGGGCGACATGAAGAGCGACATGGCGGGCGCCGCCGTCGTCCTTAACACTGTCCTCGCCCTCGCCGGACTTGGCCTTCCGGTCAAGGCGACCGCCTGGCTCTGCATTGCCGAGAACATGCCCTCCGGCGCGGCCTCACGTCCCGCGGACGTCCTCACCATGTACGGCGGAAAGACCGTTGAGGTCCTGAACACCGACGCTGAAGGCCGGCTCGTCATGGCAGACGGCATCGTGGCCGCGAGCCGTGAGTACCCGGACGCCATCATCGACGTCGCCACCCTGACGGGCGCACAGCTGATCGCGCTCGGCAACCGAACGGCCGGCGTCATGGGCTCCGACAGCGTGACCGGCCCGCTCAAGGCCGCAGCCGACCGGGCCGGAGAACTGGTATGGCCCATGCCGCTGCCCGAGGAACTGCGTCCCAGCATCGACTCGCAGGTTGCGGACCTGGCCAACATCGGCGAACGCCACGGCGGTATGATGACGGCCGCTGTTTTCCTGCGCGAGTTCGTCGGTAAGGGCAAGGACGGGGAACAGATCCCCTGGGCCCACATCGACATCGCCGGGCCTTCCTTCAACAACGGCAGCCCGTACGGCTACACCCACAAGCAGGGAACGGGCTGCACCGTCCGGACCCTGGTGGCCTACGTAGAGGACATCCTCGCCGCCGCGGCCTGACACCGCCGGCCAGTCCGGCCGCCACGGGCGCCCAGCGGCACGGGGAATGTTCCCTGTGCCGCAGGGCCGCGTGACACTGGACACAAGCGCTCCACAAACGCGGCACCAAGGTGGAGCATGGATAAGTGGTTCGCTAAGGTGAACCACGGTAGTCACAAATGCAAGAGAACAAGCACGCTGGCATAATCACGGCAGTGCAAGTTCCAAGACCAGATGATGCGCGGAGAACGCGTCATCGTTCACGCGAGGGAGCGTTTAAGTGGCCGATCAGGCAACTGCGCAAGAATTCGACATCCTGGTACTCGGTGGAGGCAGCGGCGGATACGCCGCCGCACTGCGGGCCGTACAGCTTGGCCTTACCGTCGGCCTCGTGGAGAAGGCAAAGCTGGGTGGCACCTGCCTCCACAACGGCTGCATCCCCACCAAGGCGCTGCTGCACTCTGCAGAGCTCGCCGACCACGCCCGTGACTCCGCCAAGTACGGCGTTAACGTCACCCTGGACGGCATCGACATCACTGCCGTCAACGCGTACAAGGACGGCATCATCGCCGGCAAGTACAAGGGCCTCCAGGGCCTCATCAAGTCTAAGGGCATCACCGTCATCGAAGGTGAGGGCAAGCTCCAGGGCACCGACACCGTTGTGGTGAACGGCACCGCGTACAAGGGCAAGAACATCATCCTGGCCACCGGGTCCTACTCCCGCACCCTTCCCGGCCTGGAAATCGGCGGCAAGGTCATTACCTCCGACCAGGCCCTGACCATGGATTACATCCCCAAGAGCGCCATCATCCTGGGCGGCGGCGTCATCGGCGTCGAGTTCGCTTCCGTCTGGAAGTCCTTCGGCGTGGACGTCACCATCGTGGAAGGCCTGCCCTCGCTGGTTCCCAACGAGGACGCCACCATCGTCAAGAACTTCGAGCGCGCCTTCAAGAAGCGCGGCATCAAGTTCTCCACTGGTGTGTTCTTCCAGGGCGTTGAGCAGAACAACGACGGCGTCAAGGTCACCCTGGTGGACGGCAAGACCTTCGAAGCGGACCTGCTGCTCGTCGCCGTCGGCCGTGGCCCCGTCACCGCCAACCTCGGCTACGAGGAAGCGGGCATCACCATCGACCGCGGCTTCGTCATCACCAACGAGCGCCTTCACACCGGCGTCGGCAACATTTACGCCGTCGGCGACATCGTCCCCGGCGTCCAGTTGGCCCACCGCGGGTACCAGCAGGGCATCTTCGTGGCCGAGGAAATCGCCGGCCTGAAGCCGGTGATCGTTGAGGACATCAACATCCCCAAGGTCACCTACTCGGATCCCGAAATCGCCACCGTTGGCTACACCGAAAAGGCTGCCAGGGAGAAGTTCGGCGAGGACCAGGTGCAGACCCAGGAATACAACCTGGCCGGCAACGGCAAGAGCTCCATCCTGGGCACCTCAGGACTGGTCAAGCTGGTCCGCCAGAAGGACGGCCCCGTGGTGGGCGTCCACATGATCGGCGCCCGGATGGGCGAGCAGGTCGGCGAAGCCCAGCTGATCGTGAACTGGGAAGCCTACCCCGAGGATGTGGCCCAGCTGGTGCACGCACACCCCACCCAGAACGAGGCCATGGGCGAAGCCCACCTGGCGCTCGCGGGCAAGCCGCTTCACGGCTAGTTTCCCCACGCACCACAGGGCCTGGTGCACCCGGCACGGAATGCCGGGTGCACTAGGCTTCCAACAAGGCAGCAATCATCCGCACTAAAGATCAATAAGGAGAACGGGGACGACATGTCTGAATCCGTTAACTTGCCCGCCCTCGGTGAGAGCGTCACCGAAGGAACCGTCACCCGCTGGCTCAAGCAGGTAGGTGACCGGGTGGAGGTGGACGAGCCGCTGCTCGAGGTATCCACCGACAAAGTAGACACTGAAATCCCCTCTCCTGTAGCTGGCGTGATTGAGGAAATCCTGGTTGCCGAGGACGAGACCGCCGAGGTCGGCGCTCCCCTGGTACGCATCGGCGACGGCTCCGGTGGCGGCGCCCCCGCCGAAGAAGCACCCGCAGCAGCTCCGGCAGAAGAAGCCCCCGCGGCGGCCGCCCCGGCCGAGCAGGCTCCTGCACAGGAAGCACCCGCCCAGGAAGCACCGGCACCCGCCCAGGAGGCACCGGCAGCCGGGGGCGAAGGGCACGAAGTCACCCTCCCGGCGCTGGGCGAAAGCGTCACCGAAGGCACCGTCACCCGCTGGCTGAAGGCCGTGGGCGATTCCGTAGAGGTCGACGAGCCGCTCCTGGAAGTTTCCACCGACAAGGTTGATACCGAAATCCCGTCCCCGGTCGCCGGTACCCTTCAGGAAATCCGCGTCAACGAGGACGAAACGGCAGAGGTCGGCTCCGTCCTGGCTGTTATCGGTTCAGGCGCAGCCGCTGCCCCTGCCGAAGCACCGTCCACCGAGGCACCGGTCCAGGAAGCCCCCAAGGCTGAAGCACCCGCACCCGCACCTGCCCCGCAGGCTGCACCGGCCCAGGAAGCCCCGAAGGCAGCACCGGCACCGCAGGCTGCACCCGCCCCCGCGGCAGCACCTGCCGCAGCGCCTGCCTCTACGCAGGCCGCAGCCTCCAACGGCGGATCCGAATCCGGCTACGTTACTCCCCTGGTCCGCAAGCTTGCCAACCAGCACGGCGTGGACATCGCTTCGCTCTCGGGCACCGGCGTGGGCGGACGTATCCGCAAGCAGGACGTCATGGCAGCCGCTGAAGCCAAGGCCGCACCCGCCGCAGCTCCTGCAGCAGCGCCCGCGGCATCAGCACCGGCAGCGTCCAACGCCGCTGTTTCCTCACTGCGCGGCACCACGCAGAAGGCACCGCGCATCCGCCAGGTCATCGCGCGCCGCATGCGCGAATCGCTCGAGATCTCCACCCAGCTGACCCAGGTCCACGAAGTGGACATGACCAAGGTCGCCAAGCTCCGTGCCCGTGCCAAGAACTCGTTCCAGGCCCAGAACGGCGTCAAACTGACCTTCCTCCCGTTCATCGCCAAGGCCGTGGCCGAGGCACTCAAGCAGCACCCCAAGCTCAACGCTGCCTACGACGAGGACAAGCAGGAAATCACCTACCACAACGCCGAGCACCTGGCGATCGCCGTCGACACGGACAAGGGCCTGCTGGTCCCGGTCATCAACGACGCCGGCAACCTGAACCTCGCCGGGCTGGCCGGCAAGATCGCCGACGTTGCAGGCCGCACGCGTGACGGCAAGATCGGCCCGGACGAGCTGTCCGGCGGCACGTTCAGCATCACCAACATCGGTTCGGTCGGGGCCTTGTTCGACACCCCGATCATCAACCAGCCGCAGGTGGGCATCCTGGGCACCGGCGCCATCGTGAAGCGCGCCGTGGTTGTGGCCGACGAGAACGGTGACGACTCGATAGCCATCCGCTCCATGATGTACCTGTCCCTGACGTACGACCACCGCCTGGTGGACGGCGCGGACGCGGGCCGGTTCCTCCAGACGCTGAAGGCGCGCCTCGAGGAAGGCGCCTTCGAGGCAGACCTGGGGCTGTAAAGCACTAAAACGTTCGACGGCGGTGCAGGCAGCGGTGGGAGACCAGCGCAAGGCCTGTACCGCCGTCGGCGTTTAACAACCATGCGTTTAGAACCATGGAGGCGTCGGCCACCGGATGATCCCGAAACTACTACAAGCTGTAGAACCTCTGGCTACACTGGTCCCATGAACATCGTTTATAACATTGTGGTTTTCCTGCACATCGTCGGCGCGGCCATGATCGTTGGCATCTGGATCGGGCAGATGAAGAAGCCCACCGTCCACCCCCGCCAGTTCGACGGCGCCATGACGCAGTTGCTCACCGGTGTCATCCTGATGGGCCTCATTCCGGCCCTGGACATGGACGCCAACTACGCAAAGCTGGGCATCAAGCTCGTCATTGCCGTGGTTGTCGGCGTCCTGGCCTTCATTGGACGCCGGAAGTACAAGAAGGGCGAGGCCGTCAGCCCCGGCCTCGCGCACGGCGTGGGTGGACTGGCGCTGCTCAACATCGCCATCGCCACCATCTGGCAGTAGTTCCCCGCTGGAGACCTGCCGACGGCGGCGCACCTCCTTGGG